>CAIYDQ010000225.1 GCA_903925075.1 uncultured Geobacter sp.
CCAGGACCTTCAGGACGCCCTTCAGCTTGTTCACGACCAGCGCGGCCAGCGCCTCGCCTTCGATGTCCTCGGCGATGATCAGCAGCGGGCGCCCCGATTTGGCGGTCTGCTCGAGTACCGGGAGCAGGTCCTTCATGCTGGAGATCTTCTTGTCGTGGATCAGGATGCTCACGTTTTCCATGTTCGCTTCCATCCGCTCGGGATCGGTCACGAAATAGGGGGAGAGATAGCCGCGGTCGAACTGCATCCCCTCGACGGTCTCAAGGGTGGTCTCCATCGCCTTGGCTTCCTCGACGGTGATGACCCCTTCCTTGCCGACCTTCTCCATCGCCTCGGCGATGATGTCGCCGATGGTCTTGTCGTTGTTGGCGGAGATGGTGCCTACCTGGGCGATTTCCTTGTGGTCCTTGATCGGCTTGGAGATGTTTTTCAGCTCGGCGACCAGCACCTCTACTGCCTTGTCCAGGCCGCGCTTGATTTCCATCGGGTTGTGGCCGGCTGCGACCAGCTTGGAACCCTGGCGGTAGATCGCCTGGGCCAGCACGGTGGCGGTGGTGGTGCCGTCGCCCGCAACGTCCGAGGTCTTGGAGGCGACTTCCTTCACCAGTTGGGCGCCCATGTTTTCGAACTTGTCGTCCAGCTCGATTTCCTTGGCGACGGTGACGCCGTCCTTGGTGATGAGCGGAGCTCCGTAGGACTTCTCGATGACGACGTTGCGCCCTTTGGGGCCCAGGGTCACTTTCACTGCGTCTGCCAGGGTATTGACACCTTTAAGGATGCAGTTGCGCGCGTCCTGGTCGAACTTGATGATCTTTGCAGCCATGTTAAATATCCTCCTTGGGATGATTGATAGTCTCTTCAGAAAAACCGGCAGAAGCCGCCAGCGCCAAAAGAGACGCGGGAGCTTAACTGCTTACTTCTCGACGACGCCGAGGATGTCGTCCTCGCGCATGATCAGGAAGTCGTTGCCGTCCAGCTTGACTTCGCTGCCGGCGTATTTGCCGAACAGCACCTTGTCGCCCACATTCAGATCGACCGGGAACACCTTGCCGTCCTCTCCCCTCTTCCCCTTGCCGACTGCCACCACCTCGCCCTGCTGCGGCTTTTCCTTGGCGGTCTCCGGAATGTAGAGTCCACCGGCGGTCATGGTTTCTTCCTCAACCCTCTTCACGATGATACGGTCCTGCAGCGGTCTAAGATTCATGCCTTTACTCTCCTTTCTTTGAGATGCGAGATCCCTAGTGATAGAAAAAATATTAGCACTCAAAACAGCTGAGTGCTAATTGCCTGCTAAATATAAACAGCATGTTTGCAAAAATCAAGGGGCGAATAAAAATAATTTTATCTCGCCACGGCGCCAACCCGCTAGCGCCGGCTCACCACCTCTTCTTGGCCAATTCCTCGGCGTAGAACTTCTGGTAAAGGATCTCCCACTCCCGGCTTCCCGGAACCTTGGCCTGGCTGTAGGAGGCAAGCTTGTCCCGGACCGACTGGTCGATCTGCCCCATGAAAGAAAAGAACGACTCGATCGATCCCTTGATCGACTCCAGGGCGCGCCTCTCGTCGGAGAAGTCGGCGAGGTCGTCGTTCCAGAGCTTGTCGTGGATCTTGTGGGCTATGTGCGAGATGCGGTCTTCCGAAATATGCATGGTATCCCTCTCCGTGGTTTTCTTAGCGCCCTTCGCATCTATCGCGGTGCGGACTTTTTTCCGTTCCCGGCGGCGGCGCGGGCGCTCACAGCACGATCTTTCTTTCCTTGGCCAGTTTGTCCTTGATCATCTTCAACATCCTGTGCCGGTCGATCCCCTCGCCCCCGACGCTGCGCAGCGTCTGCTCCAGGAGCGCCTCCGCGTCCCGCTCCAGGGCCGCCTCCGTTTTCAGGTCGGCGCCGATGGCGGACTTGATCGCCTCCAGGATCGTTCCCCTCCCCTGCTTCTGGGTAATCAGTCCGGCGCGCTCCAGATCGCCCAACACCTTCTCCGCCAGGCGCCCGATCTGTTCATCTTTGAGATGCATGGTCCCTCCGCTCAACAAGCTGTAGTGGGCGCATTGTACGTGATACGCCCAAAAAAGCAACAGCGTTACGAACCCGTGGTCCGGGCGGATATTCTTGATCTGCGCCAAGAAAAAGCGTCTTGATTTATCGCGGCCGCGGGCATAGAATGCAACTGCATACATTCTTTGTTCTCTCTGCCCTGCCCGTTAGGTGACAACGCCCCTGCGGAATAATTCATTGAACGGGCAACTGTTTCGATCGTGGTGTGCTGCCCCATTGCGCGGGAATTGCCTAAAACGATCTACCGAAGCCCACCTGATTGGGAACTCGCTGTGAGGCCCCGAACCAACGGCATGGCGGAGAGAGCTATTGGAAAAGAGGGGGACCGCGCACCGGTCCCCCTCTTTTTGTCTTGCGGTCCTCGATTGAAAACTATATATGCAAGTGACGCGCAAGGCGCTTCGCCGGTGCCGGCGACTCTTGTGCGTCATACGAGGAACGAGATGCAGAAGACCTTCCGGAAACTCCCTCCCTGGCTGATCATGCTGATCGGCTTCATCATGGTGGTGCTGCTCGGCTACGTGGACTACCTGACCGGCGACTATTCGCTGCTGATCTTTTATGCCGTGCCGGTGGCCATCGAGGCTTGGCTGCTGGGACGCTGGGGCGCGCTCTGCATCTGCGTCGCCGCCGGTGCCGCCCGCTTCGTTTCCGATTACTTCAGTTACTCGGACACCGGCATCAGGTACTGGAACTCGCTACAGGACATGGCATTTCTGCTGATCGTGGGACTATTGATCGCCACGGTAAAGAAACTCATCGCCGAGGACCAGGAAAAGCTGGATCGCTAACCCCCTGAATCGAGCCCGGCGAAACGGAGTCTCCCCGAAGGAGCCGCCGCATGACACCGCATTTTCTCCCCACGCTGGTAAATCCGCCTTTCCACGACCCGGGTCTCTACCTGGACTTTCTTTTCGCGCGCCGGGCGATGCTTTTCGACCTCGGCGACCTGGCGCCGCTCGGCGCGCGCAAGTTGCTGAGGATCAGCGACGTCTGCATCTCCCACACCCACATCGACCACTTCATCGGCTTTGATCGCTTGCTCCGGATCATGCTCGGGCGCGACAAAGAGGTCAACCTGTTCGGCCCGCCCGGCATCCTGCGCCAGGTGGAAAACCGGCTGGCCTCCTACAGTTGGAACCTGATCGGCAGCTATCCTACCGTGTTCACCCTGACGGTCAGCGAGCTTCATGCCGACGGCAGCGGCGTGCGGGCCCGTTTCAGTTCCAAGCGCGCCTTTGCCAGAGAGCATGAGGAGCCGGTCTCGTTTCCTGAGGGCGTCATCCTGGACGAGGAAAACCTCCGCATCAGGGCCGTCTTTTTGGAGCACGGCATCCCCTGCCTGGCCTTTGCCTTCCAGGAGAAGCAGCACGTCAACTTCATGAAGAACCGGCTGGCCGAACTGGGGGTACCGGTGGGTCCCTGGCTTTCCGAGCTGAAAAGCGCGGTGCTGCGCGGGGAGCCTGACCACTATCCGATCATGGCCGGCGCAAAGCAAGGCGAGGCGGGCAGGGAGTTCACCGTCGGGGAGCTGAAAGGAGAGGTGCTGGAAATCGTTGCCGGCGAGAAGATCGCCTACGTGACCGATACCGCCTTCACGCCGCGAAACCTGGAGCGGATCGTCGAACTGGCGCGGGGAGCGGACTACCTTTTCATCGAGGCGGTGTTCCTGCACGCGGATCATGAAAGGGCCCGCGACCGGGCTCACCTGACGGCCCGGCAAGCGGGGGAAATAGCCCGCGAAGCCGGAGTTCAGCGGGTGATCCCGTTCCACTTCTCCCCCAGACACCTGGGAGCGGAGGAGCAACTGCGGCGGGAACTGTCGGCAGCATTCCACGGGAGCTAGCGCCGGGCCGGCGTGGAGGTTCGACTAAAAAAGCGCACGGATCGATGCGGGTGCGAAACCGCGGTGATCCGTGCGCGAGGATGCCGGCCTGCAGCTGCTAAACTAATTGATCATGATCGCCACGAACAGCGAAGAGTTGCCGCGCCGCAGCAGCAGCTTGGCGTAGTCGCCTTTTTTCACCGAGGCGATCGCTTTGCCGTAATCGCTCACCCCGGAGATGCGCACGCCGTTGATCTCCCTGATCACGTCGCCCTCCGCGATCCCCGCCTGATCGGCAAGACTGTCCGGCTGTACCTCGGTGACCACCACCCCCCGATCGCCCTTGCCCCCCAGTTGCTCCGCGCGCTCCCGGGTTAATTCCGCCACCTTCAAGCCGAGCCGGTCGTTAGGGCGGGCCACCAGGTCCTCGGCGCCATCCTTCAACTGTTCGACCACAACCGGCACCGTCACCTGTCGTCCGTCGCGCTGCACCAGCACCTCCGCCTTCTTGCCGACCCGGGTGCCGGCCACCAGCCTCGGCAGTTCGCTCATCTCGTGAATAGGATGGCCGTCGAACTCCAGGATGATGTCGCCCCCTTTGAGGCCGCTCTTCTCGGCAGGGCCGTCCTTCATCACCTCCGCTATCAGCGCGCCGCGCTCCCGGTCCAGCCCGAAGGACTTCGCCAGCTCCGGAGTCACCAACTGCACGGACACTCCGATCCAGCCGCGCGTCACCTTCCCCGACTCCTTCAATTGGGTGATGACGGACTTGGCCATGTTGATCGGGATGGCAAAGCCGATCCCCTGTCCCCCCGCGAGGATGGCCGTGTTAATGCCGATCACCTCGCCGTCGGAGTTGAAGAGCGGTCCGCCCGAATTCCCCGGGTTGATCGAGGCGTCGGTCTGGATGAAGTCATCGTACGGCCCGCTGCCGATCACCCGTCCCTGGGCGCTGACGATACCCGCCGTGACCGTTTGAGTCAGTCCGAACGGGTTGCCGATCGCCATCACCCACTCCCCGACCTCGATCTTGTCGCTGTCGCCCAACGGAGCCACCGGGAGATGTCCCGTGGCGTCGATTTTGACCAGCGCGATATCGAACTTGTCGTCCCGTCCCTTCACCTGTCCCTTGAATTCCCTGCCGTCCGAGAGCTTGACCTTAATTTCGTCGGCGTCGGCAACCACATGATTATTGGTGATGATGTAGCCGTCCTCGCTGATGATGAAGCCCGAGCCCAGGTTTTTCTGTTTAAACGGATGCTGAGGCGATCCGAAGAAGCGGTCGAAATACTCCTGGAAGGGATCGTTACCCATTGAGGGGCGTTTTTTCGGCGTAATAGTGTGCGAAGTGCTGACGTTGACCACCGCCGGTTTCAGCCTCTTCGCCAGCCTGACGAAGTCCGGGGTAATCGTGGCAGCCAGAGCCGCCCCTGAGAAAAGCGTAGAAAAGAGCATAGTTACTACCAGAAATCTTGCCAAGATCGCAGCCCGCATGACAACCTCCCGAGAAAAATTTGTTGCTAAAGCTAATAACGTCCCACCCTTTTGTCAAGCCCCCATAATTCCCCAGCTCCCAGCTCCCCAGCTCCAGCTCCAACTCTAAGTTCCCATAACTCCCATAACTCCCATATTTCCCATAACTCCCATGAGAGCCAAGAGTCGCCGCCGCCCTCAAAAGCCAAAAAAAAACGGGCGACCCAGGCCGCAAAATGCGTCCAAAGTCGCCCGTCAAGGCAGCAGCAAACCGAGAAAAAGTCCGAGTCCCGCTCTATTCCTCTTCTTTCAGGATGTAACCGACCCCTCTGACCGTATGGATCAGCTTCTTGTCGGCTTCGCGGTCGATCTTCTTGCGCAGGTAGTTGACATAGACGTCGATGATGTTGGTGAAGCTGTCAAAGGTGTAGTCCCAAACGTGCTCGGCGATCATGGTCCTGGTCAACACCTGGTGCGGGTTGCGCATGAAGTACTCAAGCAGGCCGTACTCCTTGGCGGTCAGGTCGATCTCCTTGTCCTTGCGCCAGACCTTGTGGGTGACCGGGTCCAGACGCAGATCGCCGAAACGGATTTCCGCGCCGCGGTCGAGTTCGCTTCTGCGCATCAGCGCACGGACCCTGGCAAGCAATTCGGCAAAGGCGAACGGCTTGGTGAGGTAGTCGTCGGAGCCGGAATCCAGGCCCGCGACGATGTCTTCCACCGAATCCTTGGCGGTCAGCATCAGCACCGGCGTCACGTTCTTTCTCTCCCTCAGCTCCTTCAGCACGGAGAGGCCATCCTTTTTCGGGAGCATCCAGTCAAGCACGATCAGATCGAACGCCTTCTCCAGCGCGAGCTTCAGTCCCTCCTCGCCGTCTGCCGCGGTATGCACCTCGTACTGCTCTTCCTCCAGCCCTCGCTTGATGAAGCTGGCAACCTTCTTCTCGTCTTCCACCACTAAAATTCTCATGTCCATTCCCTCTCTCTCTTTTTTAATATGTCGTACCTGCGATGCGTCGACCACCAACGTCTAATCGTGCCGTATATCACCATGCAGTCGGCTCAAAATCTCCGCTGCGGACTCCTCAACGGACTTGTTAGTCACGTCTATCACCAGCCATGCCGGATGCGCCCGGTAGTACCTGCGGCAAAGCGCCAGTTCCTCCTCCACCTGCCGATAATCGGCGTAGCTGCCGCGCGGACTCTGCCGGAGATTTCTCAGACGCGCGCTCCTGATGTCCACCAGCCGCTGGGTATCGATGATCAGCCCCACCACCCGTTCCTGCACCACCTGCTCCAGCTCGGCGGGAGGATCTATCCCCTGCACGAGCGGCACGTTGGCCACCTTGTACCCCTTGTGGGCGAGGTACATGGAAAGCGGCGTCTTTGAGGAACGGGAAACGCCGACCAGCACGATATCCGCCTTATGCAGGTTGCGCGGCTCCTGGCCGTCGTCCTGCTTGACGGTGAAGTCCACCGCCTCCATGCGGCGGTAGTACTCGGAGTTCATCTCGTACTGCAGCCCGGGAAGCTTCTGCGGGCGCATCTCCAGAAACTCGGCCAGCTTGAAAAGAAGCGGCGTGATGAAGTCCACCGCCTCCAACTGCCGCAGCTCCGTCTCGGTCCTGACGAATTGCGACAGCTCGGAGTTGACCAGCGTATAGAAAATGATGCCCGGCTGCCGGCTCACCTCGTCCAGCGCCCGAATGATGTCTTCGCGGCTGCGCACCTGCCCCATCCTGTGCAGGCGCACGTCCGCATCCTTGAACTGGGTCAGCGCCGCTCGCGCCACCCGCTCCACTGTTTCACCGGTTGCATCGGAAAGAAGATAAACATGATTCATGACGGCATCACCTGAGTAACAGAGAGGTAACTGTTTAATTTGTTGAGAAATTTCCCGTATTCATTAGATATATACCATGTTTTTTCATTTTAGGCAAAACTAAAATTTAATGGGAAAACCTTCGCTTTGCTCGAGGCGCGCTGCCACCTCAAAATTTTAATTATAATTACACTCGTATCTTTAATGATTGTCAAGGTTTTCGTTGTCATCTTCCTTAATTTTCTGCTACTTTATCGCCATCGCCATCGAAAAAGGAGAAGCAAACGCATCATGCAAACAGATTGGGCTGAAATCGCCTGCGAAGTACCGGCCGACATGGTCGACACCCTTGCCGACTTCCTGGTGGAACTCACCGGCAACGGCGTCGGCATCGAGAACCTGCACCTGGATACTTTTTCCCTCGACAGTTTGGAAGATTCCCCTATCAAGACCGTCAAGGCATACCTGCCGTTAAACGATGCCCTGGAGGAGATGCGCATCAGAATCGAGCAGTTCCTGGCTGAGAATGGCCCTGCCTTTGCCGGCTTCGTCTATGCGCCGCCGGTGATAAGCGTGGTCAGAAACGAGGACTGGGCCAACAACTGGAAGGTTCATTTCAAGCCGGTGCGCATCGGTCAGCGGCTGGTGATCAAACCGACCTGGGAGGAATACCGGGAACAGCCGGGCGACCTGGTGATCAAGATCGATCCGGGCATGGCTTTTGGCACCGGGGCTCATCCCACCACCAAGATGTGCCTGGAATCGTTGGAGAGGATCTGTTTCAACCAGAGCGGCGGCCGGCTTCCCGATCGGGTGCTCGACGTCGGCACCGGCTCGGGAGTGCTGAGCATAGCTGCGGCGCTGATGGGTGCTACCCGGATCACCGCCGTGGACATAGACCCCGAGGCGGTGCGGGTCACCATGGAAAACCTGGAGCTGAACGGAGTCGAACGGCTGGTAGCTGCCTCCACCACCGACCTGGCCGATTTGACCGAGCTCTACGGCGTGGTGGTCGCCAACATCCTGGCCGAAGAGCTGGTGCGGCTGGCAAGCCAATTGACGGCCAGGGTCGCCCCCGGCGGCTGGCTGATCCTGTCGGGCATCCTCACCGAAAAGGCGGCCTTCGTCTGCGCCGGCTTTGCGGAGCTGCAACTGGTGGAAAGTCCGAGCGAGGCCGAGTGGAGCTGCCTCACCTTCAGAAAGGCGCCGTAGCCGATGCGCACGTTTTTTCTGGGCGACAACCCCGTTTGCGGGGACACCGCGACCATCAGCGGAGAGCTGTATCGGCACATGGCGCGCGCGCTCCGGCTGAAGGAGGGAAGCGAAGTAAGGCTGACCGACGCCAGCGGCAGGCAGTTATGCGGCGTCATCGAGGAGGTGGGGGCGAAAGCCCTCACCGTCCGCATCTCAGCCGCCGAAGCCCCCCCCCGAACCGGAAGCGGGGGTGCGGATCACCCTCTACCAGGGACTCCCCAAGGGGGAAAAGCTCGACCTGATCCTGCAAAAGTGTACCGAACTCGGGGTAGCCGAGGTGGTCACCTTCGGCGCGGACCGTTCGGTGGTGAAATTGCGGGGGGAGCGAAGCTCGGCGCGACTTGAGCGCTGCGAAAAGATCGTGCAGGAGGCGGCGCGTCAGTCGGGGCGCCGCTCGGCGCCCAAGGTGATCATCGGAGGGTGTCTCGACGCCGTGCTGGCCGAAGCCCGGCAGACGGTGAAGCTATTGCTGTGGGAGGGGGAGCAGACCGTCCGGCTGCGCGAGAGCCTTGAGGCGCACGCCGCTCCGGAAAGCGTCGCCGTCGTGGTCGGTCCCGAGGGGGGGCTGAGCGCCGATGAGGTGAAGCAGGCGGTTGCCCGCGGCTTCACGCCGGTGTCGCTGGGGCGGCGCATACTGCGCACCGAAACGGCCGGGCTGGCCGTGTTGTCGATCCTGCAGTTCCAGTGGGGGGACATCGGCTGACGGAAAAAGAATCGTCTGCAAACCGGTGCTACCTGGCGAACCAGAGCAGCAAGGACGAAATAGCGATCAGCAGCGACAGCCCGGTGACTATCGACAACATTTTTTGCCTGGCCGACACCACCGTCAAAGTCTTTTCCAGAGTTTGCAGATGATCGGTCGTCTTCAGCAGCAACGTTTCCAGCTTTTGGTTTTCCTCGTGGATCGCCTTCAACCTCTCGGCAAGGTCGTCCTGCGTCGAAGCCATCAACCTCTCCTTGGCTCGACCGACCAAATCGACCACGGCCGGCGCATTCTCCACCACCCTTCCCCAAGGGATCTTTGTCGCCGCAACTTTGACGATCCCCCAGATTATCCCCATGCTGCTCATATCGCCTCCCTGTTGGTTCCAATGCCTGCCTGCCGTGAATGGATCATCCGCCCAGCTGGCCGGCCAATTCAAGAAAGCGCCTGGCAAGCAGCGGCCCCTTGCCGCCGTCTTCGTGTTTGAAGAAGACGAAGGCATCCCGCCACTGCTGGCTCAGCACCAGCTTCGCCCACTTTTTCAGTTCTTCATCAGGGTAATCCGGGAGCCGCAGCCGCAGATACCCCCAATCGGACGTCGCCACCAGAGGGGTCTCCAGATCGTTCTCCGCCTCGGCCACGCAGAGCGCCGCCTGATGGCGCCGCAGGAGGTCGAAGACTTCCTCATCGAACCAGGATTGATGTCGGAACTCGATGGCGATCCGGCGCTGCCCGGGGAACAAGGCCAGAAAATCCCGCAGCAGCGGCAGATCCTTCTTCAGGCTCGGCGGCAACTGGAACAGCAGCGCGCCCAGACGATCGCGCAGCGTCCCCGCAACCTCAAGCAGATAGGAGACGGAATCGTCCACCTCCTTTAGCCGCTGCAGGTGAGTGATCCGCTGCGGAGCCTTCAGCACGAACCTGAAGTCGCTCGGCACCGCGTCGGCCCAGTTCTCAAGGACCGACACCTGTGGCATGCGATGGAAGGTGTTGTTGATTTCCACCGTTCGGAACTGCTCGCCGTAATAGTGGAGCATCTGCTTGGCAGGGAGATCTTCAGGGTAGAAACTTCCCTTCCACTCCGGATAGGAAAAGCCGCTGGTGCCGACGTAAAGGTTCATAATCGCCTCATGATGGGGCGCAAGAAGCTGCGACCCGCCATCCACTTATACATCAGGAGGAAGGCATAACAAGCGGCTCATGTGAAAAGGCGGAACCAGCCATCCCGGTCCCGCCTTTTTTAACTCTCATTCAACCCTTTTCCGGACGGCGTCTCCGCCGACGTGCAGCGTTTCCCGCCGCCCTGCTCCGCTCTTGCCGATTCAGGCGATCAACCCGTTCAGCTCCTCGCCGAAGGCTTCCCGCTGCCAGCGTTTCAGCAGGGACAACTGCGGGGGCCCCGGCTCGGCCAGCGCCTCAAGCAGCGTGTTGTTGGCGACCAGACCGACCCCCAACCCCAATTGCGTGGATTTCGCCTCCCTCCACAGCTTCAACCTCTTGACCCGTTCGTCCTGAAGCCTGTCCAGTACCGGCCGGCGACCGGACTGCATCTGCGGCAGCTTGTCCTGAGGCACGGCCAGACCGGCGGCAACGGCTTGCAGCAATCCTCGCCCCAGCCTCTCGATCAGCTTGGACGACATGGTGTGGATGCCTACCAGCTCGAAATTGGAGCGGGGCTGCTTCTCCGCCAACTCGCGCAGCAGGTCGTTGCTGAGTATTCTAAAGGGAGGGACGTCGGCGTTGCGCGCCTTCTCGTCCCTGAAACGGAGCAGTTCCTCAAGGACGGCCAGTTCCCGGGGCTTCATCTTGTTGGCGCCCTTGAAGCGCAGGCACATCAACTCTCCCTCGCGGGAAGCGGACCTGACCCCCGCGACCAGTTCGGACTCCTCCTCCACCCAGGCAAGCCTTCCCTTGGCGGTCAGTTCGGCCTCCAATTGACGATAGAGGCTGATCAGCAGCGAGGTGTCCTTCATGGCGTACTCCATCATCTCCGGGGACAAGGGACGCTTGCTCCAATCGGCCTTCTGGTAGCGCTTGTCCAACTCGACGCCGAATCTCTTCTTCAGCAAGGCCGCCAAGCCGAACTCGCTCTCGCCCAGGAACTGGCTGGCGATCATGGTGTCGAACAGGTTCACCACCGTGATGCCGAAGTCGCGGTACAAGGAGCGCATGTCGTAGTCCGCGCCGTGGAAGATCTTTTTGATGGAGGGGTTGGCGAAGATGGGGGCCAGTGCTTTCACATCGAGGGGCGCCAGCGGATCGATCAGGCGGGTCTCGGATAGGGAGGAAACCTGAATGAGGCAGACCTTCTCCGTGTAGTGGTGCAGTGAGTCCGCCTCCAGGTCGAAGGCCAGAATCGACTCCGAAGAGAGTCGCTCAACAAGCTGGTTTAAAGAATTCTGGTCGATGACCAGATGTGCCTCAGCGGGATTGGTCCCGTTAGTATCGTTGTGCAAAAGTAGCCATCCGTTTCCGCATCTAAGCATGCATTGTGTTGATTTGTCGATTGTTACAAGGCCGCTGCCACCACGGCAGCGGTTAGAACCTTACAACCTTTTATCGGCTTCTTCAAGCAGAATCGCCCGAATGTTAAAAAACCTTTTGTTTCCCGTTCCCGATTCGTCAGCAAGCGATCTCGCGCAGCGCCTGCACGGTCCGCTCCATCTCCTCTTGGGTGCCGATGGTAATCCGGAGCCCTTGGGCGAGTTTCGGGTCGCTGAAGTGGCGCACCAGTATCCGGCGATCGTACAGCCCCTGGTAGACCTTGGCGCCGTCTCGATCGGGCGGGGTGGCGAAGACGTAGTTGCCGCTGGAAGGGATCACCTGGTAGCCGATCTTTCTCAGCTCGGCGCTGAACCAGCCGCGAGTCGCCTTGATTTTGCCGACGCACTCCAGGAAATACTCCTGATCGCCCAGCGCCGCAACCGCCGCGGCCTGCGCCAGACGATCCAGGTTATAGTGGTCGCGTATCTTGTCGAGCGCCGCGATCACCTCGGGCCTTGCTATCGCCATGCCCAGACGCATGCCGGCCAGGGCGTAACTCTTGGACAGGGAGCGCGTCACCACCACGTTGTCCAGCGAGCGCACCAGGTCAAGAGAGTCTTCCTCGGCAAAATCGGCGTAGGTCTCGTCGATCACCAGCACGCCGCTGATCCTTCCGGCCAACTCGGCCATATAGCGCTGGCTGTAGGTAAAGCCCAGCGGCGCGTTCGGGTTGGTCAGGAAGAAGAGCCGGCAGTCGTAGGGCTCGGGAATGTCTTCCGGCTCGAACTGCTCCGTCAGCCCGAAAGTCCGCACCCGCGCGCCCTGGACCTCCGCCAACGTGCCGTAATAGGAGTAGGAGGGATGGACATAGGCGATTTCCTCCCCCTCGCCAGCAAAGGCGCGGATCAGGTTGTTCAGCACCTCGTCCGAGCCGTTGGCCATGATGATCCAGGAGGGGTCGAAGCCGTACAGCCGCCCCGCCTCCTCGCGCGCGAGCCGGCTGGCCGCGTCCGGATAGCGCCGCAGCCCGTCCCCCGCCTCCCTGGCAATCGCCTCGAAGACCCTGGGCGAGGGAGGATAGGCGTTTTCATTGGTGTTCAGCTTGATGTAGGAAGCGATGTCCTCCGGTTGAAAACCGGGAACGTAACCGGCCATCTCTGCGATGTTTTTCCGCAGGGTGATCATGGCGACTCCTTTGCCGTTCTTTGGGTTGAAGAAGACTATAAACGGAAACGTGGAAGAAAGTCAAAGAAATGGAGTCAATACCGCTCCAGCTCCCGATACAAGGTGCTGCGCCGGACGGGGATGAATCCGGCATCCCGGATCAGTCCGATCATCTCCTCGCGCGACATCCGGAACATGCAACCCGCGGCGGCCACCACGTTTTCCTCGAGCATGGTCCCCCCCAGGTCGTTGGCGCCGAAAAACAGCGCGACCTGCGCCATCTTCGCCCCCTGGGTCACCCAGCTTGCCTGCAGGTTGGCGATGTTGCTCAAGACGATCCTGGAGAGGGCGAGCACCTTGAGATACTCGACGCCGGTGGCGCTGCCGCCGCCAAGCTCGGTGTTGCCCGGCTGGTAGGTCCAGGGGATGAAGGCGGTAAAACTTCCTCCTTCATCCTGCAGGGCGCGGACCCGCATCAAATGCTCGACCACGTCTTCCGGGCGCTCGCGGCTGCCGAACATCATGGTGGCGGTGGTGGGCATCCCCAGGCGAGCCGCTTCGCGCATCACCTCCGCCCACCCCTGCCAGCCGATTTTCTTGGGCGAGATCTCGGCCCGGACGCTGTCCACCAGGATCTCGGCCCCGCCCCCGGGAATGGAATCGAGGCCCGCCGCCTTGAGGCGGACCAGCGCATCCTTGATGGAAAGCCCCGAAAGCTTGGCGATGTGGGTGACCTCCGCCGGCGACAGGGAATGGTTTTGCAGCCCCGGGAAGCGGCTCTTGATCTGCCTGAAGAGCTCCTCGAAGTACTCGATGCCGAGCGCCGGGTGGAGTCCCCCCTGCATCAGCAGCTGCGTCCCGCCTTGCGAAGTCAGCTCCTCGATCTTCGCCATGATCTCGGACGTTTGCAGAAGATAGGCATCCTCGGCGCCGAAGTCGCGATAAAACGCGCAGAACTTGCACTTCGACTCGCAGACGTTGGTGTAGTTGACGTTTCTGTCCACCACGAAACTGACGCAGCGTTCGGGATGCAGGCGGCGCCTGATGGAGTCCGCCAGCCTGCCGACCGCCAACAGATCCCCCTCGGTCAGGCACCAAAGCGCCTCCTCGGAGTTAATTTCTTCGCCGGCGGTTATCTTTTCGGTGATTTTCTTGAGCATTTCTCGTCGGCCTCTAGTAAACCCGCAGCTCGCGGTAAAGGGTGTCCCTTTCCACCGGGGTGCGCCCGGCTTTTTTGATCATGGAGACGATGGCGTCGCGGCTCATGGCCTGCGGGGTGTCGGCCCCCGCCTCGTGGCCGATCCGCTCCTCCACGACCGTGCCGTCCAGGTCGTTCACGCCGAAAGCCAGCGAGACCTGGGCGATTTTTTCCCCGAGCATCACCCAATAGGCCTTGATGTTGGCGAAATTGTCCAGATAGATGCGAGAGATCGCCAGGGTCCTCAGATCGTCCACCCCGCAGCTGCCGCCGCCGGGAATCTTCAACTGGGAATGTTCCGGCTGGAAGGCCAGGGGAATGAAGACCTGGAAGCCGCCGGTCCTGTCCTGCAACTCGCGCAGCTGGCGCATGTGGTCCACCCGGTCGGCGGCGCTCTCCAGGTGGCCGTAGAGCATGGTGGCGTTCGACTTCAGTCCCGCCTGGTGCACCTGCTCCATGATGGCGAGCCAAGCCGCGCCGCTGATCTTTTCCGGGCAAAGCTGGTTTCGGACAGCGGGCGCGAAGATCTCCGCGCCGCCGCCGGGAAGCGAGCCGAGGCCGGCCCCGATCAAGCACTCCAAGGTCTTAGGAATCGAGAGGGCTGCTAGTTCGGCAAGGTAGGCGATCTCCACCGCGGTGAAGGCCTTGACATGCAACTGCGGGGATACGCCCCTGATGGTGCGCAGCATCTCCAGATAGAACTCGAAGGGGAGATCGGGGTGCAGCCCCCCCACCACGTGAATCTCGGTAGCGCCTTGACTAAACGCCTCTTCGGCTCTCCCCCGGATCTCGTCCAGGGTCATCAGATAGGCGCCGGGCTGGTCGGCCGTGCGGGAAAAGGCGCAGAAGCGGCAGCGGTTCACGCAGATATTGGTGTGGTTGATATGGCGATTGACGTTGAAAAAGACCCGGCGGCCGTTGCGCCTCTCGTTCAAAGTCTGGGCCAGTTCGCCCAGTTCTAAAAGGTCCTCGTGTTGGAACAGGAAAAGCGCTTCCGCTTCGTCGATCCTGCCGCCGGCGAGGACCTTTTCCGATATCGATGCAAAGGTGGTCATGTGAGTCCCATTTGAAAATTGGAATGCAATCTAAATATACCGGGGGCCTGTATAAAATTCACCGGCAGACGGTTTGGCAGCTCCCCCCCGGCGGGGGCGACGATTAGCTCCTCCCCCCAGCGGGGGGAGGTTGGGAGGGGGGAAGCATCTGCGGTTAACGCGTCGTCCGGTCCGCTCAACGCCTGCGTCGAGGGAAGGCGAAACGCCCATGTCTCACGTGGCGCCTTTCAAGGTGTCGAAAAGAGTGGCGAGAAAGAGGGTCACGCTGATGTAGCCGTTCATGTTGAAAAAGGCGGCGTCCAGCCGGTCGAGGTTGCCGCCGCGCAAAAGCAGGTGCTCGTACAGCAGCATACCGCAGGTTGCTATGAGGCCGGCAAGGAAAAACGGCCCCAGGTGAAACGCGAGGTAGAGCGCGGCGAGAAATCCGCATGCCGCCAGATGAAAGGCGCGGGCGGTCCAAAGCGAGCCGGCGACCCCCAGCTTGGCGGGAATCGAGTGCAGCCCGCTTTGCCGGTCGAAATCGAGGTCCTGCAGCGCGTAGAGGATGTCGAAACCGGCCACCCAGAACAGGACGGCCAGCGCCAGCAGGTAGGCGGGGAGACCCGCCTCGCCGCGGATGGCGATCCAGGCGCCCAGCGGCGCGCCCGCCAGGCAGATGCCGAGCACCACGTGCGCCAGCGCCGTGAAGCGCTTGCAATAGGAATAGAGCAGGATGAAGCCGAGCGCCACCGGCGAGAGATAGAGGCAAAGCGGGTTCAGCATGTTGCCGGCGAAAATCATCAGCAGCACGGAAAGTGCGATGAAGACCAGCACCGCGCCCCGTCCCAGCAGTCCCGCGGGAATGGCGCGACCGGCGGTGCGCGGGTTCCTGCCGTCGATCTCCGCGTCGATCACCCGGTTGAGTCCCATGGCGGCGGTGCGCGCCCCGACCATGGCGCAGACGATCCAGCCGGCCTGGGAGAGCGTCGGCAGGCCGCGGGCCGCAAGCAGCGCGGCGGTGAAGGCGAAGGGGAGCGCGAAGATCGTGTGGGAGAACTTGATCATTTCCAGGAAGACCCGCACCCTGGCGTATAGTGACATTTCAACTCCTGCCTGACTGCTCATGGCGACCTTTCCGGCCCCCGTCCGTCAGTCCGTGGGCGCAATAAAATACTTTAAAAGCAAGTTTTTATCACTTCCAAAGTAACATGACAACGTTTTTGTTCAAAGCGAATGCATACCAGCCGAGCCGCCGTGGACAGACTTCTCGACCCTGGTTCTACCGCCGTGACGCTTGGCACTATTGCCAAGGCAGCCGCCGCCTTGGGGAAGAATTTGACCTTACGCGTCGGCTGAGGACAAACTGCTCGCTATAGCGGATATAGCCCATCTTCCCTGCTCGCCCCTGCTCTTTTTCCATGGTGGCTTCAATTCGTACGTCGGACAAAATGGGCTCTGCGCATTTTTCCATTGACAAAAACCTCCAGAACAGTTAAACAAATGGCTTCCCGTAATACACCGGAATGTAGCGCAGCCTGGTAGCGCACCTGCTTCGGGAGCAGGGGGCCGGAGGTTCGAATCCTCTCATTCCGACCAAAAAAATCAAGGCCTTTGGCTCACGCCAAGGGCCTTTTTTTCTGCCGCTCCGGCCCGATTCCGGTCCACGAAAAAGATTCCTCTCCTCTCCTCTCCTCTCCTCTCCTCGCCTAGCCTCTGTCAAATCAGCCCCGGACGCCGTCTCGGCTGCTCAAACTCCTTCTCGCAACAATCTTCGGCCAAGCGGCCTCCGGCTTCCTCCCTCTCCGGTTTCTCCGGCCCTTTTCCGGTACCCCCTCTCGCTGGCAGCCAGCGACACAGGGGTCGGGGTGTGAAACGTCGTGCAGCTTCACCAGCCCTGTGGATAGCCACCCTGTTGGGGGAAGAATTCGCCTTGCATCGAAGATGAAATTACCTTAGATTGCCCACAGTAAATCTTCGGCTTGTCTCGGCACTCCACTAGGAAGCAAAGGAAGGACATGAAACAGTCAGAAAAGCTTGAGATAGTGGGCTGCACCTTGGGGATTTTGGCCATCTTTACTTTGGCTCAGTCCTCGTTGCTCAACACCATCGCAATTATCATGGGTTTCAGAATGCTTTTCAGGTTGCGGACGATCTACAAGAAGAACCCGACCGTGGCAGGAATCTATGTTTCTTCCGACAAGCGCGTATACGTTTCCGATAGCGAGGATGCTCAGTCTACGCCTTTTCAGGTCCAGAACGTCAAATCATCGTCGACAGACTACGAATCTTTTGTCAGAGATGTTTTTGCCTGCATCCGTAAAGGATATGGGAAGTTCCACCGGCCGGAATTTTTTTTCTGCCCATCACTTGGTGCTCCTTCGCTTTCGCCCGATTTTTTCAGAGCCCAAGCTTCGCGCTTAGGCATCGGAATATATTCAGCCGATCCTCGTATGTGTGCCGCGAGTGGTGCAAACGTAAATGTGACAGACTTTTCGAAGCAGGTCGTGATCGTTGTAAGTAACGACGCTGTCTACTCCTATCTGGTCTTTGCTGCATGTATCTTTCATGGAGAGTCTGTGCCCGTGCCCAGCAATGGTGAGTGGCATGAAATTTTGGAAAGACAGATATCACGCTTGAAGGCCATCGTCGAACACGACTTGCCACCTCACTTCAAGAGCCTGAATCTAGATGCCAAAGAATATCAACAGATCCTCGAAGGGTGGCTCGGTCCATGTGGCGAGATACACCTAATCGGACCTCCTGACACAGTGGCCACGGTCAAACGCCTCGGCCTTAAGATCGCCACAACTTCTGGGGTAGATGATTGCGTTGCGTCCGGTTTGTCGGTCATGATCAAGGGTTTTTCTCAACTCCCGCCAGGTTCCAGGTTTGAACAAAAGGCTTGACGTAACCTTGCGCCGAAGGAGTTGTGGGAAAATGTTCCTCCTGCCTCAGTTCGAGGCAGGAGGAAATGATCAGGCTGCGACATCAAGGAGGCTCGCGACGCCAGCAGTCGCCTTCCGGAGCCCCTCGTCGCAAAGGTGGGCATAACGCTGGGTCATGGCAATGTCTTGGTAGCCAAGCAGCTTTTGTACCTCGAAGAGACTTGGGGCAGGGGGACGTGGTCGAGTTGGTTGAGTTACTACAAAATCGCCGGGGGCCGCACCTTTACATTGGGCATTATCGCTAGTCAAGGTACGGCTCAGCGGGATTGGGCGCCAGCGGCCCCGCTGGCAGAGAACCCGGCTCTTGAATATTCCCTTTATGCGGCTTGGCGCTACGATGCTGTTACTACCGTTTTTTCTGGCTGGATGGTTATTTTCAACCCCATGCCGTGAAGTATGGAAAGCAGGTTTGACAATGCAGGATTGCCACTGGTGGAAAGCATACGGTATAGGCTTTCCCTCTTCACATGTGCTCTTTCAGCAACAACGGCCATGCCTCCCTCAGCTTCCGCGATGTTGCGGAGCGCCAAAAGCAAGGCATCTTTGTCCCCTTCTTCGATAACTGCGTTCAAGTATCCGGCGGCGTTTTCCGGATCTTTAAGCCATTGGATATGTTCTGAGTGATCGTCCCCTGTTTTCCTAGCCATTATTACTCCTCCTTCTGTCGTTTCCAGTACGCCTTTGCCGTTTCAATATCCTTTTGCTGCGTTGACTTGTCGCCACCCATGAGCAACAGCACCACCGTCTTCCTACTCATGGCATAGTACAACCGATAGCCGGGACCGTGGTCAATCTTCAACTCCAAGCCCCCATCGCCTACGGGCTTCATCGTCCCGAAATTGCCAAGCTCCACGCGGTCAAGCCGAGCACGGATGCGGTACACTGCCACCTTGTCACGAAGTGAGAGTCGGACCTCCTTCCACTTCAGCGACATGACCTCGCCCCTCCGGCAGCCGGTGAACGGCAGCAAGCGGACCTCCGCCACCGAAAGCCCGTCCTCTTCCTCGTCCGGGGCTGCCAGGAAGCGTGGAAGTTCGTCCTTGCTCAGGTAGCGCTCCCGCTGGGGCGGTTCCTTGAACTTTTCCTGGTTGATCGCTGGGTTCTTCTCCAGGAGTTCCCACTTGTCGGCCCAGATTCAGCATCCGCTTGAGCATTGACAGCGGGTTGTTCGCGGTCGGACGAATCAACCTCTACCAGCATATCTACCGCATCTTGCTTTTAAATAACATAAATTCCTGATACATTCTCATCTATGTCCAAGATATCAAGATCACCACTCATCGGATTTCCGGATGTATTGATTCACGCCGAGATCAATTCCGGCAAATCCGCAGTGAAAAAGCATCCCAGCTACACTGCCGCGAAATCCGGGGATGATGAGGCCGCAAGAGACCTGGCGCGTGAGACGATAAATGATCAGCAAGTCGAGGCGTTACGTCGCTTACTTGATGGCAGGAAACCGATTCTCGTAAGTGTCCACGCCTACGAGTCGGAGGGAGTTAACGCCATCCCTGAAAAATTCGCTGAAGAATTGGCAGACCGTCTCGGGCTTGAGACCGATATCAGCATCGTTCAGACCAACGTGGTATCCCACACTGGTGCTAGTGGTTTCGGCCGTCTTGCCCGGCCACCGGAATTTGATGGGGAGGTTATTTCTGATGCCGAATACGTCTTGGTGGATGACTTCGTGGGACAGGGCGGCACGCTAGCAAACCTTCGTGGGTATATCGAGTCAAAGGATGGAAGAGTAATTGCCGCTGTTACCTTGACCGGCTAGCCCCGTTCTGCTAAATTGGCCTTGGATCAGACAACACTGGATGAATTGCGAGGAAAACATGGAGAACAATTCGAAGAATGGTGGCAAGAACGGTTCGGTTACCCCTTCGACTGCCTTACTCAATCGGAAGCTCGGTACCTCGCCAACTCCCCGGATGCTGAAACCATCCGAAATCGCATTGTTGAGGCGCAGTAAACAGGAAATCTCGCAAAAACATAAAAAGTCCGCCTAACAGCATTGCTGCGAAACGCGGCGGCCTGCTGCTGCACCTGCTTCGGGAGCAGGGGGCCGGCGTTTCGAATCCTCTCATCCGACCATTATGGAGAAAGGCCCCTGACACAAATCAGGGGCCTTTCTTCGTGGATGCTCCGGCCGCCGTGTTCCGTCTGCGGCCAAAGACAACATCGGTGATCGTTGAGCACCTGCCGAAAGCGGTGCTTCTTTCTATCCCGGCCCTCCGGTCTATCCGGTCCTTTTCCGGCCCCCACCTGAGGGTGAGCAAGAACGGCCGTCGGTTCAATTCGGAGATGGAGAAATGTGTTTCTCTTGACACCGAGGGGGCGGTAAATTAGAATTCTCAAAACTGCCAGGGCTGGCAGGAATCCCGCCATTAAAGGAGACTTGTTGATGCTACAACTATCGATCGATCTATCCGGGAAAGACGCAGCCGTCATCAGCACCTGTTACCGCATCCATAGCGGGATCTGCGAGCTCAGCATCTATAAGGATGCCCCGCCGCAACTGGCTACGGACAAGGTAAAGTCGACAATCGACAACTACCAGCACCACTTCGAGTACGGCACGACCGGCAACCACGCCTCCATCGCCCAGCGCAACCTCGCCCGCAAGGAGACAACCGAAACCTTCAAGAAGATTGTTCGCTTTCTTGAGATCATTGGCACAGAGGCCGATATCCCGGCCCTGATGCAGGCTGGCTTCAAAATGCGTAAAGCCACCGCCAAGAAAAAGACCGCTGTCGTCCAGTCTGCATGAGGAAATAACAGCAACAAGCCATTCACCACTCATTGATTTACTTTCTACCAAAAGCCGGTCAGCCCAAGAGCATGAACCTTGCGATATTTTGCCCCGGTGAGTCCGGCTTTGCCTGGCTCGGGTACCGGGGCGACCTTTTCTCTTCCCTCCACGTGTGAAACCCCTGCCAACTTTACCTGTAGGTGCTAATCCACCATGGGACCCTTGCCTCGACTTGTATTCCACCCGGCCTGATTTATCTCCCTGCCTCTATGGTCCTAGACCATGCCTCAACTCGGGATGACCTTCACATGTTGAGGCGTGGGAGCAGATCTTTTCTTGATATCCATAGTTCCACTGGTGAAGGCCATCCCGGCCTGATCCATGGACGTACCTCCAATGATCATAGAGCGTACCTCACCTCGGGAAGGCCTTCCCAAGCTGAGGTGTGGAGGCAGATCTTTTTTTGATACCCATATATCTTTTTTGGATACCCATGTATCTTTTTGAGAAGGTCATCAAAAGTGCAAAGAACACCCGAGAGCTACCGGGTACACCGGCACATCAGCCGATAACGGATGTCCCGAGGAGAAACATGCTCCACAATGCGCCGGTTAAGAGCATCAAAAGTTGAAATGAGTGCTTATTTCCACTCGCGAACCTGTTGCCGCGACCAAATGGCCCGGTCCGCAGCGAAATAAGGGGTACTCGTCAACCTGGCAAGGTCATCAAAAGTTGACGGAAGCGCGGCCCTTCTTTTTGTGAAGGCCTTCCCAAAAAGATACATGACCTTCCCAAAAAGATACATGACCTTCCCAAAAAGATACATGACCTTCCCAAGAAGATACATGGCCTTCCCAAGCGGATCTATGGTCTTCCCAAGAAGTACTATGACTATCAAGCGGAAATATGGATAGCTGGAGCAGTCACCAAGCTTATCTGGCCCGGTAAACCTCGCGACGATGGCGGACATGGTGGATGATTACCCTGGAGCAGGTCAGGTCAAGTTCGTAGATGACGCGGTAGTCTCCAACGCGGCGCCGCAAGGTTCGTTCCGTGCCAGTCAATTTTATATCGGGCGGGGGACAGGGAGTATCAGCTAGTTGTTCTATAGCAGCGAAGATGTGGCGTACAGCGGAGGCGGGTAACTTGCGTAGGTCTTTTCGACCGATGGCTTCAGCAATAGTTCAAACTTGGGCATGATCTTTCATGCGCTGTTTCATTTCGGCCAAAGAAACCGGAGACTCATCACGGCGCTCGGCAACAATACTCAGGTCATGCAGGTCCTCCAGCAGACGCTCGTATTCGCGGATCGGCAGGATAACTGCCTTTTTCCTTCCGCTTGGACTGGTAATATAGTTTGTCTGTTCCGTACTCATGGGAAACGCTCCCTTGTTAAACGATATTCGGGTGAACCGTATCCGCTGCCTCCGAACTCTACCATACATAAATAGATATGGTCAAACCGAAGGAAGGACTTCAATGACACCCAGCGGGTCCGCCACGCTACGGCGCTGCGTGCTTCGCGGATTTGGCCATGATGGAGGCAAACTCGGCCTCGCAGCTCACGAACGCCTTGACGATCTCCGGGTCGAAATGTTTCCCGTTTTCTTCCAGGATCATCGCCTTCACCTCTTCGTGCGGGAGAGCCTTGCGGTAGCAGCGATCCGAGCTGAGTGCGTCGTAGACGTCCGCCAGCGCCATGATGCGCGCCGACAACGGGATGTTCTTCCCGATGAGCCGGTCGGGGTAGCCGGTGCCGTCCCAGCGCTCGTGGTGGTAGAGGGAGATTTCGATCCCCATCCCCACGAAGGCGTTGCCCGAGTAGTTGTTGAACACCATCTGCATGTTGTCCGCCCCGAGGATGGCGTGGGTTTTCATGATGTCGAACTCTTCCGCGCTCAACTTTCCTTCCTTGAGCAGGATGTTGTCCGGTATGGCCACCTTGCCGACGTCGTGCAGCGGGGCCGCGTGCTGGATGCACTCGATGAACTCCTGGTTGATGTAAGGCGCATAGGGCGAATCGTCCCTAAGACGCATGGCCAGAATCCTGCAGTATTCTCGCACCCGCTCCAGATGCGCGCCGGTATCGATGTCGCGCTGTTCGGCCAACTTGGCAAGGGCGAAGATCGTGGCCAGTTGCGCGTCCGAAACGTCCTTTATCTGTTTCTCCAGCGCCTTGTTCTGCTCGATCTTGCCGCGATTGCTGTGGAGTTGCAGGTGCAGGCCGATTCTCTTGCGCAACTCGACGAAATGCAACGGCTTTGCGATGACGTCGTCGGCACCGGCGTCGAAGGCCCTGGTCGTCTCCTCCTGGTGCCCCCCCCGGGTCATGAAGATGATCGGCACATTTTTGTGAACGGCCGACAACCTGAGATTCCTGCAGACTTGAAAGCCGTCCCCATCGTGCATGTTGTCCGCGAGCAAAAACAGGTCCGGCGCATAACTGCGCGCGGTCTTCAAAGCGGACGATCCCATCGGAAAGGATAGCACCTCGCACCCTTGGACCGACCACATCCTGCTGATCAAGGTGGCGACCGAGTTGTCGCTGTCGATGACCATGATCCTTGCATTTGTTGCGGATGGTTTCGACACGATTCGTTTGCCCCCAGTGTCCCGTTGAGCGATGTAAGAATTGAAATCATGGAGGGCCGGTGGAAGCTGTCTACAACCCCTCGGAAAGCCTGGCGAATTCCTTGCGCGAGCGCACGATGCAGTCCTCGACGGCCATGCCGGCAAAATAGTTGCCGGTGACGAACAGCTTGGACGAGGCGATGCCGCGGTCGATCTCGGCGGTCACGGCGCCGTGGCCGACCACGGGGGAAGGGAGCCGGCTTTCCCGCTGCACGACCTGCACCAGTTCCTCCTGTCCGACCTCCAGCACCTCGGCGATCCGCTTGAGCTTTCCCTCCAACGGCAGCCGTCCGCTCTTGAAGTGGAAGCTGAAGCCGCGGTAGGAGGCGTGCGGCACGCTGTCCCGGGAAACGGCCGAGTAGAAATGGTCGTCGGCGGGGATGATGCCGGCCAGCGGCGGCAGTTTCAGCCGCTCCTTCAATACGGCGAGCCCCACGGTCTCGATGGTTTCCATCCTGATCGGGGCCAGCGCCCGGGAGAGTTCCGGCGCGATCTCCTGCGAGAGCCTGGAGGCCTCGGGGGGCGGGACGGCGAGCGCCAAGCGGCCGCTCTCGAAGCTGCGGCCGTCGGCGAGTTCCACGACGAACCTCTCGCCGCTCTTGGCGATGCGGCTCACCTGCGCCCCGGTCACCAGGTTCAAAGCGGGATCGGCGCAGATGGTGTCGACGATCGTTTCCAGCCCTCCCTTCATGGTGAAGTGCTTGATCACGTCTTTTCTTCGGGGGCGCTTGTTGAACAGCATGTCGGCCGGGAAATCGTCGGCGCGCTGGGAGAGCACCGCGTTGAAGGCCGGTGCGAAGACCCGCTGGTAGTTGCCGCGGCCGACGATCCGTCCGTAGTAGGAAGCCACGCTCTCTCCCTCCTTTTTCAGGGTGAACAGCCGCCAGGCCGAGCTCAAAAGCTCCGCAAAGGAGAGCTGGGAGGTGATGGAGCGGACCTGGTTGCCGATCAGCATCCGGAAGGAAACCTTCTCCCTGGGGAGGATGCTCGCCATCAGCCCGTAGTGCTCCATGAGTCCGATCAGCCCGCCGTAGGAGTTGTAACAGGTGTGGGCGCCCAGTTCCAGCCAGAAGCCGGCGGCCTCCCGCTGGAAACGGTGCGAGTGGAAGCAGCCGCCGACCCGGTCGCTTTTCTCGATCACCAGGGTGGCGAGTCCCGCTTGGGCGGCGTAGCTGGCGAGGCTCAGGCCGCTGATGCCGGCTCCGATGACGATGGCGTCGTATTGTTTCATGGGGGAGGTCCTCGTCTGTAAGTCTCGATTAATAACCCGGATATATAAGCCCGCGGCCGCCGGCTTGTCAAGGTTTAGAACAGTTGACAAGCGGGCGCGCACCGATTACATTCAGCAGGGCGATTTTCTAAGGATGCGAAAGGACTATTATCATGGCGCAGAGGGATTACTACGAGGTGCTTGGCCTGAAGAAGGGCGCCTCGGTCGAGGAGTTGAAGAAGGCGTATCGAAAGCTCGCGGTCAAGTACCACCCGGACAAGAACCAGGGTGACAAGCAGGCCGAGGAGCGTTTCAAGGAGATCAACGAGGCCTACGCCGTGCTGTCGGACCCGAAGAAGAAAGAGCAGTTCGACCAGTTCGGCTCCAACAACTTCCACCAACGCTACTCGCAGGAAGACATCTTCAAGGGGTTCAACGTCGACGACCTCTTCAAAGGGCAGGGATTCGGCACCGACGACATCTTTTCCCGCATCTTCGGCGACGCCGTCAAGCGCCAGCGCGGCGGCGCCGGCCGCATGGCCGCCAAGGGGGAGGACTTCTCCATGGAGGTGCAGGTCACCTTCCGGGACGCCTACGACGGCGGCGAAAAAAGGATCGCCTTCATGCGCGAGGGGGCGCGCGAGGAGCTTTCGGTGAAGATCCCGGCGGGGATCGAGAGCGGCGCCAAGCTGCGGGTCCCCGGGCGCGGCGGCCCCGGCCGCATGGGAGGCCCGTCGGGCGATCTGTTCCTGACCGTGATCGTGGGACCTGATCCGCTCTTCCAGCGCGAGGGGGAGGATATCGTGCACACCCACGAGGTCCGTTTCTCGCAGGCGGCGCTGGGGGGCTCCATCGACGTGCCGACCATGGACGGCACCAAGCGCATCAAGATACCGACCGGCATCCAACCGGGGACCAAGGTGAGGCTCAAGGGGCTCGGTTTCCCGAAGGTGGGCGCCCAGGGGCGCGGCGACATGTACGTGAGGATCGCGGTGCAGGTGCCGGAACGGCTGACCGCCCAGCAGCGCGAACTGCTGGAGCAGTTGAACGCCGCCGGGCTTTAAGGTTCCGTAGGATGCGGTGAACATCGTGAACCGCATCGCTCCCCAAACCGATGCGGTTCGTGCCTCACCGCATCCTACCGGCCGAACGCAACAAGGGGCGGAGCAGGCTCCGCCCCTTGCGGGGGATCTCGATATTTCTTTTCGGGGTTCCGGCAAGGCCGAAGCGATCCGATTGTCTATTTGATGTCGATCACGGCCGAGGTGTGCAGTTCCTTGACCCACTGGTTGAAGCGATCGTCGGTCTTCTTCTTGTAGAGGATGTCTTCGATGGCGCCCTTCACCTCGTCGAACGGCTTGCCGGCGCTGGGCGACCTCTCCTCCAGTTTGATGATGTGCATGCCGGCCGGGCTCAACACAGGCGCGCTGATGTCGCCGTTCTTCATGCCGGCCACGGTTTCGCCGATCTCCGGCAGCATGTCCGCCTTCCTGAAGGTCCCCAGATCTCCGCCGTCCTTGGCGGCCGCGGCATCGGTGGAATATTTCCGGGCCAGCTCGGCGAAATCCTTCCCCTCGCGCGCCTCTTTCAAGACGCGGTTGGCCAGCGCCTCGGTGCGCGCCAGTTCCTCGGCTCCGCCCTTCTTGTCCATCTTGAAGAAGATGTGCCTGGCCCGGAACTGCTCCTCCACGCCGTACTTGGCGCGGTTCTGGTCGTAGTAGTCCCGCATTTCGCGCTCGCTCACCTGCACCTTGCCGCGCACCTCCTGGCTCATCAGTTTCAGGCGCTCCAACTGCTCCTTCATCTGGGTCTTGTACGCTTCGTAGCCGAGCCCCTGCCCGGCCAGGGCGGCCACCAGCGCCTCCTGGGTCAGGTTGTTCTGCTTCTTCACGTCCTCGATGGCGGAGCGCACCTCGTCCTCGCCCACCTTGACGTCCAGTTCGCGGATTTTCTGGTCGATCAGCTTCTTGTCCACCAGCCTGTTCAGCGCCTCCTTCCTGTCCACCTTCTCAGGGGAGGAGAGCCTCTCCAGCTCCTTTTGCAGTTGAAGGCACTCTTTGTCCAACTCCAGGGTGGTGATCAACTCCTCGTTCACGGTGGCGGCGATGCCGTCGATGGTTTGCGCGCAGGAGACGCTCGGGTGCAGCGCCAGCAGGGCCAGCAGGGTGATGCCGATCAGGATCTTTGCCATGGGTCTCTCAATTGCCGTGGAAGGCTTTGGTTGCAAAAAACGGCCGAGCTTGCGCCCGGCCGCCGGTGGTCGTCGTGAAAAGCCCTTAAGGCTTCTTCGCCTCTGCCGAGGCGGGCTTCGCCTCTTCCGGAGCCTTGTTCTTCAACTCCTTCAACTGATCCTCTTTCATGGTGATCTTGGCGTCCTTCTTCAGGTCCTCCTTCAGTTTCTTGAAGGTCTCCTGCTGCTTCTCGGGAACGATGGCCGCCTTGATCTGGTCCTTCACCTCGTCGAAGCTGCGCACGCCCGCGGGGCGCTTGCCGGTCACCTTGATCAGGTGGTAGCCGAACCGGGTCTTGACGATCCCCGAGGTCTCGCCCTCCTTGAGGCCGAAGGCGACCTTCTCGAAGTCGGGGAGCATCGAGCCCTTGCCGAACCAGCCCAGATCCCCGCCCTTGGCGGCTGCACCGTCGATGGAGTGGCTCTTGGCCAGTTCCTCGAACTTGGCGCCTCCCTTCAACTGCTTCTCAACCTCTTTGGCCTCCGCCTCGCTCTTCATCAGGATGTGGCTGGCCCTGATCTGGTCGCCGCTTTTGAACTTGTCCAGGTTCTTCTTGTAGAACTCCTGCAGCTCGGCGTCGCTGACGTTGGCGGATTCCTCCACCTTCTTGCGCAGGTACGCCTCGACGATCACCCGCTTCTTCAACTCCTCAAGCTTGGCCGCCACCGCCTGGCTCTTGTCGATGCCGTCTTTTTGGGCCTGCTGCATGATCAACTCGCGCACCACCATGGTGTCGAGCATCTCCTTCTTCCCCTCCGGGGTTTCGGTCATCGGCTTCAGTTGGGGGGGGAGGCTCTCCAGCTCCTTGTAGAAATCGGCATCCGTGATGCTGACGCCATTGACCTCGGCGAGCACGACGCCCTTCTTGCCGTCCTCCTTCTTGGCCTCGCTTCCCTGCTGCTTGCAGCCGGTTGCGGCCACGCTAAGGGTCAGCGCGAGAACTATGGCGGTTTTCCTGAAATGCACGGTAAGCTCCTTTTATCTATGGGTAAGTACCTTCCAATCCGGTAGACGCTAGCATATCAGACTAGGTAATTCAAGAGATTTCTGGCCTCCGCCAGCACCCCCTCGAAGGAGCCGTCGGCGACGCGCGCGTAGAGCCGGAACTCCGGCGTGAAGCGGTATTTCCCCTTCTCCTTGCGTAAAAGCGCGGTGATGGCGTCGGGGGAGACCGGGGTCCGCTCGTGGAAGGAGAGCACCAGATCGCTCCCCGACAGCTCGATCTCCTTCACCAGCAGCCGCTTCAAGAGCACCCGGATGCGCATCACCTCCAGGAGGTAGACCGCGGCCATGGGGAGCGCGCCGAAGCGGTCGATCAGCTCGGCGCGGATGTCGTCGATCTCGGCCTGGTCCACCGGCTGGGTCAGCTTCTTGTAGATCAAGAGGCGCTGGTTGGGGTCGCGCACGTAATCCTCGGGGATGAAGGCCGGGATCTGCAGCTTGATCTCGGGCTCCACCCGCTCGGGCATCGCCTCCCCCTTCAGGGTGCGCACCGCTTCGTCCAAAAGCTCCGCGTACAGCTCGTAGCCGACGGCGACGATGTCGCCGCTTTGCCGCGCCCCCAAAAGGTCGCCGGCGCCGCGGATCTCCAGGTCGTGGGTGGCGATCCGAAAGCCCGCCCCCAGCTCGGTCAGCTCCTGGATGATCTTCAGCCGCTCGCGGGCGTCGGACGAGATCGAGCCCTCGCCGGGGATCAGCAGGTAGGCGTAGGCGCGCTGTTTGGAGCGCCCGACCCGGCCGCGCAGCTGGTAGAGCTGGGAAAGGCCGAAGGTGTCGGCGCGGTTCACGATCAGGGTGTTGGCGCTGGGTATGTCCAGGCCGCTCTCGATGATGGTGGTGCACAAAAGCAGGTTGGCCTCGCCGTGCATGAAGGAGAGCATCACCCGCTCCAGCTCCTTTTCCGGCATCTGGCCGTGCCCTACCACGATGCGTGCCTCCGGCACGATGCGCCGCAGCTCCTCGGCCATGGCGCCGATGCTCTGCACCCGGTTGTGCACGAAGAAGACCTGGCCGCCGCGGCGCAACTCCCGCATCACCGCCTCCCGGATCAATTCGTCCGAGGAGCGGGAGACGAAGGTCTTGATGGCCAGCCGGTCCACCGGCGGCGTGTCGATGATGGAGAGGTCGCGGATCCCCATGAGCGACATGTAGAGGGTGCGCGGGATGGGGGTGGCGGTCAGGGTGAGGATGTCCACCACCGCCCGGAACTGCTTGAGCCGCTCCTTGTGGGCCACCCCGAAGCGCTGCTCCTCGTCGACGATCATCAGCCCCAGGTCCTTGAAGACCACGTCCTTTTGCAGGAGGCGATGGGTGCCGATGACGATGTCCACCTCCCCCTTCTTCACCCCCGCCAAGATCTCCTTTTGCTGCGCCGGGGTGCGAAAGCGCGACAGCATCTCCACCCGCACCGGGTATTCCTTGAGCCGGGCCGCGAAGCTCTCGGCGTGCTGCTGGGCGAGCACCGTGGTCGGCACCAGGATCGCCACCTGCTTGCCGTCCAGGGCCGCCTTGAAGGCCGCCCGCATCGCCACCTCGGTCTTGCCGTAGCCGACGTCGCCGCAGACCAGCCGGTCCATGGGGCGGGCGCTCTCCATGTCGGCGATCACCTGGTCGATGGCGGCCGCCTGGTCGGGGGTCTCCTCGAAGGCGAAGGAGGCCTCGAACTCGCGGTACATGTCGTCGGCCGGCGAGAAGCGGTGCCCCTCCTGCACCTCGCGCGCCGCGTGGATCTTCAAAAGCTCGGCGGCCATCTCCTGCACCTCGGCCCGCGCCTTGGCCTTTGCCTTTTCCCACCCCGCCCCTCCCAGCCGGTCGAGCTTGGGCTCGATCCCCTCGGCGCCCACGTAGCGCTGCACCAGGTTGATCCTGTCCACCGGCAGGTAGAGCTTGTCCCCCCCGGCGTACTCCAAAAGCAGGAAGTCCCCCTCCATGCCGGTGAGGCTCAGGTGTTGCAGGCCGCGGTAGAGGGCGACGCCGAAGTCGATATGCACCATGTGGTCGCCCGGCTTCAGCTCGGCCAGCGAGGTGAGCAGCGCCTGCTTTCTGGCCTCGGACAGGCCGCGCCTTTTCACGCGCTTGCCGAAGATCTCCTCCTCGGCGATCACGATCAGCCGCTCCGCCTCCAGCCTGAAGCCGCGGGAGATCTCGCCGATCAGGATCTCCACGCGCCCCGGCGGGTGCAGCGCCGCCCGGTGGAAGGGCTCCTCGCAGATCTCCAGCGGCAGCCGGTAGTGGGAGAGGAGCTCGTAGAGCCTGCGCGCCTGCCCCGCCTGGTGGCAGGGGATCAGCACCCGGAAGCCGGCGGCGATCCAGTTGACTATCTTGTCGGTCAAGGGGGCGAGCACCCGGTCCCCCTCCGGGCTCAGCTCCAGCTTCAGGTCGGCGTTGGCCGCGGCGGCGACCCTGAAGAGTTCGCCCCCCTCTCCGTCGATCGTCAGGCGCGGCAGCGATAGGCGCGGCCCCAGGGCCAGCTGTCGCTCCAGCTCTCCCGGGGGGAGGAACAGCTCCTCCGGTTCGCAGGTGACCTGGTCGCGCAGCTCCGCGCGGTTAAGCGCCTCGACGAGTTCGGTCCCGAAGCGCTCGCCGGCCTCGGCCAGCGCCGCCGGGTCGAGGCTCACCCGCAGCGCGCCCGGCCCGACGTAGTCGAGGACGCTCTCCAGGTTCGGGTGGAACAGCGGCTGCAGGAAATCGATGCCGGGGGGGTAGATGGCGTGGTTCAACTGCTCCAGGAGCTCGCGCCGGCGGTCGGCGCCGATCCCCAGGTGGTCGCAGCGCCTCTTCAGCCGGGGGGCGAACTCCCGCAGCACCTCGGCGGAGAGGATCACCTCGCGGGAGGGGAGCAGCACCAGCTCGGCCAGCGGCTCCAGCGAGCGCTGGGAGAGCGGATCGAACAGGCGCATGGTCTCCACCAGGTCGCCGAAGAATTCGATGCGCACCGGCTTGGCCAGGTCGGGGGGGAAGATGTCCAGGATCCCTCCCCGGACCGAGAAGCAGCCGCGGTCCTCGACGATCGGCACGTGGCTGTAGCCGAGCTTCACCAGCTTCTCCAGCAGCGCCTCGCGCTCCAGCTCCTCGCCGGCCACCAGGTACTGGCAGACCTCTCCCAGGGTCTGGCGCGGGATCACGCGCTGCAGGGCGCTGGCAAGCGGCAGCACCAGGGCGCGCGCCCGGCCGTCCAAAAGGCGCAGCAGGGCGTTCAGCCGCTCGCCGACCACGTCCGGGTGGGGCGAGGCCGCCTCGAAGGGGGCGACGTCCCAGGCGGGGAACGGATAGATCCCCTCGGGGCGGGCGGCGAAGTAGCGCAGCTCGCGGCAAAGCTCCTCGGCGCTCTCCTGGTCGGCGGTCAGGATCACCAGCGGGGGGCCGCTTTGCGGGATGAGCCGGGAGAGGAGATAGGCGGGGGCCGAGCCTTCCAGGCCGGCCACGCTCAGCGGGCTCTCCCCGGCCGCAAGCTTGGCGGCGATGGTTTTCAGGTAATCGGGACGTTTCATGTCGTCGGGGACGGCTGCGGTCATAGGGGGCAAGGATCAGGCCTCTTCTTGGCTCGGGCGGGGATGGCGGTGGCGCTCTCGCCGCAAGCATAGCAAAATCGCGGGCGATTATCCAGACGATAGCGGCGGAAAGTTCCGCGGGGCACTAAATAATGATAAAGAAAAAACGATTGCTGCCGAATAGACATCAAGTATCGGGAACAGTCCGCCGTCCGCGGGAAGCTCAGCCGGTATGGAAGTTCCTTGATCGCCGCGCAAAGCGGAAAAGGTGAACCCATGAAAGATGACGAAATCCTCCACTGCGACGTGCTTAACTACTTCACCGCGGAGTTTCACGCGCTCCAGGAGCGCTTGAGGACCGGAGAACTGGACGACTACCGGGAGCGCGTGCTGGTCAGCCAGAAGATCGCCGAGGCGGTGCACCTGCTCTCCCCTTACGTGCGCAGCGACCCGCGGGCCCGGCACCTGGTGCGCAGCGCCGAAACGCTCAAGAAGGAACTCCTCTCGGTGCGCGACATCATCGTCAAGCAGCTCATGCAGCAAAAGGACCAGCGTTCGCTGTTGCAGGCCATCGTCAGGCGCAAGCGGGCCCTGACCAGCGACGGCCTCTCCAACTAAAAGACGCCTCTCCCGCCCGCCACCCCCTCCGGCAGGGCGAGCGTTTTCTCCCCCTTGCAGAATTCGCTTTACAATTTTCGCGTCGTGTATTATATATCTCCATCTTGTGGAGAGATGTCCGAGTGGTTGAAGGAGCACGCCTGGAAAGCGTGTGTACGTTAATAGCGTACCGAGGGTTCGAATCCCTCTCTCTCCGCCATATTTTTAAAAAACGTTTCCTTTGTTTCCTTGCGGATAGACCTGATAGCTGGGTCCCGCGCAACGGAAGGTTACCAACCCCGTCAGGTCCGGAAGGAAGCAGCGGCAGTAACCGCCACCGTGTGCCGCGGGGTAGCCCAGCTATCAGCTCTTTCCGCAATCCCCCGAAGCGCCTTCCCCCCCACGCGACCGAACCCGTTAGACCGATGCCGAGAGGTGTGCCCCCTTGTCTTATCTCGTACTTGCCCGGAAATGGCGACCCCAGACCTTCAGCGACCTGGTTGGCCAGGAGCACGTCAGCCAGACCCTGAAAAACGCCATCGACGGCGGCCGGGTGGCGCACGCCTTCCTGTTCACCGGCGCCCGCGGCGTCGGCAAGACCAGCTCGGCGCGCATCCTGGCCAAGGCCCTGAATTGCGAGAGCGGACTGTCGGTGGAGCCGTGCAACGTCTGCTCGACCTGCCTGGAGATCACCGAGGGGAATTCGGTGGACGTCTTCGAGATCGACGGCGCCTCCAACACCGGGGTCGACGACATCCGGGAGCTGCGCGACAACATCAAGTACCTGCCGTCGCGCTCGCGCTACAAGATCTTCATCATCGACGAAGTGCACATGCTCACCACCAACGCCTTCAACGCCCTGTTGAAGACGCTGGAGGAGCCTCCCCCCCACGTCAAGTTCATCTTCGCCACCACCGAGCCGCACAAGGTGCCGATCACCATCCTGTCGCGCTGCCAGCGCTTCGACTTCAAGAGGATCTCCCTGCCGCGCATCGTGGCGAGGCTGCGCCACATCGTCGACCGGGAAGAGGTGACGGTGAGCGACGAGGCGCTGGCCGTGGTGGCCCGCAAGGGGGACGGGAGCATGCGGGACGCCCTCTCCACCTTGGACCAGGTGCTGGCCTTTTGCGGCAACAACGTGCCCGATGCCGAGGTGGCGACGCTTCTGGGGGTCGTCGACCGTCGTCTGGTCATGGAGGCGTGCCGGGCCGCCCTGGCGGGCGAAGTGCGCGGCGTGCTGGAGATCGCCGCCCGGGTGGACGCCGTCGGCTACAGCATGCGCCAGTTCTGCCAGGAGTTGATCGGCGGCTTCAGGAGCATGCTGATCCTCAGGGCGGTCGGCGATCCGGGCGAGCTGCTGGAACTCTCCGAGGCGGAGCTGGCCGAGCTGGCGGCGCAGGGTGCTGGGCACTCCGTCGCCGATCTGCAGCGGCACCTGTCGCTATTGTTGAAGGCCGAAGCCGAGATCGCCCATGCCAGCTTTCCGCGTCTGATCCTGGAGATGGCGCTGATCAAGATGGCGACGCTGGCGCCCGCCCTCCCCGTGCAAGAGCTGCTGTCGAGGCTGGCGGCCTTGGAGGCGGAGCCGCGCTCCCCGCAGCGGGCGGCGTCCGCCCCGCAGCAAACGTCGTCCGGTCAGCAGCAAACGGCGTCCAGCCCGCAGCAAACGCGTCCCCAAGAGGCGCCCCCCCGGGAAACGCAGCCGGCGACGCGGGTCGCCCAGGATGCCGGCAACCTCGCCGCGCCCGGGGCGGTTACTCCCGCCGGGGTCGCGGGGGCCGCGTCAGGGCCGGCCAGTGCGGCGCCGGCGACCGACTGCGATGCCGGCGATCTTTGGGGGAGCCTGGTGCGCTTCGTCAAGGGGAAAAAGCCGATGCTGGGGAGCGAGTTGGAGCAGCTTTACCCGGTCAAGGTGTCCAGGGAGCTGATGGAGATCGGCTGCCTGACCGGCTCCTATCAATTAAAGAGGATGCAGGACCCGGAGCAGTTGGCCGAGTTGAAGGGGCTGGCGCTCGCCCATTTCGGGGTGCCGACCGTGGTCAAGATCGTCGTGTTGAGCGAGGTCCCGTCCGGAGTCCCCCCGACGCTGTCGGAAAAAAAAACTCTTGAAGACGCCCAGCGCAAGGCCGAGCTGAGGCGCGCAGCCGAGGAGCACCCCCTGGTGGCGGCGGCGGTCGCCCTCTTCGACGGCGAGATCGCCGGAGTAAAAGAGCTCGGCAAGATCAAACCGTAGGTCGCGTAAATATGCAGGACCAGACACGCACAAATTAAAGTCCCAAATTAAGTCCCAATAAACGGCAAGCGGAGGAAAAGATGTCGAAAGGTTTAGCGCAGATCATGAAACAAGCCCAGATGATGCAGCAGAAGATGGGCAAACTGCAGGAAGAGGCGGCGGAGCGCACGGCCGAGGTCACCACCGGCGGCGGAGCGGTAACGGTGGTTGTCAACGGCAAAAACCAGGTGCTGTCGCTGACCATCAAGAAGGAAGCGGTCGATCCGGAGGACGTCGAGATGCTGCAGGATCTGGTGCTGACCGCGGTCAACGAGGCGCTGAAAAAGGTGCACGCCGCCATGAGCGAAGAGATGAGCAAGATCACCGGCGGACTGAACATCCCCGGCCTCTTCTAGCGTAAAAACGGCCGCTGCGGCCGGGTGGCGCGGCGGCGGCGATCGACCGCCGCCGGGCTTAACTCATTAAAAGATCTGCCGTCAAATCTTTTTTTGGTTAAAATAACCAGTAAAAAATTGTTTTATCCGCGGTGGGAATATGCTACATTTTTCGAACTCGCTGACCCGGCTGGTGGGCGAGTTGAAGAAATTGCCGGGCATCGGCGAGAAGACCGCGTTGCGACTTGCCTTTCAACTGCTCAAATCCCCCGGCAACATCGAGGCGCTCGCCGAAAGCCTGTTGCAGGTCAGGGAGCGGGTGCGCTTTTGCTCCGTCTGTTTCGCCATCACCGAGGACGATCCCTGCCGCATCTGCTCGGGCGAGCGCGAGCCCTCTGCGCTCTGCGTGGTGGAGGAGCCCCAGGACCTGCTGGCGATGGAGCGCAGCCGCGCTTTCCGGGGGCGTTACCACGTGCTGCAGGGGGCGCTCTCGCCGCTGAACGGGGTCACGCCCAAGGACCTGAAGATCGCGGAACTGATGCAGCGCCTGCAAGGGGGCGAGGTGCGCGAGGTGCTGATCGCCACCAACTTCAGCGTGGAGGGTGAGGCGACGGCGCTCTACCTGACCAAGCTGATCAAGCCGCTGGGCGTCAGGGTGACCCGACTGGCCCACGGCATACCGACCGGCTCCGACCTGGAGTATGTGGACGCCGCTACCGTGCAGCGGGCCGTGGAAGGGCGCTGCGAATTATGATCGCCTGCCGGCGTTGCCGCAAGCCGCCGGCTTTTTCCGCATTGTTATTCGATTCGAGATAGTACGAGGCGTTTCCGAGCCTTACCGATTTTCAAAAACCAAGGAGGAAGTTCAATGTCCCGCAGAATGGTAACCATCGACGGCAATACGGCAGCAGCACATGTGGCGCACGCCACCAACGAGGTGATCGCCATCTATCCGATCACCCCTTCCTCCGTAATGGGGGAGATATCGGACGAGAAGAGCGCCAACGGCGAGAAAAACATCTGGGGGACCGTCCCCTCTGTTTCCGAGCTGCAGTCCGAGGGTGGCGCCTCCGGCGCAGTACACGGCGCGCTGCAGGCCGGCGCCCTGACCACCACCTTCACCGCCAGCCAGGGCCTCTTGCTGATGATCCCCAACATGTTCAAGATCGCCGGCGAGCTCACCTCGACGGTCTTCCACATCTCGGCCCGCGCCATCTCCGCCGCCGCGCTCAACATCTTCGGCGACCACTCGGACGTGATGGCGGCCCGCAGCACCGGCTGGGCCATGCTCTGCTCCAACAACGTGCAGGAGGTCATGGACTTCGCGCTGATCGCCCAGGCCGCCACCCTGCGCGCCCGCGTCCCCTTCATGCACTTCTTCGACGGCTTCAGGACCTCGCACGAGGTGCAGAAGGTCGAGGAACTGACCTTCGACGACATGCGCGCCATGATCAACGACGATCTGGTGCAGGCGCACCGCGCCCGCGCACTCAACCCGGACCGCCCGGTGCTGCGCGGCTCCGCCCAGAACCCCGACGTCTACTTCCAGGGGCGTGAGACGGTGAACAGCTACTACCCGGCCGCCCTGAAGATCGTCCAGGAGGAGATGGACCGCTTCGCCGGCGTCGCCGGCCGCCAGTACTCGCTGGCCGAGTACGTCGGCGCGCCCGACGCGGAGCGCGTGGTGATCGTCATGGGGAGCGCCGCGGACACCATCGAAGAGACCATCGAGACGCTGCTCGCCGCCGGCGAGAAGGTCGGCCTGTTGAAGGTCCGCCTGTTCAGGCCTTTCCCGGTCGACGCCATCGCCGCCGCCCTGCCGGCCAGCGTCAAGAAGATCGCCGTTCTCGACCGCACCAAGGAGCCGGGCTCCCTGGGCGAGCCGCTCTACCTCGACGTGAGGACCGCGATCGGCGAGGCGATGGCCGACGGCAAGTGCGCCTTCAAGGGATACCCGGTGATCGTCGGCGGCCGCTACGGCCTGGGCTCCAAGGAGTTCACCCCCGGCATGGCCAAGGGGGTCTACGACAACCTGAAGCTCGACCGCCCCAAAAACCACTTCGTGATCGGCATCAAGGAAGACGTCTGCAACAGCTCGCTTGAATTCGACGCCGGTTTCGTCAACCCCTCGGCCGGCACCTACGCCGCCATGTTCTACGGCCTGGGCTCCGACGGCACCGTCGGCGCCAACAAGAACTCCATCAAGATCATCGGCGAGCAGACCGACAACAACGTGCAGGCCTACTTCGTCTACGACTCCAAGAAGGCCGGCTCCGTCACCACCTCGCACCTGCGCTTCGGCAAGGGCGCGATCCGCTCCCCTTACCTGATCGACCGGGCCGACTTCATCGCCTGCCACAACTTCTCCTTCCTGGAGAAGTACGACATGCTGAGCCGGGCCAAGGAGGGCGGCACCTTCCTGCTCTGCTCCCCGTTCGGCAAGGACCAGGTCTGGGACTCCATGCCGATCGAGGTGCAGCGGCAGTTGATCGCCAAGAAGCTCCGCTTCTACGTGATCGACGCCATCTCCCTGGGCGAGGAACTGGGCTTGGGCGCCAGGATCAACGTGATCATGCAGACCGCCTTCTTCAAGATCTCCGACATCATGCCGCTGGAAACGGCGCTCGGCTCCATCAAGGACGCCATCAAGAAGAGCTACGGCAAGTCCGGCGAGAAGGTCGTCGAGATGAACAACAAGGCCGTGGACGAGGCGCTGGCGAACATCTTCGAAGTCACGGTGCCGGCGACCGCCACCAGCGCCCTGAAGATGCCCCCCGTGGTCGGCTCCCACGCGCCCAAGTTCGTGCAGGAAGTGACCTCCATGCTGATCGCCGGCTACGGCGACGACGTGCCGGTCTCCATGCTCCCCGCCGACGGCACCTTCCCGACCGGCACTTCCCAGTACGAGAAGCGCAACATCGCGGTGGACATCCCGGTCTGGGACGAGGCGCTCTGCATCCAGTGCGGCATCTGCTCCTTCGTCTGCCCGCACGCCACCATCCGCATGAAGATCTACGACGCCGCCCAGCTCGCCGGCGCGCCGGCCACCTTCAAATCCGCCGACGCCCGCGGCAACGACTTCAAGGGCTTGAAGTGCACCGTGCAGTCGGCGCCCGAGGACTGCACCGGCTGCGGCGCCTGCGTCGCCAACTGCCCGGCCAAGTCCAAGGAAGATCCCAAGCACAAGGCGATCAACATGCGCTTCCAGGCGCCGCTGCGCGCCCCCGAGGCAGCCAACTACGAATTCTTCCTCTCCATTCCGGACACCGATCCGAAACTGGTCAAGCTGGACACGCTGAAGGGAAGCCAGTTGGTGACCCCGCTGTTCGAATACTCCGGCGCCTGCGCCGGCTGCGGCGAGACCCCTTACCTGAAGCTCCTGTCGCAGCTCTTCGGGGACCGCGCCATGATCGCCAACGCCACCGGCTGCACCTCCATCTACGGCGGCAACCTCCCCACCACCCCGTGGGCCAAGAACAAGGACGGCCGCGGGCCGGCCTGGAGCAACTCGCTGTTCGAGGACAACGCGGAATTCGGCTTCGGCATGAGGCTGGCGGTGGACAAGTTCAACCAGGCGGCTCTTGAGCTCTTGGACAAGCTGAACGACTGCGACTGCTCCGGCTGCGACTCGATCCAGGGGCTGATCCTGGACATCAAGGCGGCCGACCAGTCCGACCAGGCCGGCATCGAAGAGCAGCGCGCCCGCATCGTCAAGCTCAAGGAGGCGTTGGCCTCCTGCGAAGGCGCCGACGCCAAGCAACTCCTCTCCCTGGCCGACTACCTGGTTAAGAAGTCGGTCTGGATCGTCGGCGGCGACGGCTGGGCATACGACATCGGCTACGGCGGCCTGGACCACGTGATCGCCTCCGGCAAGAACGTCAACCTGCTGGTGCTCGACACCGAAGTCTACTCCAACACCGGCGGCCAGGCCTCCAAGTCCACCCCGATGGGCGCGGTGGCGCAGTTCGCCGCCGGCGGCAAGCCCCAGGCGAAGAAGGACCTGGCGATGATCGCCATGGCTTACGGCAACGTCTACGTGGCCAAGGTGGCGCTCTCCAACCCGGCCCAGGTAGTGAAGGCGTTCATGGAGGCGGAAGCCTACGACGGACCGTCGCTGATCCTGGCCTACAGCCACTGCATCGCCCACGGCATCGACATGACCACCGCCGTGGAAGGGCAGAAGCGCGCGGTTGCCTGCGGCCACTGGCCGCTGGTCCGCTACAACCCCACGCTGGCCGAGCAGGGCAAGAACCCGCTGCAGTTGGACAGCAAGGACCCGAGCATCACCCTCGAGGAGTACGCCTACGGCGAGAACCGCTACCGGGTGCTGAAGAAGAACAACCCCGAGGCCGCCGCCAGGTTGATGGCGCGCTCCACGGAGCTCACCGCCCGCCGCTTCGATCTCTACAAGAGAATGGCGGAGATGAAGTACGAGGACTAAAAAAGCGCCAGCTACGGCCGGCGCGGTTTGGCAGTTACAAGAAAAGCCCCGGAGCGATCCGGGGCTTTTCTTTGGTTTTTTGTTGGTGATTATGGGAAGTATGGGAGTGATGGGAAGTATGGGAGAGCCGAGGCTTTGCCAGGGCCTTGCAGGGCTTTGCGGCCTTTCGGCCTTCGCTGGCTGGCGGCTACTCCAGGCAGCTTTCCATGGCGTCTTGCTTGCACACCGAACGGTCTACCCAAAGGGCGCCCAGCACATGGACTCCCTGCATCTGCGTCCCACGCAGCCGGGCCTGAATTAGCGAGGCACCACGCAGGTCGGCTCCGCGCAGATCGGCCAACTCCATGTCCGACTCGGCCAGGTCGGCGCGCGCCATGTTTGACTTGTTCAGGTTGGCCCGGTTGAACTTCACTCCGCTAAAATCGATCCCCACCAGGTTCATGCCGCTTAAATCGGTGCCGGTAAAATCGCGGGTGGTGGAAAGGATCTTCAGCACTTCCGCACGCGTCAGACGACGGTCGACGACGTTTTGCACCTTCTTTTCGGGATGATCGGCTTTGACCGCTGCGCTGCTCTTGGTGCTGCGCTTTTTGGCGGTCTTGCCCTTGCCGGCCGTCCGCAGCCTCTTCTTGGTATTCCCATTGGGCTGCAGCGTCACGACCACGGCAGGCTCCTGCATCGCCGCCAGCTTACGGGCGGCTGCCGAGCCGGGCGCTATGCTGGCAACACGAATGGCTACAGCCGGCGCCGGCGCGGCTTCCCTGGCCAACGCCGCCAGCTTGGCCTCGGTAGTCGAAAGCGCCTCGGCCTCCGCGCTGTCCATCTGCTGGCCGGACCGCCGCTGGGCGCTGGCTGCTGCCGCGGGCGCGGTGGTCAAAATTGTGGTTCCGAGCGGAATCGCCACCACCAATAATCGGCAGGCGATTCTCCAGGCGAAACGGCTGTTCATTAGCATCTCCAAGATGTGCATCGCCGGCGCTGGGCCTCAAGCGGCCGCGCAGAAGCAGGCAAAACCAACAGTAAGCCCTGATCTTATCGGCAGCTCCCCAAAAAACTGAAACGGCTTTCTCAATTTCTGACACTATTCTCATGATTTGCACTCTCGTCGCTTGAGTTGCGTGCACTTCGGCACCGCTTCGTGCTATATTCGAAAGTCGCACCGGCGAGGCTGGCCGGCAACGACAAGCAATAGGAAACTCTGCAAGCGGGAGCGATATGGCAACGGATCGGATCGTGGTAAAAGGTGCCTGCGAGCACAACCTGAAGTGCATCGACATCGAGATACCCAGGGACAAGCTGGTGGTGATCACCGGCATTTCGGGCTCGGGCAAGTCCACGCTCGCCTTCGACACCATCTACGCGGAGGGGCAAAGACGCTACGTCGAATCGCTCTCCGCCTACGCCCGCCAGTTCCTGGAGCAGATGGAGAAGCCGGATGTGGAGTCGATCGAGGGACTCTCCCCCGCCATCTCCATCGAACAGAAAACCACCAGCAAGAACCCCCGCTCCACCGTGGGCACGGTGACCGAGATCTACGACTACCTGCGGCTCCTGTTCGCCCGGATCGGCAAGCCGCACTGCTACAGCTGCGGCCGCGTCATCTCCTCGCAGACGGTGACCCAGATGGTCGACCAGATCATGGCCATGCCGCAGGGCGCCAAGATCACGCTGCTCTCCCCGATCATCCGCGGCCGCAAGGGGGAGTACAAAAAGGAGTTGGCCCAGCTGCGAAAGGACGGCTTCGTCCGGGTGATCGTCGACGGCACCACCCACGAGCTGAGCGAAGAGATCACCCTCGACAAGAAAAAGAAACACGACATCGACATCGTGGTGGACCGGCTGGTGGTTAAGCCGGGGATCGAAAAGCGGCTGGCCGACTCGCTGGAGACCGCCCTCTCCCACGCCGAGGGGATCGTCAAGGTGCTGCCGACCGCCGACCAGGAGCGCGGCGTCAAGGCCGAGACCCTGCTGTTCTCGGAATCGTCGGCCTGCATCGAGTGCGGCATCTCCTACCCGGAGATGACGCCGCGCATGTTCTCCTTCAACAACCCCTACGGCGCCTGTCCCGACTGCACCGGCCTCGGCACCAGGATGTACCTGGACGCCGAACTGGTGGTGCCGGACCCGGCGATCTCCATCCGGGACGGGGCGATCGCCCCCTGGGAGAAGCGCTTCTCGGGGTGGTACCATCAGACCCTGGAGGCGCTCGCCGTCGCCTACAAGTTCGACATGCGCGCCCCTTTCAAGGACCTCTCCCAAAAGGCCAAGGAGGTGGTGCTGAACGGCTCGGGTGGCGAAATGGTCGATTTCTGGTGGGAGGACGACGCCGGCAAGCGCCACAACTACAAGAAGGCCTTCGAAGGGGTGCTGAATAACCTGGAGCGTCGCCACCGGGAGAGCGAAAGCGAGCTGGTGCGCGAGGAGCTGGAAAAGTACATGGACGTCATGCCCTGCCCCAGTTGCCAGGGGGCGAGGCTCAAGAAGGAGGCGCTGTTCGTCCGGGTCGGCGGCCAGAACATCCAGCAGGTCACCTCCCTCTCCATCAAGGACTCGCTCACCTTTTTCAACACCCTGGCGCTCTCCGACAAGGACGAGGACATCGCCCGCAGGATACTGAAGGAGATCCGCGAGCGCCTCAATTTCCTGGTCAACGTCGGGCTCGATTACCTGTCGCTGGATCGCTCCTCCGGCACCCTTTCCGGCGGCGAGGGGCAGCGGATCAGGCTCGCCACCCAGATCGGCTCCTCGCTGGTCGGGGTGCTCTACATCCTGGACGAGCCTTCCATCGGCCTGCACCAGCGCGACAACGGCCGGCTTTTGCAGACGCTGCGCCACCTGCGCGACATCGGCAACACGGTGCTGGTGGTCGAACACGACGAGGAGACCATCATGGAGGCCGACTGGGTGATCGACATGGGACCGGGCGCCGGCGTGCACGGCGGCGAGGTGGTCGCCCAGGGGACCCCGGCCGAAATCATGGCCAACCCGCATTCGCTCACCGGCCGCTTCCTCTCGGGCGCGCTCTCCATCCCGATTCCCAAAAAGCGCCGCAAGGGGACGCGCTTTCTCACCATCGAGGGGGCGACCGAGAACAACCTGAAGGACGTCACCCTGGAGCTGCCGCTGGGCGTGATGACCTGCATCACCGGGGTCTCCGGCTCGGGCAAGTCGACGCTGGTGATCGACACGCTCTACAAGACGCTGAACCAGCGGCTCTACAAGAGCCGGGACAAGGCGGGTGCTGTCCGCGGCATCCACGGGCTGGAGGCGCTGGACAAGGTGATCAACATCGACCAGTCCCCCATCGGACGCACCCCGCGCTCCAACCCGGCCACCTACACGGGCCTTTTCACCGAAATCAGGGAGATCTTCTCGCAGCTTCCCGAATCGAAGATGCGCGGCTACAAGCCCGGCCGCTACTCCTTCAACGTCAAGGGAGGGAGGTGCGAGGCCTGCTCCGGCGACGGCATCATCAAGATCGAGATGCACTTCCTGCCCGACGTCTACGTGCAGTGCGAGGTGTGCAAAGGCGCGCGCTACAACCGGGAAACGCTGGAGGTCCGCTTCAAGGGGCGCTCCATCGCCGAGCTTTTGGACATGACCGTCTCGCAGGCGCTGACCTTCCTGGAGCACATACCGCGCATCAAGGGGAAGCTGAAGACCCTGGAGGAGGTGGGGCTGGGCTACATCAAGCTCGGCCAGTCCGCCACCACCCTCTCCGGCGGCGAGGCGCAGCGGGTCAAGCTGGCGAAGGAACTCTCCAAGCGCGCCACCGGCCGCACCATCTACATCCTGGACGAGCCGACCACCGGCCTGCACTTCGCCGACATCGCCAAACTCCTGGAGGTGCTGCAAAAGCTGGTCGACGCCGGCAACAGCATCGTGGTGATCGAGCACAACCTGGACGTGATCAAGACCGCGGACTGGATCGTGGATCTCGGTCCGGAGGGGGGCGACCGAGGGGGCGAAGTGATCGCCACCGGCACCCCGGAGCAGGTGGCGCGGGTGGAGCGTTCCTACACCGGCCAGTACCTGAAGAAGTTATTGGACAAAGGTTGATCACCCCGGCAAGGAGGCCCCCCGATGGCGAGCGAGACATGCGGATGCGGCGATAAAGGGCACGACGGATGCGCGGCGTGCGGTCAGGACGACATCTTCGGCTACTGGTGCGAGACCTGCAAAAGGTCGGTTGCAGAAAAACGCTGCCCTTTTTGCGGTCTGAAGGCCCAGAAGAAAAAGATCGCCGCCGGCTGACAGTGGCTGATCGGTTCGTGGACGGGACATCAAGGCATAGGTTACTCTCAAAAGCCGCGGCTCTAACTAAACAAAATTATCGGCAACTATCTGCCCGCTCTGATGTCAATGTCAGGAAATGTGTTATTCTGGCAGTATAGTCGCGCTTTTTTAATGGAGCCGCCTAAACACATCAGCAAAGGGAGCAAACCACATGAAATTGGATACGCTGCCCCGATTGATCATACTTACTGCGTTCATGCTGCAGATGGGGTGCGCTACTTTGCTTCCGACCGGCAAGTCAATAGCCGAATCGCCGTGGAAGGAATACTCCAATGCCAAAGACGCCTTCGATGCGATCACCGTCGGCAAAACTACAGAGGAAGATCTCAAGACGCTCGGCTTCGACACCACATCCTCACCCAACATAAAAGTGCTCAACTACTTGGACATCGCCGCCACGGTGCAACCGATCCCGATACAGGAACTCGATCCCGGCCTGCAGGCCTGCCTCAGGGCCAGGGCGGACTGCCGGGCGTACGTCTTCGAGCCCAAACGGACCTACACCAAGCGGATCGGAAATTTCTGGCTGGACGTCCTGGAGTTTCGACGCAAAACCCACGAAACCGGCTGGCGCTTCCGGGCCTTGATCGTCTTCGTCAACCATCACGTAGCCTACAAGCTTTCCAGCGGCGAGCCGAAGATCGACCAGTTGCAAGACCTGATCAACCCGTTGGGACCCCTGCAAAGCCCCGCCAGCCTGGTCACCGGGCTGGTCCCGCACTAAATCCCCGTTGCCCTCCCCCGCCGGGGGGAGGGACTTTTTCCCCCTTCCCCCCCCCGCAGGCTCTCCTTGGTTCCCGCAGCAAATGATGGTATGGTGTCAAAAGCAGCAAAGACCCTACCAGCCACGGAGAACCATCAGCCATGCCAGACAGCGCGCATCCCTTTCAAACACTTACCCCGAGCTTCATCATGGACGCCGTCGAGAGCCAGGGATACCGCTGCGATTGCCGCACCTCCGCGCTCAACAGCTATGAGAACCGCGTCTACCAGGTGGGGATCGACGAGGGAAAACCGCTGATCGCCAAATTTTACCGCCCCGCCCGCTGGAGCGATGAACAGATCCTGGAGGAGCATCAATTCTGCTTCGAGTTGGCCGAGCACGAGCTCTCCGTGGTGGCGCCCTGCCGAAACGAAGCCGGCGAAAGCCTGCTGCACTACCAGGGGTTCCGCTTCGCCCTCTACCCGCGGCAAGGAGGCCACGCTCCCGAGTTCGACAACACCGACAACCTGCTGATCCTGGGGAGGATGCTGGGGCGCATTCACAGCATCGGCGCGGTGCGGCCCTTCCAGCACCGCCCCACCCTCGACAGCCTCAGCTTCGGCCACGAAAGCGTGCAGTTGATCAGCGAGCGCTTCATCCCCGACGAATACCGGGCCAGCTATGCCGCGGTGGCGGGGCAACTGCTGCAGTGCATCGACGAAACCGTCTCCTCCGGCTCCGGGCAGACCCGCTATATCCGGGCGCACGGCGACTGCCATGCCGGCAACATACTCTGGCGCGAGGGAGCGCCGCATTTCGTGGACTTCGACGACGCGCGCATGGCTCCGGCCGTGCAGGACCTGTGGATGATGCTTTCCGGCGACCGGCCGCGCCAACTGGTGCAACTGGCCCAGTTGATCAAGGGGTACAACGAGTTCTACGACTTCCGCCCCTCGGAGCTGCGCCTGGTGGAGGCGCTGCGCGCCCTGCGCATGCTGCACTACAGCGCCTGGCTCGCCCGCCGCTGGGAGGACCCCAGTTTCCCGCGCACCTTTCCCTGGTTCAACACGGTGCGCTACTGGGGCGAGCATATTCTTCAGCTGCGCGAGCAGCTTTCGGCGCTGGCGGAGCCGCCGCTGGAGCTGCCTTGACCCCTTGGAGGGGCGAACCTCGTGTTCGCCCGCTTTTATTTTGCATATGCTCAGTGGTCGCAAAGGATCTGCCGGCGCGTCGCTCTCTCTTATCATTGCATCAACGGCTCTGCTCCTTCTGCCACGGCTCGACCCGCCATATCCCCTACTCTTCCGCCACTTCATGCAGTAATTGCCGCACGTTGCCTGACGAAAGCAGCATATCCACTGGCAGTAATTTTCCTGCTGTCAGGACCTCCAGTAGGCGAACTGTTCCTAGCGAACGCCTATGACTTGCAGCAGCAGTCCAATGTCACGATTTTCTCCGGCCGAATTTTTTTTTTGACTTTTCCCTTCGTTTGTTGGTAACATCCGGCTCACATCATGAAATTGTGATACACGATACTACTAAACCATCCGCGAGGGTGGGGCGGAAAGCCTATAGGGTCTCTTAGAGACAGCCGGGTTGCCGAAATATCTCAACGATATCGGCAACCCGGTTTTTTTATGAGCGAAGCCGCCTTAAGGAGATTCTCGGTATCCCATAACCAACTCCCCGTCAGTCAACACTGACAGCGACAGCCTCTCGAAGGAGAGTGCCGTCGGCAACAACAGTCAAAGATATACGATAATACTAAACCATCCGTGAGGGTGGGGCGGAAAGCTCATTGGGTCTCTCAGAGACAGCCGGGTTGCCGAAATATCGCTTTCGATATTGCTGGCAACCCTTTTTTTATTTCAGCAACGTCCGGCACTGGCCGGTCTCGTCCCTGAGATTAACAGGAAAGACGCCTAGACAGGGAGGCGTCGAAGGAGGCGATAGCAATCGGACCCGGGCCTGACAGGGCACGGCAGGCAACGGCGGCAAGTCCGCGGCCGTTTGCGTAAGAACGCGAATGATAAACGATAAGACTAAACCATCCGCGAGGATGGGGCGGAAAACCTATAGGGTCTCAAGCAGACAGCCGGGGTGCCGAACTATCAATCTCCCTATGTGCCGGCGCTGATTTGCCCGCCGCCGGCCTAGCGGCGCGGAGCGCGCCGTTAGAGAAATGCTGCCAGCCACCGAGGTAGCCGGTCCCGCCATTCGGGCAGTGCGCGGAGATCGGGCCACCAGCCTCGGCAACCTATCAAGGTGAGGAGAAATTATGATTTTTAGCGTAAAAAGAAGCTTCAGCGGCATCGCGGCTCTCTGTCTCGCGGGGGCGTCGCTGATGCTCGCCGGCTGCGGCGGGTCCTCGGGAGTATCGTCACAGGTGGTAAGCGGCGTCGCCTCGGTCGGAGCCACCCTGGCCGGCCAGGTGCAGCTCAAGGATGCCTCCGGCGCCTCCAAAACCGCCGTGATCGGCAACGACGGCTCCTATGCCATCGACGTGACCGGCATGAAGGCTCCCTTCATCGTGCAGGCCACCGGCTCCGCCAACGGGGTTTCCTACACGATGAACTCCTACGCCGACGGCACCGGCACCGCCAACGTCAACCCGCTCAGCCATGTAGCGGTGGCAAGCGCCGCCGGCCAGGACGATCCCTTCACCCATTCGGATGCAGCGACACTGGGTAAGATCGGAGCCGGGCTGCCCACGGCAATCCAGACCCTCCAATCCAAGCTGCAGAAATTGCTGCAACTTTACCACGCCGAGGGCGAAGACCCCCTGAAGGGGCATTATGTCGCCGACCACACCGGCCTCGACGGCATGTTCGACAACGTGAAGATCACCCTGGTCAACGGCGTGATCACCGTCACCAACACCAAAACCGGCGCCATTATCTTCACCGCCAACATCGCTGACCTGAAGAACGGCACCAACGACGACAACAACCTGCCCAGTACTCCCGCCGCGCCGACTGCGCCTGCCGGGCTGACCGCTACCGGCGGCGCCAACCAGGTTGCGCTCGCCTGGAGTGCAGTCTCAAACGCCACCAGCTACAACATTTACTGGTCCAACCAGCCGGGAGTCACCAGCCAGAACGGCACCAAAATCAGCGCCGCCAGCAACTCCTACCTCCATGCCGGCCTGAACGCCGCCACCACCTACTACTACGTGGTAAGCGCCGTAAACAGCAGCGGCGAAAGCGCCGTTTCGGCTCAGGTTTCCGCAACCACCAGCGCCGCGCCGGTGGCCACCGTGCCCACCGCACCCGTCGGCGTCAGCGCCACCGGGGGGAGCAAGCAGGTGACCCTGGCTTGGGGGGCCGTGGCAGGAGCGACCTCCTATAACGTCTACTGGTCGACCAGCGCCGGCGTCACCACCGCCAACGGCAACAAGCTCACAGGCTGCAGCAGTCCGTCCGTGTTGAACAACCTGACCGACAGCACCTCCTATTACTACATCGTCACCGCGCTTAACGCCGTAGGGGAGAGCGCACCCTCCGTTCAGGTAGCTGCCACCACCCTGGCGCCGGTCGTCGTGCCGACCGCACCGGCAGCACCCACCGCCGTCACCGCCCTGGGCGGAGCCAAGCAGGTAACGATCTCCTGGAGTGCCGCAACCGGAGCCTCGTCCTACAACCTTTACTGGTCCACCAGCGCCGGCGTCACGCCGAGCACCGGCACCAGGGTCGCCGCCGTGTCGAGCCCTTACGTGCTGACCAATCTGGCCGCGGGCACCAGCTACTATTTCGTGGTCACCGCCCAGAACTCGGTCGGCGAGAGCGCTCCTTCGGCCGCAGCGAGCGCCGCCACCAGCCCGGCGCCTCCGGCGCTCCCCGCGGCGCCCACTGCCACCGCTACCGGCGGCAGCAACCAGGTCAGCATCAGTTGGTCCGCGGTTAGCGGCGCCAGCTCGTACAACCTCTACTGGTCCACTACTGCCGGCGTCAGCACCACGACCGGCACCAAGATCGCCGGCGCCACCAGCCCCTACCTGCAGACCGGGCTCGCCGCAGGGACCAGCTACTACTACGTGGTCACCGCCTTGAACGCCGCCGGCGAAGGACCCGCTTCGGCCCAGGCCACGGCTGCCACCGCCGCTCCTGTTCCGGTGCCGCCGGCAGCGCCTGCCGGAGTAACCGCCACCTCCGGCACCAACCTGTTGACCGTCAGTTGGTCGGCAGTGAGCGGCGCCACTTCCTACAACCTCTACTACTCGACCGCGACCGGGGTAAGCAGCGCCAACGGCACCAAGGTGACCGGCGTCACCGCCCCCTACACCCTGTCCGGCCTGGCGGCCGGCACCCCCTACTATCTGGTGGTGACGGCGGTCGGCGCCGCAGGCGAAGGCGCCGCCTCGGCACAGGCCACGGCAACCACCGCTCCCGCTCCGGTGCCGCCGGCAGCGCCTGCCGGAGTGACCGCCACCTCCGGTACCAACCTGTTGACCGTCAGTTGGTCGGCAGTGAGCGGCGCCACTTCCTACAACCTCTACTACTCGACCGCAACCGGGGTAAGCAAAGCCAACGGCACCAAGGTGACCGGCGTCACCACCCCCTACACCCTGTCCGGCCTGGCGGCCGGCACCCCCTATTATCTGGTGGTGACGGCGGTCGGCGCCGCAGGCGAAGGCGCCGCCTCGGCACAGGCCACGGCAACTACCGCCGCAGCCCCCCCGGCGTTCGACGCCTTGTCGTTCTACAACAACACCTGCCTGGGTTGCCACGGCACGCTCGGCCCGAGGACGGCCGCGCAGATCACCTCGGCCATCGCCAGCGTCGGCTCGATGAGCAGATTCCGCTCGACCGGGTCGAGCCCGTTGACGGCGGCGCAGATCAGCGCCATCGCGGCGGTTTCCTACTAGTTGCTTAACGTGCCTTGACGGCACCGTAGCAAGCTGATGTGCAAAGGATCGGCCCCTGTTGCCAAGAGCAACAGGGGCCGTTTTTTGTTCTGAACGCGCCGATTTCCGAAGCCACGATGGAGGCTTTTTCAGCGGACCTTCTGTTCGAGTTCCAGATCAAGATGCTTCAGACGCTCGAGGTTTCTATTCAAATCGCCGATCTCCCGGGTGAGCGATTGATTCACCCCCTTCAGATTCCTGTTCTGGCGCTTGAGTTCATCGGCGACGCCTATCAATTCGACCAGCGACGCGGCCTGGAGGGTCCAGGGGCTGGCCGGATACTCCTTCTTCAGGCGCCTCAGCAGCCGGCGTCCCTGCGCGGAAGCGGGGGTCTCGCCGCCCGCTCGCAGCGAGAGCAGCGCCAGCCTGAACAAGGCCTCGTCCGTCACACCCGGCATCGCCCCTCCCCTGCTGATGCCGTCCAAGAGCTTGGCGGCGCCGGGCGCGTCCCCTTTCGACAACAGCTCCACCGCTTCCGCCAGCCGGTTCGACGCCGAGTAGCGCTGCAGGAAACCGGCAGTGTCGCTCTTGCCGGGGGTGGCACACCCCGAGAACAGGACCATGGCCAAGGTGAGTGTCGCTAGTTTTCGCATGCTGTTTGCCTTTGTCGACCGATCCGATAGCTGCTCCCCGGCATCTCCTTCGCCGCATCCTTGACCTGCGCGGCGGCCCTGGCGATTTCCACGGCGGAGGCGTATTCCCCGCCGCCGCAGATGATGGCGGCGATGGAGATGGTGGTCACCGGGAAGAACCGTTGCACGCCATAGCGATCATACCCTTCTATGCCGCCTGCTGCCAGATCCCCGGGGGCAAAATGCCCGACCACCTCGGCGTCGAAGCCCTCGATCACCGCCTCGCAGACGGTCTCGGCCCTGTCCGCCGACACCACCATGACGAAATCGTCTCCCCCCACGTGGCCGACAAAGCCGTCGGCGCCGCCGCACGACTTTACTACCGCGGCGATCAGATCACCCGTCGCCCGCAGCAGGTCGCTCCCCTTGGCGTAACCATAGTTGTCGCTAAAGGGCTTGAAGTTGTCCAAGTCGGCATAACAAAAGGCGAACTGCGCACCGCCCTGCAGCCGCTCCCCGAGCACCCTCTCGATGGCGGCGTTGCCCGGCAGACGGGTCAGCGGACTGGCATCGAGATTCAACTGCTCCAGTTCCTTGAGTCTGGCCGCCATGCGGACGAAATCGTCGGCCAAGGCGCCAATCTCGTCTCCGGCCTCAATCTGCGGGTCATAATCCCACTCGCCCGCGGCTATGCGGTGCGTTGCCCGTTGCAGTTTGCCGATGGCGCAGAAGACGCTTTTGCTGACCAGCAGGGCGGCGCCGACGGCGAGCAGGAAACCGGTACAGGATATGGCGACGGTCCACCTGATGGCGGCTTGCCGCTGCCGATCGGCGCGCTCCAGCACGTCCCTGAGCATCACCTGGCGCTGGAGGTAGCGGTCGTCCACGACTGCCAACAGCTTCACGGCCACAGACCTGAGCTGGAAGGCGCCAGCCGCCTTGCCGGTGAAAAGCTGCTGCGCCGCGCCGCGATACTGCGCATAGAGTCGCTTCAGGGGAGAGAGTTCTTCGGCCGACTCCTCCTTCTCCAGCATCGCCAGGATGGCAAGCGATTCCCGCTCGCGCTGCCGGAATAGATCGATAAAAGCGGGATCCTTGAGAATGGCGTACTTGCCGGCAAAGCTCTCCTGGGCAAGCAGTGCGTTGCGCAGATTGACCAGCGCGCCGATGGCGGGGAGTTCGTTATTGGCAATCTTGCGTGCGGCTTTGTCGATAGCGTGCAGGTTTATGGTGGCGTAGACCAGCGCGGTCGCGGTAAAGAGCGCCATGGCGGCATAGCCCACGCCGATCTTCTGGATCAGCGACAGCCTGGAGCGGCGGGATCTAATTGCGGTTTTCGGGAGGGGAGCTGTTTTCATGGCCTGAACCGGTTCCGGGCTCTTTAGCAAAAGTGAACTATCGATCGTCTATCTCCAGCCCCGTCCGCAACTCCGCCAGGACCTTCAGCGCAACTTCTTCGGGGGTCTCGGCGGCGCACGGCACGACGAGGTCGGCATAGCGCCGGTAGCGCGGCAGCCGCTCCTGGAGCAGTTCCTCCAGCCCTCCTGCCGCCAGACCGACGATGCCGCGCGGCGCCTCGGCCTCGATGTGCGCGCGTATCGCCTCGAGGGCGGCATCCAGAAAGACCACGGTCGACAGGGAAGCCAAATATCCCATGGCGGCATCGGAATAGACGACGCTGCCGCCGGTGGCGACGACGGTCCGCTTCGGGATCTTCAAGTCGAGGATGGTTTCCTCCTCGAACCGCCGGAACGAGGGGTCGCCCACCCGATCGATCAGCGCCTGCAGCGAGATGCCATGCCTCTGCTCGATGCAGGTGTCGGTGTCCAGGAAATTCCAGTCCAACCGGGCAGCGATGATCTTTCCCACCGAACTCTTTCCGGAGCCGGGCATGCCGATCAGCGTCAAGCTATGCATGAAAAACCCCACTGTTTAGGCAAAGCGCAACCATTCGATTTCAGCGTTATCGTGACGGAAACGTTTAAGGCGGGCGCACACGCGGTTCGCCCCTACAATCGCCATGCCTCCCCCCCGCGGGAGCCGGCCGGGAAAAGAGCGCCGGGGGGTGAGAGAAAGATGCCGGATAAAACCATAGTAGCAGCTTGAATTAAAGCTGGGGAGAAAAATCGACTCGACGGGGCATTAGGGAGGCGCGATATCGCCTGCGGGTGGTCTAGAGCGAATCGCGCAATTCCTTCAAAATTTCCAGTTGCCGCTGATTGATGTAGATCGACAGGAGTTGCTCGGAATGGGGGGTGTGGTTGAAACGCAGCGCACACAGGAAAGGGGGGCGGTCGCCGGTAATCCTGATCACGATACTGGGAATCAGCATGCTGAGTCCTTGCCCGCTGGCATACTCCATCAGCTTGAGGGCGAGTTTGAGCTCTTGCTCGTTTTCCACGCCATACTTGACCAGCGTGCTTATGCAGCACCCTCCCAGTGAGATGTCGTGAATGACGCCGGAGATCTTGTTGGGACCGGCCTGGGCGACGATGCTGATCGGCTTTTTGAAGCGGACCCGGACGGTGCTGCGGCTGTTGACGTGCAGTTGCCGGTAGCAAAAGTTGGAGAGCAGCACGGTGTGCATCCTGACGTCGATGCGATCCATCCGTGCCAGGACCGGCGCGTCGACCAGTGGGGACTGGATGTACGCCTCGCTGCACTGAGAAATGGCGGCCAGTTGCAGCTCGCAGGTCTGCAATTCGATGTGGTGCCCCCTGATTTCACAGATGCTGGCCGGGTAGGTGATGGGAATCTCTTTGTAGACGTTGGTCAGGGTGATGCCAGGGTCCCGGTCCGCGGAGAACAACTCCTGAAACTTGTCGATAAAAGCCTGTTGTTCTTGGATCGTTGAGGCTAGGGCTTCCTGCTCCGCTGAGTTGTCCATGTCATCATCCTTCGGCTTGCTAACTTCGCAAGCGCCGCAGATTTTCCAGACGGTTACCAAAACAAAGGATTAACGGGATGATGCAAGCTTACCAAGCGCCGGCCGCAAGGCAGGGACTGGAACTCGCCAAGTATACCTTAGCTACATCTAATCTGCCAGGCAGGCAAAAGGCAAAAGGCAAAAGGCAAAAGGGCTAAGAGCGAGAGCGAAGGAAGGTAACTATTCAGCACCTGTTTCCGTAGGTCGCGTTGAGGTACGAAACGCGACGTCGCAACGGTGCCACAGGGGCAATGTCGCGTTTCACGATGAAGCCATTCAACGCGACCTACGGGTGTGCGAGGTTGCCGGCTGATGTTGTGAATAGTTACGTGGGCAGAGGGCAGAGGGCAGAGGGATGAGAGTGAGGTGAGGGAGGAAGAGGGCCAAGGGAGAAGGGTGTTTTTTTGCATTCCCCTTAGCCCTTCGCCCTTCGCTGTTTATTTTTCGGCCATTAGCGTCGATTGGAGCAGGGCGCGAAGTCGTTTGTTGCTGCCGGATTCTTTTTTCACCATCGCCTTGCGCTCTTTCAGGGTCAGGAAGGCCGAGAGGTGCTCGCAGGCGGCGGCGGGACTGCCGGCTATCGAGGTCGCCAATTGGCACAGGATCTGAACCGGCAGGCCATTGTTAAATCCCTGCACCAGATTGCCGATCTCCTGCCGGCACTGCTCATGGCTCCAGGTGCGGTAGACGTCGTCGCCGATACTATCAAGCATATTCCCTCCTTTATGCGCTTACTTAACGTGCTGGTGACTGAAGATGTGCTGTTGGCAATAACCGTACTGACCGGCGCACTGGGGGCAATAGCGAAAATCCATGTCCGGATGGCTCTTATCGGTGATGCCGCAGGTCGTGCAGCGGTGCCCGGGATGTTCGTCCTTTTTGCGGACTACCTGCGCGCTCCTTTTCACGATCTGTCGTTGGCCGTGCCTGAGGTTCAAGGCGATGTCCCTGGCGAAGAAAAGCAGGTAGTTGGCCGTGGCCGCAATCACCAGTAAACGCGTAACCCAGTCGCCAAACAACAACTGGTAGGCATACCCCAGTCCGGTGATCAGGGCGAGCCATTTGATGCGAACCGGCAGGATGAAGAAAAGCAGGATCTGATAATCAGGGAACAGGGTGGCGAAGGCAAGAAAGATCGAGCCTCCCAGGAAGGCGTTGCTGATCGGATATGCCGGGACCAGGAAAGAGACGGCGACGGTCAGGAGGCAACCGAGGAGCAGATAGACGTTGTACCGGAATGCCCCCCAATGCTCCTCGAGAGTGGAGCCCATCATGTAGAAAAAATACCAGGCGAAGAGGGTGAAGATCAGGCTTTGCCGAGGCGGATCGAAAGGGAGGGTGAATAACCGCCACCATTCCCCTGCCAGCAGCGTCGCGGCGGAGAAGTAGGTGGCGCTGCGCTCCAACTTGCCGGTCATGAACATGAGATAAAAGAACGACTGGCCGGCAATGAGATAAATGGTGAGGTTTGGAACGGCGTAACGGCCGATTTTACGGTCGAGATAGTCGAGGACTTTCATTTTTCCTGAGGTTCCTTTTGTTTGCGGCAGCGGCGCTGGCGACGTGCGGTGCAATCTAGCATATTACCGCGCCGACGCGCAAGCCGACGATATCGTTGAGGCCTGCCGCCGCTGCCGGCAAAGCTCTGCGTTGGTCCCGAGATTTTGAGCCAAAATGGTCCCATACGCCGAATAATATTGATTATTCCTCGCCCCTCCCCTAAAATGACCTCCATGAATAATTTGGTTACTTCATGACGCGAGTCCTGCTCATTACAGACACCGATAGGGTGCTGCGCATTTTCGAATCCCTGGAAGCGAAGGGAACACTGCAACTGCGGACTGCCGCGACCCTGGATCAGGCAGACCTGGAGATTTCGGAAACCGTTCCGGACTTCACTTTCGTGCAAAGCCGCGTCTCCGGATTTTCAGGCGAGATACTCTTGCGGCACCTGAAAAAAGTGCTGCCCAAAGGCGCCAAGACCATCCTGTTGACCGGAGATGCCGTCGAGACAGCCCAGGCCAAAAAGGTGCGCACGCCTTGTATCGACCTTACGCTGAGCGACGAGGAACTTGCCGAGTCCGTGGGCAAAGCGGCTACCGGGGCGCGGATCGCACCACCGAAAAAGGCCGCAGCACCCAAAGAGGCCGCAACACCTACCAAGAAGGCCGCGATACCTGGTAAAAAGTCCGCCCAGGTCCCTGAAGCCGCCGATGTAGACTCTGAACCAGGCATAGACTCTAAAACGGCAGATATAGACCCTAAAACGGCCGCAGTGAACCCCCAAGCTGCCGCCGCAGTAGAGCCCAAATCTACCGCAATGCCTGAAACGTCCGCATCAGTCTCCAAGCCTGCCGCATTAGAGCCTAAAGCGGCCGCAGTAATCCCCAATCCAGATGTAGTAGACCCGAAAACGGCCGCAGCGCTTGAACAGCTGGCAGCTATGGAAGGTCGCTCAGCCGCGAGACGAAAACCGGTTCCAGAACCCGCTCTGGTTCCTGAAAAATTTGACTTGTTCGCGACCGCTCCGACTCCGGAAACGCCGGAGCAAGGGGAGGAACCGCTGCTGCTTGCCGATCTGCCTGCAGCGGCCAACGAACAGCCCTCAGTAGCCACAAACCAGCCTGAAGTCGCGGCCAACCAGCCTGAACTAGCAGCCAGCCTGCCCGAACTCGCAGCCAGCCTGCCCGAACTCGCAGCCAGCCTGCCCGAACTCGCAGCCAGCCAACCTGAACTCGCAGCCAACCAACCTGAACTCGCAGCCAACCAACCTGAACTCGCAGCCAGCCAACCTGAACTCGCAGCCAGCCAACCTGAACTCGCAGCCAGCCAACCTGAACTCGCAGCCAACCAACCTGAACTAGCGGCCAGCCTGCCTGAACTAGCGGCCAGCTTTCCTGAACTAGTGGCCAGCTTTCCTGAACTGGCTGCCAGCCTGCCTGAACTGGCAGCGAGCCTGTCTGAAGTCGAGCTCAACACGCCCGCAGTGGCCACCAATAAGTTCGTTGCCGGGACGCCGGCGACGGAGAAGACGGAGAAAAGCGGCCCGGCAGTCAACAAGCATCGCACCAAGCCATTTGCTGAAATCATGGAGCTTGGCGCTGCCAAGTCGGATTTGCCCGTCCCGGGCTCGCTAACTGTCGAGGATCGATTGATTCTTAGCGCCCCCACCGGCTCTTCGCCATCGCAAGGGGCCGACAGGTCGGTGTGGCCCTTAGAACAAGAGCCCGATGACGCCCTCCCCAAGGGATACGTTCGGGGCATCCCGCTCGCCGATGCCATGGCGCACGCGGAAAAGGAAAAAAGCAGGCCATGGTGGCTCATTATTCCGGTGCTCCTGGCCTTTCTGCTCATCCCCCTTTTATCCTATAAGGAAGGCAAAAAGATAGCGCCCGCTGACACCGCTCCAGTCGCGAGCTCAGCCTTGCGACCGGTCAAGCACGCAGCCAAAGTTCCGGCGCCGGTCGCGACCAAGGCACATGGTCCGGATGCCGAGACTGCTATCGACACGGCTTGGTCATCAACGCCCGGGGCCATACAGCATCCCGCACCCCAGATGCCGCCGGCTGTGCCGACCTCGACACCCGCTAAGACTGCGAGCCTGGCACCGGCAAAACCGGCTGCTCCGACCCCGGCAAAGACAGCGGCGGCGGTTCCTGCGCCGGCCAAGGCTATCCCTTCTGTGGCTTCGTCGAAAGCCGCCACCGCTCCGGTACCGGTCAAAGTGGCGACTCCCACAACTACGGTTAAAGCGGCTACGGTTCCGGCACCGGTCAAGGCCGCTGCCGTTCCGGCCCCCTCCAAGGCCGCAGTTTTTCCGGCGCCAGTCAAGGCCGCAGCGAGCCTACCGGTCAAGGTGGCGGCGGGCGCACCGGCAAAGCCAGTCGCACCGACTCCGGTGAAGGCAGCGGCGCCCACTCCGGCAAAGATCGCAGCCCCGGCAACCGCGCCGCTCGTCAAGCCTGAAAACAGACCGGCAATAAAACCGGACCTCAAACAGCCCGCGATACCGGATCCCAGGCAGGCCGCCAGGCCGATACCCGCGCCAGAGGCAAAGCCTGCGGCCAAGGCTGGACTGAAGAGTCTTCCTGCTAGCGTGGCCAGCGCCAAATTGGATAGCGCCTACGGCAAAACACACCCCGGGTGGCAAAGATACGTCGACAAGAACGTCGAGTACACGATATTCAAGGAGGACGATACCTTCAGAGCGATGCAGGTGATCGCTCTTGGTAAGGAAACGGTCTCAACCCCGCTCTTCAAAAAGCTGCTGATGGAATTCGGCGGCATCAAACGCTTTCAGTTGCAGTCCAGCGTGGACAAGGGAGATTACCTGATGGAGCGGGGTGTCGCCAAAGGGGGCTTATCCCTGACCATTTACCGGAAGAAAAACGACTTCAAGGTGAAGGGGCTGGTGCTTTATTTCCAGTGAAAAGATTGCTAGCAGTACTCGAAAAACTGCAGTGAGGTATTAGATGATCACCTTGAAACAAAGCGGAAACCTGCTCTTGTTGGCGCTTCTTTCCCTGCCGTCGCAAATCCACGCCGCCAGCGGGCGATTCGACATCGACCTCAAGGAACTCGAGCGTCAAGAGCCGAAGACGCCCGAAAAATCAGAAAAGAAGAAGGGGCAGAGTCTCAAGAAGCGCGCGTCCGAGGGCGGGAGCGAGCAAAAGCCTACGGATAACGCGGAGACTGTGCGCTACACCATTCAACCGGGCGACCACATCTTCAAAATTCTCATCGTGCGCTTCGGCATGTCCAACGAGGCGGCGGAGCGGCTGGTTCCTGAAATCCTCCGCATCAACAACATTTCCAATTTCAAGCACCTCAGCATCGGCCAGACCATACTCATTCCCGGCAAAGGTCAACAGGAACGTATGGCGAAAACGGCCAGGAAAGCGAAGACTCGCGGCTCCGAAGAAACGAAGGCCGATGCGCCGCCGGAAAACTTGTCCAAACCGGCCTCCAAAGACGCGAAAGGTGCTCCCGACGCTGGAACGGTGGCCAAAGTGGCGACTCCTGCGCTGGCCAAAGTGGCGACTCCTGCGCCGCCGGCAGCGGCCCACGACGATTCCGCGGCCGAACCCGGCCATGCGCCCGCTCAACCGGCTCCCCTGTCGCTTCGGCCGGTCATCCCCACCGTTCCCCCGATCCCTTCACCACCCGATAAAACCACTCCCTCGGCAGTTGAGCCTCCCCCTGCCGTTGCCGATTCCGTTCCCGGCACGGCGCACCCTGTTCATGCCGAGCTGCCACGGGCTGATGCCGAACTGAAATCGGCTCACGCTGACTTGCCGCCTGTCCGCACTGACCTGCCGCCGGCTCATCAGGCCGAGCTGAAACCGGCTCATGCCGAGCTGCCGCCGGCTCAGGCCGAGCTGAAACCGGCCCCTGACGAGATGCCACCAGCTCAGGCCGAGCTGAAACCAGCTCCCGCCGACCCGCCGCCGGCTCATGCCGAGCTGAAATCGGCTCCCGCCGAAGCGCAGCACACACACGCACCGCCGCAACCTCAGCCGCAAGCGCCCCTGGCTGCGGCGGAGCCAGTTCCTGCCGCGGCGCACACGGCCGCTTCAGCCGTCAAAGCGGCGCCTCCCGCGGCCCAACCGGCTGCGGCCGTCGTCCCCCCCGTCGCGGCTGCGCCGGTCATCCTCGAAAACACCTGGATCTGCTCCGTCACCGAGCGCGACGGTTCGCGGATCGTGGACGCGGCTCTCAACGCGCTGTCGGTTCCCTGGAGCAAGAATCGAGTCCTTCAGTCCGCGTCGCCGACCGCCTTCAGCATCAGGGTGGACCGCTACTTCGAATACAAGGAAGGCCGCTATATCGTCAGCATCGGCGAGTTCGATCCTTATAACTACACGCTGATCAGGTTATTGGAGGGTGCGGGCTATCGAGTGCTGAGGATCAACGGCAAGGAAGATTTCCAAACGCTCAACCGCAAACTGTTGGCCCTGATAGGAGTCACTGCGGATTTCGGCAAGCACCTGCTCGCTGGCGGGAAGACGGCGAAGGGTTTCTTGTTGCAGCACGACGATGCCGGCGGCAGGCGGGTCATCATCACCGATGACCCGGCAGATCCGCATCAGAAGTGGGTGCTGGCGCCGGGGTGCGGCGCCAGGTAGCTTTTTCGCTGCCCGCCTTTTGCCCCTCCCCGCCTTTGCCGCGCGCGGTCGGGTCGGGGCATGCGGTGGGTCAGGGGCCGGCGGTCGGGTCAGGGCATGAGGCTGGGGACTGAATGCTCCTGATTCCATGGCTGGCCGGCTTCGACATCGCCCTCGTTGATTCCGATTCCGGCGGAGAGGGGAGCGGGCGCCTGCGTCGCGGGGAAGGCAGGGAGCGCGTTTTGCAATGAGGAGTCTGTCTGGAGCGGCGGGACTGGCGGCCTTTGCAGCACCTCTTTCGGGACCCTGACGAAGGCCCGGGTCTTGACGGTGAATTCCGCCCGTTTCCCCTGCGCGGCGTCGCTGACCCACCCGTCCACCTTTTCCTTGACCAATTCCTCGAGTTTGTCTTTGAGCGGCGCGTAGGCAGCCTCCTGCGCCATCGGCTTCACGTGCTGCAGTTGATCGAAGACCATCTTCGAGTACCGATCCCGTTTCTGAGGAGTCTGGCTGTTGTAGCAGCCGATCGCCTTCCAGGTGTAGCCGTACTTGTTCATGCACATGGCCAGGATCCAGGCGCCGGTCTTGGTGTTGTAACAGGCGTCGCCCAGCGATTTCCAGCGCTCCTTGCCGATGGTCGCGCCCCAGCTGGAGTTGATCTGCATCAAGCCGACATCGTAGGTGCCGTTGGTGTTCTTGTTGACGGCCGCCGGGTTGAAGTTGGATTCAACCTTGGCGATCGCCCGCAGGATCTGCGGATTGATGCCGTACTGGGCACCCGCCTCCTCGAAACAAAAGCAAAAACCGTCGCTTTCCACGGCGATGACCAGGAAGGCGGCCAACAGAAACGTTCTTGAAATACCCATGATGCCGGTCCTCTCTTAGGGATGGTTCAACCCGGCAAATAATACCTTTTCCAGATCGGCATGTCATCTGCTAAAGTCGACCGGTAAGGAGCGCCAAACATGAAGATGAACCTGAACGAACTGGAGATCCGCATTCTCGGCTGCCTGATGGAGAAGGAACTCAGCACGCCGGAGTCCTATCCGCTCACCCTGAACGCCCTTTTGAGCGCATGCAATCAGAAATCCAATCGAGACCCGGTGATGGTCCTGACGGAGAACGAAATCGCGGCCGGCCTGCAAGGCCTGGGGTCCCGCGGCTTGGCGCGGCTGACCACCACCGGCGGGAGGGTCGGCAAGTATTGCCATTCGGTCGAGGGAAAACTGGGGCTTGCCGTCCCCGCCCGCGCGCTGCTTGCCGAGCTGATGCTGCGCGGTCCGCAGACCGCCGGAGAGTTGCGCAATCGCGGCGAGCGCATGGCGCAATTCCCGGACCTGGAAGCCGTTGAGGAAGTCCTGCTGGAGCTGTTGAAATGCGGCCCGCCGCTGGTCGCCCGGTTGCCGCGCCAAGCCGGCCGCAAGGAGCAGCGCTACGCCCAGCTCTTCGCCGGGCTCCCCGACCTCCCCGATCTTCCGGACGTCCACGACGTCCACAACGTCCACAACGTCCACGATCGTCGCAGCGACCGCGCAACCGCAACCGAAAACCCGGCGTTTCGCCCCCCCGCCGTCGAGCGGCTGATCAAGTTGGAGGCGGAGGTGGGCGAGTTGCGCGGCGAGGTCGGCGCCCTGCGCCGGGAGACCGAGGAACTGCTGGCGATGTTTGCCTGATTAGTCTTGAATTTGCAGCCGAAACTGCGCTAATCTGCCCTTTGGCGCCGCCGACGGCAAAGCTAAAGCAAACCCGCGCCGGCAAGCCACGCGCCACGTATCGGAGAATCATTCAACCATGGAGATTTACAAGGCAAGATCCCGCAAGCAGGAGATGCGCTCGGGCGTCAAGCTGTTTTTAGGACTTTTGGCCGGGAGCCTCACCCTGCTGCTGCTTGCGGGCATCGGCTATTTTTTCTTTCTGCTGGGCTCGCTGCCCAAGGTGGACCGGCTGGCCGATTACCGTCCGCCGATCCTCTCCCAGGTGTTCGGCGAGGACGGCACCCTGGTGGGGGAGTTTTACCTGGAGCGGCGCACGGTGGTCGCTGTGGATAAAATCCCCCGGCGGCTGATACAGGCCTTCGTTTCCGCCGAGGACTCAAACTTCTACCAGCACAAGGGGATCGACTACCTGGGCGTGCTCCGGGCGGCCGGCAAGAACCTGATCTCGATGCGCAAAAAGGAGGGGGCGTCCACCATCACCCAGCAGGTGGCCAAGTCGATGCTGCTCACCCCGGAGAAAAAGTTCTCCCGCAAGATCAAGGAGGCGATTCTCGCCAAGAGGATGGAGGAGCGGCTTTCCAAGGACGAGATTCTGTACATCTACCTGAACCAGATCTACCTGGGCGCCGGCGCCTACGGCGTGCAACTCGCCGCCGAGACCTATTTCGGCAAGGAGGTCGACAAGCTTACCCTGGCCGAGATGGCGATGATGGCCGGACTCCCCAAGGCGCCCAACAGCTACTCTCCGATCAAGCACCTGGACAAGGCCAAGGAACGGCAGGGGTACGTGCTGGAGAGGATGGTGAAGGAGGGGTACATCACCCGGGTGGAGGCCGACCACGCCAAGGCCGAGCCGATCGTGATCCACGCGCTGAAGAAGGTGAACGCCGACCAGTCCGCCTACTTCCTGGAGCAGGTGCGGCAACAGCTGGAGGAGAAGTACGGCGAAGAGCGGCTCTATAAGGGGGGCCTGAAGATCTACACCACCATGAACGCCGAGATGCAAAGGGGCGCCTACGACTCCGTGGTGAACGGACTGAAGGCGCTCGACAAGCGACAGGGATTCCGGGGCGCGGTCAAGTACCTGGAAGCGGCGGAGATCGACCCGTTTTGCAAGAAGGTGGAGGACGGCATCGATTACCTGAACCTGAAACAGGGCTCAAGCTACCAGGGAGTGGTCACCGCCATCGATCAGGCCAAGCACGTACTGAGCGTGCGGGTCGGCGACCGCACCGGCACCGTCTCCAAAAAGGACATGGAATGGGGAGGGAAGCTGGAGTTGGTGAACAGCTTCGGCAAGCCCGATTCGAAAAGGGCGATCGGCCTGGGCGCCGTGCTGGAGTTGCAGGTGAAGCAACCGGACGCGAACCGCGCCGACGCCGTCTTCGCGCTGGACCAGACGCCGGAAACGCAGGCTGCCCTGATCGCCCTCGACCCGATGACCGGCGCGGTGCGCGCCATGGTGGGGGGCTACGACTTCAAAAAAAGCCAGTTCAACCGGGCGATGCAGGCCAAGAGGAACCCCGGCTCCGCCTTCAAGCCGGTGATCTACGCGGCGGCCCTGGACAACGGCATGACCCCGGCCAGCATCATCGACGACTCCCAGGTCGAATACGAAAGCGGCAAGGAGAAGGCCTGGAAGCCCAAGAACTACGACAACGTCTACCGCGGGCCGGTCACCATGCGCGAGGCGCTCACCAACTCCATCAACGTGGTCAGCGTCAAGATCCTGGAGCATATCGGGGTCTCCGCCGCCATCGAGTACGCCAAGAGGCTGGGGATCGTCTCCCCCATGTCCGACAACCTCACCCTGGCCCTGGGTTCTTCCAGCCTGACGCCGCTGGAGCTCACCAGCGCCTACGCCGTTTTCGCTTCGGGTGGCTACCGCACCACCCCCTACTTCGTCACCAAGGTGCTGGACCGGGACGGCGTGGTAATGGAGGAGGTGGCCGAGCCTAAACTCCCCGTCTTCGGCGGCATCTCCAGCGCCCAGGCCCCGGCCAACGGCGAGGACGGCGAAACCGATGGCGAGGACGCTTCCCAACCGGCCCAGTCGACCGAGGCGCCGCTGCAGCCGGCCGTGCCGCCGGCGCTCTCGCCGTCAGCCGCCCCGCAGGCGCCCCCCTCGGTCGGCGACCAGGTGCTGACCGCCATCCCGGTCATCCCTCCGGAGACCGCCTTCATCATGACCAACCTGATGGAGAGCGTCGTCACCAGCGGCACCGGCGGTCGCGCGCGCGCCCTGGGGAGGCCGGTGGCCGGCAAGACCGGAACCACCAACGACATGAAGGACGCCTGGTTCGTGGGCTACGTGCCGCAACTGGTGGCCGGGGTCTGGGTCGGCTACGACCAGGAGCGCAGCCTCGGCTCGGGCGGCTCCGGCGGACAGGCGGCCGCCCCGATCTGGACCGAGTTCATGCAGCGCGCCCTGGCCGGGGTGCCGGTGAAGCAATTCGAGACGCCGCGCAACGTTACCTTCGCCCTGATCAACCCGCGCACCGGGCGGCTGGCCCGCCAAGGAAGCCCCGGCGCGGTCCAGGAGTGCTTCATCAGCGGCTCGGAACCGACCAGCTACGACCAGGAAACCCCGCCCCCGCCGGGTCCTGCGGAGTAAATATTTGATTTGATAGGTTTTTGTCTCGCGCAAGCATTTTCAAGCCGCCGCCGAACCAAGAGCGCGCGCTCATCTGGACTACGTGGGCGCAAGCGGCTCCGTTGGCTAGAACCGCTCCTATCCTGGAGAAAATGGCGACCGCGCCAAGAAAACCCTTGCAAACTCTAAATTTCTGACTATAGTGGCATTTATTTAATCAAACCAAGGGAGGGTTCACATGACTAAAGCAGAGCTCGTCGAAGCAGTAGCAAAATCCGCCAACATCTCCAAGGGCGCGGCCGAGAAGGCTGTCGGCGCGTTTGTTACCACCGTGAGCGGCGCGCTGAAAAGCGGCGACCGGGTCACCCTGGTCGGGTTCGGCAGTTTTGAAGTGGCCAACCGCCAGGCGCGCACCGGAAGGAACCCGCAGACCGGCAAGGAGATCAACATCGCCGAGGCCAACGTTCCCAAGTTCCGTCCCGGCAAGGCCCTGAAAGATGCGGTGGCCGCCGGAAAGAAGTAGCGCCGGACCGGCAACCGAAGCGCCCCTCAGCGAAGGTTGCGCCGGATGACAGCTTCGAGAAACCCCGCCCCCGCGGGGTTTTTTTTGTCAGCCGCCGGCTTTCGGCGAAAAAGCTTGCATTGCCCAAGCAACTGTAGTAAGTATGTCGGGTTGACTGACAACAGTTCCATCAGGGAGCAGGTTTCCCTTCCCATCGATCCAACCCCTCGCATTCAGGCTAATCCCCAGAAGAGATGCGGCAGCAGCTATTGGTTGGCAACGGTGTATGTGGTTTGCCGGTCATTGGCGTGTTGCTGTTCCCCCATTAAATGCATGCGGCAAGTGCTGCCGCAGCGGTTTTTCACGCCCACACACTTTGCGAACCCTTGTCAAAAAAAGCAGCCCTTGCGCCCGCCCTCTGGGGATTTTCGGAGCATGGCGCGGTGCGGCTTTTTTCCCAGGGGAGAAAAGGAATCTTCATGTCTTTTGAAACACTGAACCTGTCCGAACCGATCCTGAAAGCCATCGCCGCCTGCGGCTACACCGAGCCGACCCCGATCCAGGCGCAGTCGATACCGCTGGCCCTTTCCGGCCGGGACCTGATCGGCAGCGCCCAGACCGGCACCGGCAAGACCGCATCCTTCGTGCTCCCCGCCCTGGAGCGGCTGCTGATTCCCTCGACCCTGAAGGGCAAAGGACCGCGCATCCTGGTGCTGACCCCCACGCGCGAACTCGCCAACCAGGTGGTCGACGCGGTGCGGACCTACGGCAAGTTCATGCGGGTTAGATGCGGCGTCATCCTGGGCGGCATGCCCTACCGCGAGCAGATGGCGCTCCTCGCCCAGCCGGTCGACATCATCGTCGCCACCCCGGGTCGCCTGATCGACCATCTGGACCGCCGCTCCATCAACTTCTCGCGCCTGGAGCTCTTGATCCTGGACGAGGCCGACCGCATGCTGGACATGGGCTTCTCCGAGGACGTGGACCGGATCGCCGCCGCAGCCCCGCAAGAGCGCCAGACCCTGCTGTTCACCGCCACCATGGACGACGCCATGGCCCAACTCGCCAAGCGCCTCTTGAAGGATCCGGTGCGGATCGCGGTCGAGGGTAAAGATGTGGCCGAGCTGCAGATCGAGCAGCGCCTGCACGTCACCGACGACATGCGCCACAAGAACCGCCTGCTGCAACACCTGATCGCCGACGCCAGCGTCACCAAGGCGATTATCTTCTCCGCCACCAAAAGGGATGCCGACATGCTGGCCACCGAGCTCTATTCCCAAGGGCACGCGGCCGCCGCGCTGCACGGCGACATGTCCCAGGGCGCCCGCAACAAGACCATCGTCAACATGCGCCGCGGCAAGGTCCGGCTGCTGGTGGCAACCGACGTGGCCGCCCGCGGCCTGGACGTGACCGGCATCAGCCACGTGATCAACTTCGACCTCCCCAAGTTCGCCGAGGACTACGTGCACCGCATCGGCAGGACCGGGCGCGCCGGAGCTACCGGCATCGCCATCTCCTTTTGCTCCGGCAACGAGGTCGCCTACCTTGATCGCATCGAGCGCTTCACCGGCAAGACCCTGCCCCAGCACATCATTCCCGGCCTGGAGCCGACCCGTCCCCTGAGAAGGGCCGGCGGCGGCGCCCCGGGAGCAAGGAAAGGTCGCCCCACTTTCGACCCGCGCAAGAAGCCGTTTGCCGCCGCCAAGGGGCGTCCCGGCGCTGCCGCCCCCGCCGCCAGGCGCGATCAGCAGGTCGTGGTCGAGTACCGCCGCGGCCGGGGCGCAGCGAAATAACCCTTTTCCGGGTTGCTTTCCCCTGATGTTTTTGTTATCGTCGAGCTGCCAATTACGGCATCCGTGGCCCACTGCCGCGGGTGCCGTTTCTAAATCAAGAGAGCCGCGGCCGGCGCAACGCCGCCTGCGGGTTAGCATAGGGGGTAGGTCATGGCTGGTGCGGTCGAAATAGCGGAAGGCATCTACAGCGTCGGCGTCAAGGATCCGAGCCTCACCTTGTTCGACGACCTTTTTCCCACCGAGTACGGCACCAGCTACAACTCCTTCCTGGTGCGAGGCGCCACCCACACCGCCCTGATCGATACGGTCAAGTTCAAGCGCTGCGACGAGTTGCTCGCCAATATCAGAACGCTGATGGACCCGGCAGATCTCGACTACATCGTCGTCAACCACTCGGAACCGGACCACTCCGGCTCCCTCTCCTTTTTGCTGCAGCACTGCCCGAAGGCATGCGTCGTCTCCAGCCAGGCCGCGCGCACCTTCCTGGGGAACCAGATACACACCCAGTTTGCCTCCCGCATCGTCAAGGACGGCGAAGAACTCGACTTGGGGGGTCGCACCCTCAAGTTCATCGCCGCTCCCTTTCTGCACTGGCCCGACACCATGTTCACGCTGCTTGCCGAAGAAGGGATGCTCTTTTCCTGCGACGCCTTCGGCGCCCACTACTCCGGCAAGGGACTCTTTGCCGACGAAGAGCCCGACTTCTCCGGGGAGACCCGCTTCTATTTCGACTGCCTGATGCGCGCCTTCAAGGACCGGGTGCTGGCGGCCGTCGCCAAGCTGGACGGCATCGACCTGAAGATGCTCTGCCCGAGCCACGGGCCGATCTACCGCAGCGAGCCGCGCCAGCAGATCGATAATTACCGCAAGTGGTCCATGCCCAAGGTCGGCGGCCGCCGCATCGCCGTTTTCTACCTCTCCCCGCACGGCAGCACCGAGCGCATGGCGGAGGCGGTGGCCAAAGGGGCCGGCGACGCCGGCGTTTACGCGACGCTTTGCCACATCAACCACGCCTCGATCGCCGATATCCGCGATCTGATGGAGGAATCCGACGCCTTGATCTTCGGCATCCCCACCGTCAACCGCGACATTCCCAAGCCGATGTGGGACGTCCTCGCCTACCTCTCCACCGTGAGCCTCAAGGGGAGCATCGCCGGGATTTTCGGCAGCTACGGTTGGAGCGGCGAGGCCTGTCGCATGGCGGAGGACCGCTTGAAAGGGTTGGGGTTGAAGCTCCCGGTCCCCTTCGTGCGCGCCCCCTTCACCCCTAAGCCCGAAGCGCTGGCGGAGTGCGAGTCCCTGGGCCGGACCATCGCCGAAGAGGTCTTGAAGAAGTAACGCGGCCATAAACGAAAACAGCAAGAGCATTAACCACAGAGGCCTCGGAGGTCCACAGAGGACTCAAGAGGAAGACTAAAAACTGGGGTTAACCAAAAAGCCACAAAGCTTAAGGCTTTAACCACAGAGGTACACAGAGTCACACAGAGGAAAACCTTAAGACGGGGAAAATCAAAGACTGTCTAAAGATCGTTGTTTTAGTTTTCCTCTGTGAGCCTCTGAGTACCTCCGTGGTTGGAGCCTCTGAAGTTATTATCTTCAACCGGTAGAGCCCTTTTTCTCCTATGTTCAGCCGGTCTTCCTTTTCCTCCCCACTGCCGCCGCCCGCTTCCTGCCAACGGTAAACGCGAAGCCACCCCACATGCCGACATCCGTTCACCACATCGTCGAAGTCGCCATTCCGCTCCCGCTGGAAGGAAGCTTCCATTATCACGTCCCCGAGCGTCTCTCGCAGCTCGCCGTCGCCGGCAAGAGGGTGCTGGTCCCCTTCGGCAGACGCAAGCTGACCGGCTACCTGCTGGGCGACGCGGCGGCCGCCGTCGGCGAACTGAAAGATATCCTGGAGGTGCTGGACGAGGAGCCGCTGTTCACCCCCTCGGAGCTGGAGTTTTACCGCTGGATCGCCACCTATTACCTGCACCCGCTGGGAGAGGTGATCAAGATGGCGCTCCCCGCCGGCATCAACCTGGTGAGCCGCTACCGGTGCGAGACCGCCGAGGACGGCACCCCGGTCTTGCGCGAATTTCTAAGCGGCGGCAAGAGCGTGCGCATCGAACGCTTCTACCTGGCGGTTCCCGAGTCGACCGCGCGCCCGCGCGGCAAGGGCTTCGAGATCCTCGAATTCCTGGCCGAGGCCGGCGAGAGCTCGGCCGCCCTGCTCAGATCCCGTTTCGGCAATTGCAGCAGCCAACTAAACCGGCTGGTGGCGCTGGGCGCGGCCCGCCTGATCGAGCGCGAGGTCTATCGCGACCCGTATCGCGCCGAGCGCTTCAGCCACGACTCGCCCCTGCCGCTCAACACCGACCAGTCGACGGCCTTCTCACGGATCTCGGACGCCATCGCCTCCGGCGTTTTCGCTCCTTTTCTCTTGCACGGCGTCACCGGCAGCGGCAAGACCGAGGTCTACCTGCAGTCCATCGCCGTCGCCCTGACCGCCGGCAAGAGCGCGCTGGTGCTGGTGCCCGAGATCGCGCTCACCCCCCAGTTGGTCGGCCGCTTCAAGAGCCGCTTCGACTGCGGCATCGCCGTGCTGCACTCCGGGCTCTCCGACGGCGAGCGTTTCGACGAGTGGCGCCGCATCAGGCGCGGCGAGGTGGCCATCGTCATCGGGGCGCGCTCCGCCCTGTTCGCGCCCCTGAAGCGGCTGGGCGTGATCGTGGTCGACGAGGAGCACGAGGGATCCTACAAACAGTCAGAGGGGGTGCGCTACAACAGCCGCGACCTCTCCCTGGTGCGGGGGAAGCTGGCCTCGGCCGTGGTCGTCCTGGGCTCTGCCACGCCGCTGGTCACCAGCTACCATGCCGCCCAGAGCGGCAGGCTCGGCTACCTGCAGCTCCCCAACCGGGTGCGCGAGCTCCCCATGCCCGAGACGGCGATGCTGGACGCGAGAAGGCACAAGGGAGAGACCTTCCTGCGGCCGCTCATCGACGCCATCGGCGAAAACCTGGACAACGGCGGCCAGACCCTGCTCTTTTTGAACCGGCGCGGCTTCGCCACCTATATCGTCTGCCAGGCGTGCGGGCACGTGCTGCGCTGCCCCAACTGCGAAGTCACTCTCACCTACCACCGCGGCAAAGGTCGCCACGTCTGCCATTACTGCGATTATTCCATCCCCGCCCCCTCCATCTGCCCCGGCTGCCAGGGAAAGGAGATCACCCTGCTCGGGCGCGGCACCGAGCGAGTGGAAGAGGAGGTGCAACAACTTTTTCCCTACGCGCGGGTCGCCCGGATGGACCGGGACAGCACCAAGGGAAAAGGCGGGCACGCCCGGGTGCTGAAGTCGCTGGAGGACGGCTCCGTCGACATCCTGATCGGCACCCAGATGATCGCCAAGGGGCACGATTTCCCGGGAGTAACCCTGGTCGGCGTGGTCTCCGCCGACGCCTCCCTGAACCTCCCCGACTTCAGGAGTTCCGAGCGCACCTTTCAGTTGGTGACCCAGGTGATGGGGCGGGCCGGCCGCGGCGACAAGCCGGGGCGCGTGCTGGTGCAGACGCTGGCGCCGGACCATTACGCGCTGGTGAGCGCGGTGGAGCACGATTATCAAGGGTTCTACGCCAAGGAGATCGCATTTCGGGAGGACGTGGGCTATCCCCCCTTCGCCCATCTCGCCTCGCTCACCATCTCCTCCGTGGCTCCCGCGCAAGCCGAGAGTTCGGCCGAGGAAGCCGCCGGGGTGTTGAGGAGGATCAAGCGCGATTGCAAGCTGCGGGTGGAGATACTTGGCCCGGTGACGGCGCCGCTGGGCAAGGTGCGGGGGAGGTTTCGCTGGCAGATCCTTTTGAAGGGACGGGAGCGCTCCGAGTTGCACAAGCTGTTGTTCCACTTCCGGACCGGATACGTCCATCCGTCGACGGTGCGCCTGGTGATCGACGTCGACCCGGTGGAGATGCTGTAGTGTTCCTCTTGACTTCGGCAACTGTTTTCCATACTGTTAGAGCCTGCTTAGCACGGACCAAGGCTACGGGAGATGAGGTCGACCATGAGATTCCTTGACGTCAGGACAGATTTCGCCTTCAAAAAGGTGTTCGGGAGCGAAGGCTCCAAAGACATCCTGTTGAGCTTTTTGAACGCATTGATCACCTTTCCCGATGGCGAGACCATCGAAGATCTGACGATAGTCGATCCGTACCAGATTCCGCTCATCAAGGGGATGAAGGATACCTATGTCGATGTGAAGGCGAACCTCTCCAACGGCAGCAGAGTGATCATCGAGATGCAGGTTTTGAGCGTCAAAGGGTTCGAGCAGCGCATCCTGTACAACGCCGCCAAGAGCTATTCCGCCCAGCTTGTGACCGGGGATCACTTCCACCTGTTGAACCCGGTGATCGCCCTGACCATCACCGACTTCACCATGTTCGACGACATACCGGATTTGAAGACCGTCTTCCGGCTCACCGAAACGGAGCATCTCGTCGAATACAACGGCGACATCGAACTGATCTTCATAGAGCTGCCGAAATTCCAGAAGTCCGAGGCCGAGTTGACCGGCATAATCGACAAATGGGTCTACTTTTTGAAAAACGCCGGGAGCCTCGAGTACATCCCCGAGACCTTCTCCAGCGAGCCGGAAATAGTCCATGCCTTCGAGGTAGCCAACATGGCCGGGCTTTCGCTCGAAGAGCACGAAGCCCAGTGGAAACGCCAGGATTTCATCATGCTGCAGCGCGGCTCGATCGAGCACGCCAGAGAACTCGGCGAAGCTACAGGCGAGGCGAAAGGAAGAGAAGAAGAGAAACGGAACAATGCACGCAAGATGAAACAGCTAGGCATTGCGCTCGACATCATCATGCAGGTGACCGGGCTGAGCGAGGAAGAAGCCAAAAAAATCCCTGATTAGAGTCGATCTTCAGCTTGAACTGCTCGGCGTAGCACTCCCCCCTTTGTCGCCTCACCGGCGCTGGCCGAAAGCCAAGTCCCACCTTCCGCACCCTCAGCCCCCCAGAGCCCCCTCTTTGGCTCACCGATTATTCTCGCCCCAACACCTTAGTAAAAAATAATCCAAAAAAGCCTGCATCAAACCGTCGCTGCAAGTAACTGTATTACAACCAATGGTAATTAAATTACCGTTTTTCCACTTTGCGGTATCTATTCGAATAATAGAGCTATTTTTTTACGGATGTTAATTTTTTTACCATTTGGTGCGCGGGTGCCCACG
>CAIYDQ010000226.1 GCA_903925075.1 uncultured Geobacter sp.
CGATCCGGGCGCCGGAGCCAAACACCTCGCGGTACTTGAGCCCATCACCTTTTTCCTGCCGGCACGTATTCGGTTGCAAAGAGCTGCGCTGCGAAGTCAAACTTTATAACAAACCCGTTTGCCGCTGTCAACTCGTTTCTTTAAAAGTTTTGCTTTTTTCTTGGAAGAAGAACCTCGTTGACCGGCGAGCTGTTTTTATAGCAAAAGTACCAATCGCCGTCAACGCCTTTGTGATTTCATTCTTCCAATACCGAAACAGGAAAAGGCGACCCCGGCTGAGTCGCCTTTTCCTGTTTTCCTTACGACTTCACTACTTCCTCAAGAAATCAGCCTAGGAGAAACGCACCTTGGCGAAACGGCGCTTTCCGACCTGAATGACATACTCCCCGCTGCAGGCGATCTCCAGATTCTCGTCGGCTATCTTTTCGCCGTTCACTTTGACGCCTCCGCCTTGGATGGAGCGCCGCCCTTCGCTGTTGGACTTGGTCAGGCCCGACTCCGCCAGAACCTTGCAAAGCTGCACCTTGCCCCCTCCGGCAGCAAGGGTAAACTCCGGCATCTCCTCGGGGGTCTCGTTATCGCGGAAGCGCTTGATGAAATTCTCGTCTGCCTGCGCAGCCGCTTCCACGCCGTGATAGCGGCCCACCATCTCGCGGGCGAGCTGTTTTTTTACGGCCATGGGGTGCACGGCGCCGTCTTTGAGCTCTGCTTTGAGGCTATCCAATTCGGCCAAACTAAGATCGCTCAAAAGCTCGTAGTAGCGCAGCATCAACTCGTCGGACACCGACATGATTTTGCCGTAGATCTCGTCGGCAGGTTCGTTGATCCCGATATAGTTGCCAAGCGATTTGCTCATCTTGTTCACGCCGTCGAGCCCTTCCAGAAGCGGCATGGTGATCACGGTCTGAGGCGCCTGCCCCCACTCGCGTTGCAGTTCGCGCCCCACCAAAAGGTTGAATTTCTGGTCGGTGCCGCCCAACTCGACGTCCGCCTTCAAGGCCACCGAATCGTACCCCTGCACCAGCGGATACATGAACTCGTGGATGCTGATCGGCAGCTGATTGGCGAACCGGTTGCTGAAATCCTCGCGCTCCAGCATGCGAGCAACGGTATATTTCGAAGCAAGCGCGATCATATCGGAAGCGGAGAGCTTGCCTAGCCACTCCGAATTGAAAACAACCTTGGTCAACTTAGGATCAAGTATCTTGAAGACCTGCTCCTTGTACGTTTCCGCGTTTTTAAGGACATCCTCGCGGGTCAGAACCTTGCGGGTCTCGGACTTGCCGGTGGGATCGCCGATCATGCCGGTGAAGTCGCCGATCAGGAAATAAACCTCGTGGCCCAATTTCTGGAACTGACGCATCTTGTGCAGCAGCACGGTATGTCCAAGGTGCAAATCCGGAGCGGTCGGATCGAATCCGGCCTTTATCTTCAGCGGCACGCCGGTCTTGAGGGAATTTTCGAGCTTTTCGACCAGATCCTTTTCCACCAGGATCTCCACGGCCCCCCTCTTAATTATCTCCATCTGTTCAGCGACAGTCATACTTTCCTCCACGCCTTTTATTGAATCCAAGGTCAATAAAAAATTAATTCCCGCGACCTTTCCTCAAAGCGGAATTTTTCCGCATTGATTAACCGCAAGCAACGTTGATACGCTCAATTCCCAGGGCCAGGCCGGTTTTCTCGTCGACCTCGATCACCGCACCGTTGATGCGAATGTCCTTCTTGGAGACCTCGAACTTTGACGGGCGCTGGGTGATGAACTTGAGAATGGCCTCTTCCTTTTTGACGCCGATCACCGAATCGAAAGCGCCGGTCATGCCGGCATCGGTCATGTACGCCGTCCCCGCGGTCAAAACCCGCTCGTCAGCCGTCTGCACATGGGTGTGGGTCCCGATTACCGCGCTGACCCGCCCGTCCAGATACCACCCCAAGGAAATCTTCTCCGAAGTCGCTTCGGCATGAAAATCGACGAAGATGATCGGGGTCTCTTCCTTGAGCTTCGCTATCTCTCGATCGGCGCAGCGAAACGGGCAGTCGAGGTTGTTCATGAAGACGCGCCCCTCAAGGTTGAGGATGCCGACCTTTACCCCGCCGGGGGTTCTGGCGATGGTGGTGCCGCGGCCGGGCGTCCCCTCCGGATAGTTGGCCGGGCGCACGATACGCTCTTCCCGCTTGATGTACTCCAGCGCGTCCTTCTTGTCCCAGATATGGTTCCCCGAGGTGATCAGATGCACGCCGCACTTGAACAGTTCCTGCGCCGTCTCGGCGGTAAGCCCGAAGCCGCCCGCCGAGTTCTCGCCGTTGGCGATCACCAGATCCACTCGATGCCGGTCGACGATCCTGTGCAACTCGCGGGAGAGCGCCTCGCGCCCCGGCTTGCCGATCACGTCGCCTATGAAAAGAAGCTTAACGGGCATATTCTGTTGCCCTGGTTTCCCTGATCACGTTCACCTTGATCTGCCCCGGATAGGTCATCTCGGTCTCGATCTTCTTGGCGATGTCCTTGGCAAGGAAAAGAGCGCGGTCGTCGGTCACCAGGTCGCTCGACACCATGACGCGGATTTCGCGGCCGGCCTGGATGGCGAAGGAGTTGATGACGCCGTCGAACGAGGTGGCGATCCTCTCCAGATCGTCAAGCCGCTTCACGTAGGTTTCCATCATCTCGCGGCGCGCGCCGGGGCGGGCTCCGGAGAGCGCATCCGCCGCCTGCACCAGTATCGCCAGCACCGTCGCCGGCTTTTCGTCTTCGTGGTGCGCCATAATGGCATGCACGATCTTGGGCGACTCGCCGTATTTCTTGGCGATGTCCGCGCCGATCACCGCGTGCGACCCCTCGATCTCATGGTCGACAGCCTTGCCGAGGTCGTGCAGGAGCCCCGCTCTTTTCGCCTGCTTGACGTTGATGCCTAGTTCGGCCGCCATGATGCCGCAGAGGAAGGCGACCTCGAGTGAGTGCTGATAGACGTTTTGGCTGTAGGAGGTGCGGTACTTGAGCCTGCCGATCAGCTTCAAAATCTCAGGATGGATGCCGTGCACGCCGAGGTCGAAGGCCGCCTGATCCCCGGCCTCCTTCATCGCCTGCTCGATCTCCTCCTGCGCCTTGGCGACTACCTCCTCGATCCGGCCCGGATGTATCCTGCCGTCGGCAATCAGCTTTTGCAGCGAGAGCTTGGCCACTTCGCGGCGCACCGGGTTGAAGCCGGAGAGTATCACCGCTTCCGGGGTGTCGTCGATGATCAGGTCGATGCCGGTTGCCGCTTCCAGAGCGCGTATGTTGCGACCTTCGCGGCCGATGATGCGCCCCTTCATCTCGTCGGAGGGGAGCGTCACCACCGAAACGCTGCGCTCGGCCACGTATTCGCCGGCGTAGCGCTGCATGGCGAGGGCCAGGATGTTCTTGGCCTTCTTGTCGGCGGTTTCCTTGGCATCTTCTTCCATGGCCTTGATCAGCTTGGCCACGTCGAGTTTGGCTTCGTCCTCCATGGCGTCCATCAGGAATTTTTTCGCCTCGGCCGAGGTCATGGCGGCGATCTGCTCCAACTTCGCCCGCTGCTCGCCCACCAGCGCGTCCAGCTTCTCCTCCTTCTGGGACAGACCCTGCTCTTTGGATGCCAGCGCCTGTTCCCGGACGGCCAGCGCCTGCTCTCTCTTCAGGAAGTCCGCGTCGCGCTGATCGAAAACGTTGGTCTTTTTGTCGAGGTTCTCTTCTTTTTGTTGCAGCCGCTTCTCGAGGGCCTGCAGATCCTTACGTTTCTCCCTGGTTTCCTGCTCGAACTGCCTCTCCAACTCCTCCTTGGCCTGATACACCGCGTCCTTGGCCTGAACAGCGGCCTCCATCGCCATGACCTCGGTCTGACGCTTGGCGTCCTCGATCATCTTGGCGGCCAACCCTTCGGCGTTGGCCACCAGGGAATCGGAAAGTCTCTTGCGCAGCAGGTTGCCAACCACATAGCCAATGCCTGCCGCCACAAGAACCAGAATTATCGCAATCTCAATTCTCACATGTTCCTCCTAACTTATATTTTTATTAACGCGAACCACCCTCAGTTCGGTGACGATCAGATCCATCGTCACGTCATGCGGTTCGCCGACTATCTCCTCGAAAAGCTGAAAATCATAGCAAAAACCAACCAGTCGGCCGCTACCTTCCAACCGGTGCAGCGTCTTGTCGTAATACCCCTTGCCGTAGCCGATGCGGCGTCCCAAAAGGTCGAAGGCCACCCCCGGCACCACGATCAGATCGGCCGCGGCGGGATCGCAAGGCTCCCCCTTCGGCTCCGGAATCCCGAAGCTGCCGGGCGCGAGATCGGTCATCGCAGACACCCGGCAAAATCGCAACTGGTCGGCATGGACCGCGGGATACAGCAGCGTTCGACCGGCGGCAAGGAGCGCGCCGGCCACCGCTGCCGTCTCCACCTCGTGATGGATCGGCGCATAGAGCGCAAGCACAGCCGCGCGCTGGACCTCCGGAAGTTCCAGAAAGCGCCGCTGCAAGGCGAGACTTTGCGAACTCACCTGCATAGGTGTCAACTCCCGCCGTTTGGCGAGGGTCGCGGCTCTGAGGGCGCGCTTGGGCATAACCTGTTGCTTCCTTGGTGCTTTACAGAAAGGTGGGCGGCAAGCCGCTCTTTGAGACGGGTACTCTGATGAGGGAGTGCAGATGGAGGGACGGGTGAAGCGCTTTGACAGTATCGATAGAGAGGGCCGCGTTCAAAGAAGCGCCATTGAACTATATATATGCAGCCATTAACCCCAGGGCATGAGACTTCAGCGTCGTTAGGCACTATCAGCAAACGTGAAGGTAAATCGCCCCCACGCAGGTTCTGGCAAGCTTTGCAACCGTACTTCGCTCTGCTATATGATCAATCTCCCGCAAGAGACCTGAAACCTTAAACCGCCGACTGCTCCAACCGTCCGATGAGTGCCGATATCCGTTCCCTGCTGGCGCAACGTTCCTCTTCGATCTTTGCTTGCGCGACCAGACAGGCTTCGGCAAGGTTCATCAGTGTCAGAATGACGATGAGCTGGCTGTCGCCGCTGGAGACTGCGCCGCCGGCCTGTGCCAATTTTTCGTTGACCAGCGCCTCGACCTGCGCCACATGCTCTGGGGTCGAAGCACTCTTCAACTGGAGATCTCTCCCCAGCACCCTGATGCCGTGTGTCCTGATCAAGCCGTCAGACCCCTTCCAGCTTCTGCAGTATCGAGTCGATGCGAGCCTTGAATCCCTCTCGCTCCTCGCCGAGCCGGTCATTTTCCTGCTTAAGCCGGCCGTTTTCGAGTTTTAACTCGTCCATGGCAGCCAAAAGCGAAACGATCCGCTCCTCCAACTTGTCAAAAAGTTCTGCGCTCATCGCTTTACCTTTCCACAGCGGATCTTAGGAAATAAGTGGGTAAAAGTCAAGGTAATTATTGGAAAAGCGCGTCCACAAACTGGCCGGGATCGAACTCGCGCAGATCCTCGACCGACTCGCCGACGCCGATGAAACGGATCGGCAGGGCGAATTCCTGGCTGACCGCAACGACGATGCCCCCCTTGGCGCTGCCGTCGAGCTTGGTCAAGACCACTCCGGTAACGAAGGCCGCCTCCTTGAAGAGTTTTGCCTGGGAGAGGGCGTTTTGCCCGGTGGCGGCGTCGAGCACCAGCAACGTCTCATGCGGGGCGTCCGGAATCTCGCGGGCGATCACCCGGCGGATCTTCTTCATCTCCTCCATAAGGTTCACCTTGGTGTGCATGCGGCCGGCGGTGTCGATGATGAGCACGTCGCAGGCGCGCCCGATGGCGGCCTTGCAGGCGTCGAAGACCACCGCCGAAGGGTCGGCGCCCTCCTTGTGGCGCACGATATCCGCCCCCACCCGCTGCGACCAGAGCTCAAGCTGCTCGGCGGCGGCGGCTCGGAAGGTGTCCCCGGCAGCCAGCAACACCTTCTTTCCTTCGCCGGCATATTTGGCGGCGAGTTTGCCGATGGTGGTGGTCTTGCCGACGCCGTTCACGCCGATGACCAGGATGACGAAGGGAGTTTTGCCGGAGACGACCAGCGGCGCGGCGTTCGCCAAAAGCCTGAGCTTGATCTCCTCCTTGAGCGCCTTCTTGAGCGCGGCCCCGTCCTGCAACTCGTCCCTCTTCAGACGCTGTTCGAGCGTCTTGATCAGGTCTACCGTGGTGTTCACGCCCAGGTCCGCCGTGATCAGGATCTCTTCAAGTTCCTCCAGCGTGTCGATATCGATCTGTTTTTTGCCGAGCAGCAGCGTGTCCATGCGCCCGACGATGCTTTCGTGGGTCTTGCTGAGACTGCGCTTCAACCGCTCGAAAAAACTGGGTTTAGCCTGTTCCTCGGCGGCGGCTACCTGCGGCGCAGGCGCCGGAGTCGGTGCAGGAACAGGTGTCGGAACCGGTGGCGGGGTCGGGACCGGTGCTGCCCACGGCGCCCGCGCGGGAGCCTGGCTCTGCACCGAAGCCTGGCTCTGCGGCGCCGGATTCGTGGCCTGAGCCGGCGCTGGAGACGCCGCCTTCCTTTCAGTCGGAATCTCGGTAGGAGCCGGCGTCGGAATTCCCGTCGGAGCAGGAGTCGCGCTCTCCGCCGGAGTCGGTGCCTCTGTCGGAAGTTGGGTCTCCGGCGAGTAGCAGGCCTGAGACCCTTCGTCCGCGGCAGCGGAATCCGCCTCGTCCTTTTGAGGCGTCTCCTCGACGCCGATGCCAAGTTTCTTCAAGAAACCTTTAAAAAAGCCCTTATTCTCCTCAGCCATCTAATAGATCTCCTTCTTTAAAAGCCTTGCCGTTTCCTGGAAGCTGCGGAGAGCCACCAGAGGCAAGGCGTCTCGGCACATGGTCATTACCAGCGTGTAATCGTCGCCGACGGCGCCTACGATGACGTGCTGTTCATTGGTGGTGATCACGCCGTGCTGCACCGCCCCCGTCGCGCACTCCTCGCGCAGCCCGTTCAGGCGGCTGAGCAGAATGCCCCAATGCGCGCCGGTCAACTTCATCTGGAAGGGATCGCCCTGGCAATGCTGCTCGACGGCTTCCCCCTCCCAATCGGCCAGAATCGCGCCGCTTGCCCCCGGCACCGTCTCAACCAGCGTAGTCAAAAGTCTCTTGAAAGGCACGTTCGGCTCCTGAACTTTCCTCTGCAGCTTTACGAGTCACCGACTCCCCTCTCAAAGGGGAGCGGGAGGTGGCCTGACATCAGCAATTAAGCCGCACCGAGACCAGCTTGGATACGCCGGGCTCTTCCATGGTCACGCCGTAGAGGGTGTCGGCGACGGCCATGGTCGCCCTGTTGTGGGTGATGATGATGAACTGGGACCCGACGCTCATTTCGCGCACCATATCGTTGAACCTGCCGATGTTGGCGTCGTCCAGGGGCGCGTCGACCTCGTCCAACAGACAAAAAGGAGAAGGCTTGATCAGGAAGATGGAAAAAATGAGCGCCACCGCGGTCAGGGCCTTCTCCCCGCCCGACAACAGCGAGACGTTTTGCAGCTTTTTTCCCGGCGGCTGCACCACGATCTCCAGGCCGGTGGAGAGCAGATCCTCCTCGTCGGTGAGCCGCAGCTCCGCATGACCTCCGCAAAAAAGCCGGGGAAAGACCTGCTTGAATTTCTCGTTCACCAGTTCGAAGGTCTCCAGGAAGCGCTTGCGCGTGGTGCGGTTGATGCGCAGGATCGCCTTCTGCAACGCGTTCATCGATTCTTCCAGGTCTTCCTTTTGCCCCGACAGGAAACTGAACCGCTCCTCCATCTGTTTGAACTCGTCGATCGCCATCAGGTTCACTTCGCCCATGTCGTCGATGAGCTTTTGCAACTCCGCCTGGCGCGCGCCGCGCTCGGCCTCGTCCCACTCCAGTTCCTGATAAGCGGCCAGGGCCTCGGCGACCTCCAGGCGGTACTTCTCGCGCAGGGCCTCTTCCAGATGCCGCAATTTCATGCTCAACTCGGAAAACCTGAGGCTCCTGACGTTTAGCTGATCGCGAAGAGCCGACGCCTCGCCTCTCCCCGCCTTCAAACGCGCCTCTTCCTCCTGCACGCCCGCCGCCTCCGACTCATAGCGCTCCTTGACCAGGAGCAGCGCCTGCTCGCTTGCCTGCTGGCGCACGACGATCTCCCGGACCACTTCCTCTCCGGCCGCAATGGCCGTCGACAGCCGCTCGCGCTCGGCACCCGAGCCTTCCAGCTCCTTGCCGCGGGAAGCGATGCGCGCCGTCAGATCAGCGCACAAACCCTCTACCCTGCGATGGGCGCGTTGGGCGGCCTCCACCTTTTCCCGCAAAGCCGCCACGCGCACCTTGAGCGAGGTGACCAGTTCGCGCGCCTCCTCCATTTCGAACCGGGCGGCTTCCAGTCGCCCCTGCAAGGCCTGGACGCTGGCCTCGGCCGCGAGCTTTCGCTCCTCGCAGAGAACTTTTTTGGCGTCTGCCTGGGCCAGCTCGGCTAAGACCAACCCTTGTTCTTCGGTGAGCTGATCTTCCTCCAGCTCCCGCACCGAACCGCTCTCCTCAAGCCTTAGGCACTCGGCCGTCACGCTTTGCAGATCCTTCTCCGTGTTGAGCACTTTGATCTCGAGGCGGTGCAGATCCTGGCGCAGTTCCAGCCGCTCCGCTTCGGTTTCGGCGATCGCGATGCGTCGGGCCTCGCGCGTTCGGGTCAATTGCCGCACTTCTTCGCCAAGCCTCTCCACGTCGGCGCCCAGCGCCTTGATCTCCCTTTTCTTGTGGATGATGCCCTGCTGCGCCGGCTCGCTGGAGCCGCCGTTGACGATCCCCCCGGCATGCACCAAGTCGCCGTCCCGGGTAACGAAGGTAGCCGAGGGATAGCTGCCGGCAAGCGCCAGCGCCTGAGTCAGATCGCCCGCCAGATAGGCGCCCGAGAGCAGCGGCTCAACCAGGGGCGCGAATTGAGCGGGGACCGTCACCTTATCCAGCAGCGGGCGCGCGTCTGGAGGCGCGTCCGCGACGGATGCGCGCCAGGGCGAGGCGGTGATGAAACTGCACCGGCCGCCCGAACTACCCTTGAGATGCGCGACGGCCGCCAGCGCGGACGCCGCCGAGCCGCAGAGCAGATACTGCAGACGTTCCCCGAGCACCGATTCGAGCGCCACTTCGCACTCCTCCTCGACCTCCAGGGCGTCGGCAAGCATGGTGAAGGCGCCGTTTTTGAAGGGTTCGGCCAAAAGGAGATTGCGCACCCCCTGGCCGTAGCCGGCGAACTGCGCCTCCAGTTCCTTCAAAGAGGTAAGCCTGGAGGAGGCAGCGGAAAGAGCGTCGCGGCCTTGCTGCAAGCGCTTTTCCTCGGACTCCTGGGTATGCTTCAGCGCCGCCTCCCGGCCGGTGACGACAGTCAACTCCTCCTCGGTCAGCGCCTTTTTTTGCGACAGATCTTGCCGCTCACCCTTCAGGGCCTCGACTCTTTGGCTCGCCTCGGCAAGGCGCTCCCCGAGCAGCACCCTTTCCCTGCCGCTGGACAGCAGGCGCTCTCGGATCGACGCCAGCCTCTTGGCCGCGGCCGCGTGCTGATTGCCTGCCTGCGCGCCTTCGGAAAGCGCGGCAAAGAGGGCGCGTCTGGCTTCTTCCAACTGACGCGTGCCCCCCGCCTCGCCGTCCGCCAGCTCCTCAAGGAGCGCTTCCCGATGCTCGAGCGCCTCCCCTTCTCGGGTGAGCTCCTCAAGGTAGCTCTCGCGCTGGCGCAAGAGAGCGGCCATTTCCCTCTCGGCTTCGGCCAGTTGCTCCCTTAGCCCCTGCAGTTCCTCCTCGAAGCGAGCGCCGTGGCGCTCCAGGTTGGCAAGTTCCCGGCGCTGGAACTCAAGCCGATTTTCGCCTCCCTGCAACTCCCCCTTCCAACGAAAGATCTCTTCCTGCGCCGTCGCCAACAGGCGTTCGGTCTCGACGAGCCGGATCCTGCTCGACTCGACCGCCAGCTCGGCGTCGCTCAGCCGCAGGCCCGACTCTTCAGCAAGCGCCTCAAGCCTGGATATCTCCGCTTCAAGACCGCAGCGCTCCACGTCGACCGCGGCGTACCCCTTGGTGGCAAAGAGCAGCTCGATCTCCTTCAGCTCCAGCCGGATCTCCCGGAAGCGCTCCGCCTTTTTGGCCTGGCGCTGCAAGCCGTTCATCTGCCTCTTGATCTCGGAGACGATGTCGCCGATGCGCAGCAGGTTCTGCCGGGTCGCCTCGATCTTTTTAAGGGCGACCACCTTGCGCGCCTTGAACTTGGTGACCCCGGCCGCCTCCTCGATCAGGAAGCGGCGCTCCTCGGGCTTGGCGTGCAGGATCATGCCGATCTTCCCCTGCTCGATGATCGAGTAGGCGCGTGCGCCGATGCCGGTGTCCATGAAAAGCTCGGCGACGTCCAAAAGGCGGCAGGGGGTTTTGTTCAGCAGGTAATCGCTCTCGCCGTCCCGATAGAGCCGGCGGGTGACTTGAATCTCGGAGAAGTTCAGGTATTTGGCGGGAACGCGGCCGTCCTCGGTGGAAAAGAACAGCGAGACCTCGGCCATGCCCAAAGGCTTCCTGAACTCGGTGCCGCCGAAGATGATGTCCTCCATCGCCTTGCCGCGCAGGTTCTTGGCGGATTGCTCCCCCATCACCCAGCGGATGGCGTCGACCACGTTGGACTTGCCGCAGCCGTTGGGGCCGACCACGCCGGTGATGGCCTGGTTGAATTCGAGGCTGGCCTTGTCCTGGAAGGATTTGAATCCTTGTATTTCGAGCCGTTTTATCTTCATTAATTGGGCATCTTAACAGAGAGTTGGTTTTAATGTAAAGGCAAAGATGCCTGCCGCGCGGAAGGTTCGGCGCTCCCTGAACGCGAAAGAGGCGCGGTTTCCCGCGCCTCTTTCGACGTCTTTCTGTGCTGCCGCATGACGATTGCCCGCTGCCTGAACTTAAGCCTCGGTGGTCTCTTCGACCGCTTCCACGGCCGGAGCCGCTTCGACGGCGACGGGCGCAACCGGTTCGGCCGCCTTGGCGGTCGTGACCGGAGCCGGTTTGGCGGAGACCTTCTTCGGCTTCATTTCGGCTTCGACCAGTTCGATGATCGAAATCGATGCGGTGTCGCCCGGACGGATGCCAAGCTTGATGATCCTGGTGTAGCCACCGGGACGATCGGCATAACGCGGCGCGATGGTTGTGAAAAGTTTGGTCACGACTTTCTTGTCGCGGATATAGGCTGCGGCCTGCCTGGTCGCGTGCAGATCACCCTTCTTGCCCAGGGTGATCATGTGCTCGGCGATGGAACGCAGTTCCTTGGCCTTGGCGTCCGTCGTGGTGATCTTTTCGTGCTCGAGGAAGGACGTCACCATGTTTCTGAACATGGCGGTCCTGTGGCTTGTGGTCCTGCCTAATCTTCTACCCGCGCTGTTGTGACGCATATCTTTTCACTTCCTTTCTAGCAATAAATGAAAGTCTAAAGCGGACTATTCTTCCTTCTGCTCGCCTCTCAGGCGCCTCATGATCTCGGGATCAGGGAAGTTGTCCAGTTTCATGCCGAGGGTGAGACCCATGTCGACCAGGATGTCCTTGATCTCGTTCAGCGACTTGCGGCCGAAATTCTGGGTTTTCAGCATCTCGGGCTCGCTTCTGGAGACCAGTTCGCCGATCAGCTTGATGCCGGCGTTCTTCAGGCAGTTGGCCGAGCGTACCGACAGTTCCAGTTCGTCGACCGAGCGGTACAGGTTCTCGTTGAAGCGCTCGCGCTCTTCCTCTGGCTCCGTCTCTTCCTGAGGCTCCACGTCTTCGTCGAAGTTGATGAAGATGCTCAGTTGGTCCTTGAGGATCTTGGAGGCGTAAGCCACCGCGTCCTGCGGCTTCACGGAGCCGTCGGACCAGACCTCGATGGTCAATTTGTCGTAGTCGGTGATCTGACCAACGCGGGCGTTGGTTACGGTGAAGTTCACCTTGGAGATCGGCGAGAAGATGGCGTCGATCGGAATGGTGCCGACCGGAGCTTTCTCGTCGCGGTTGCGGTCCGCCGGGACGTAGCCCTTGCCGACCTTCACCATCAGATCCATCTCCAAATTCGCGTCCTTCGAGCAGGTGGCGATGTGGTGTTCCGGGTTCAGGATCTCCACGTTGTGGTCCACAACCAGGTCCTTGGCCTTGACCACCCCTTCGCCCTTCTGCACGATCCTGATCATCCGGGACTCGTTGCCGTGCACCTTCAGGCGCACCCCTTTCAAGTTCAGGATGATGTCGGTCGCATCCTCGGTAACCCCGGGAATGGCGGAGAACTCATGCAGCACGCCTTTCGCCTTCACGGAAACGATGGCTGCGCCTTGCAGACTGGAGATGAGAACCCTACGCAAACCGGTGCCGAGGGTGGTGCCGAAGCCGCGCTCAAAGGGCTCGGCGAAGAACTTACCGTATGTATTTGTGAGCGATTCCGTCTCAACCTGGAGTTTCTTTGGTCTGATCAGATCGCGCCAATTTTTATACATTTAGATCCCCCTGTATCGGTTGTAGTCAGCCTTTACTTGGAGTAGAGCTCGACAATCAGCTGTTCCTGAATCGGCATGGTGATGTCTTCGCGCACCGGCAAGGCCTTGACGACACCCTTGAACGCATCCTTCTCCAGTTCGAGCCACTGCGGCATACCCCTGCGAACTACCCCTTCCAGAGACTCGGAGACGGCGGCGATCTTGCGGCTCTTCTCGCGCAGTTGCAGCACATCGCCCGCCTTCACCTGGATGGAGGGGATGTTGACCTTCCTGCCGTTCAGCGTGAAGTGACCGTGACGCACCAGCTGGCGGGCCTCGTCGCGCGACGCGGCAAAGCCGAGACGGTAGGCGACGTTGTCGAGCCTCTTCTCCAGAATGAACAGGAGGTTCTCGCCGGTCACGCCCTTCATCCGGTCGGCCATCTCGAAGTAACCGCGGAACTGGTTCTCGAGGATACCGTAGATGCGACGTACCTTCTGTTTTTCGCGCAGCTGCACGCCGTAATCCGAAACCTTTATGCGACCCTGACCGTGCTGTCCCGGGGGATAGGTCCTTCTCTTAAGGCCACATTTATCCGTGTAGCAGCGCTCGCCTTTAAGAAAAAGCTCCATTCCTTCCCGTCTGCACAGCCTGCATGAGGGCCCTGTATACCTAGCCAATGAAGACCTCCTTGATCCTAACTGATAGTTCCGTAACTCCAGGCTCCGGGTAATCCGGTCCTAGACTCTTCTTCTCTTCGGTGGGCGGCACCCGTTGTGCGGGATGGGCGTGACGTCGCGGATGAAGCTGACCGCGAAACCGGCAGCCTGCAGCGCGCGCAGAGCGGACTCGCGGCCGGAGCCGGGTCCCTTCACGTACACCTCGATGCTGCGCATGCCGTGTTCCTGGGCCTTCTTAGCGGCGTCCTCCGCGGCCATCTGCGCCGCGAACGGAGTGCTTTTCCGGGAACCCTTGAAACCCTTGGCACCGGAGGTGCACCAGGCTACCACATTGCCGACCGGGTCGGTTATGGTGATCATGGTATTGTTGAAGGTCGCCTGTATGTGCGCGACGCCATTAGGTATGTTCTTCTTCTCTTTCTTCTTCTTTACGACTTTTTTAGCCGGGCTCGCCATTATCCCTCCAGAATCTTATTTCTTCTTGCCAGCGACCGTACGAGCCGGCCCTTTCCTGGTGCGCGCATTGGTCTTGGTCCGCTGGCCGCGGCACGGCAGACCTTTCCTGTGACGAAGTCCCCGATAGCAGCCCAGATCCATCAAACGCTTGATATTCATAGAAATGTCGCGACGGAGGTCGCCCTCGACCTTGACATTCTTATCAATATGCTCCCTGATCTTCGCGACTTCCGACTCAGTCAGGTTGTCGCAGCGGGTGTTGTAGTCGATCCCGGTTGCGTTGAGAATTTCCTGGGATAAAGATCTGCCTATGCCGTAGATATAGGTAAGCGCGATCTCTACTCTCTTATTCTTTGGTAGGTCTACCCCTGCGATACGTGCCAATGCCCGCTCCTCCTAATGGTTATCTTAACCTTGTCTCTGTGAGTGTTTCGGAATGTCGCAGATTACCCGGACGATACCCTTGCGCTTGACAATCTTGCACTTAACACAGATCTTCTTAACCGATGCCCGAACCTTCATAATTGACTTCCTTTTGAAAACGTAGTGCAGTTCTAAATTAGCGAGAGTATCAACGGACCGTTGTCCGTTATCGCCACTGTGTGCTCGAAGTGCGCAGAGAGCCCTTTGTCGCAGGTTACCGCGGTCCAGCCGTCCTCAAGCACCCTGACCTCGTAACCCTTTTCGTTGATCATCGGCTCGATCGCCAGCACCATGCCGACTTTCAGTTTCGGCCCCTTGCCGGGCGCGCCGAAATTCGGTATCTGCGGTCCTTCGTGCAGGTCCTTGCCGATGCCGTGTCCGACGAAATCCCTGACCACCGAATAGCCGCGCGGCTCGACCCAGGCCTGAACCGCGTGCGACACGTCGGAGAGACGGTGCGCGGCGTCGGTAACCTCGATCGCGCGGTAGAGCGATTCCTCGGTGACCTTGACCAGCCTGGCGGCGGCGTCCGACACCTTGCCGACCGGAACCGTGATGGCCGCGTCGCCGTAGAAACCGCCGTAGACCACTCCGAAGTCGAGACTAACGATGTCGCCCTGTTGCAGCACCCGGGACGAGGGCATGCCGTGCACCACCTGCTCGTTCACCGAACAGCAAAGCGAGAACGGGAAGCCGCTGTAACCCTTGAAGGCCGGCTTGGCCTTCCTCTTCAGCGTCTCCTTCTCGGCGAAGACGTCCAGTTCCAGAAGCGTCGTCCCGGGAAGCACGCGCTCCCTGAGGCCGGCCAATATCTCGGCCACCATGCGGCTCGCGGTCCCCATCTTTTCGATCTCGGCCCGCGATTTGAGCACGATCACCTAGTTGGCGCCTCTATGCTGGAGAGGATGGAGGCTTGAATCGCATCCACCGTTCCCAACCCGTCGACCGAGCGCAGCAACCCTTTGCCGCCGTAGTAGGCGATGAGAGGCGCGGTCTGTTCGTCGTAAACGGTGAGCCGGTGCAGTATGGTCGCTTCCTTGTCGTCCTCGCGTTGAATCAGCTCGCCAGAGCAGGCGTCGCAGCGATCCGCCGACTTGGGCGGGGCAAACTCAACGTGGTAGACGGCCCCGCATTTGGGGCAGGCGCGCCTGCCGGTGAGCCGCCTCAGCAGTTCCGCCTTCTCAACGGCCAGCGAGACCACGTGGTCGATGCCGCGCCGCATGCCGGCCAGCACCTGATCCAGCGCGTCGGCCTGCGCGACGGTGCGCGGGAAACCGTCCAGGATGAAGCCTTTGCCGCAATCGGGCTGGGCCAGACGCTCTTCCACGATACCGATCACCACGGCGTCGGGAACCAGGGCGCCCGAGTCCATGAAACCTTTAGCCTTCACTCCCATGGGAGTAAGCTCTTTAACGGCAGCCCGCAGTATATCGCCAGTGGATATCTGCGGGATGCCGAACTTTTCTATCAGCAGCTTTGCCTGGGTCCCTTTGCCGACTCCGGGAGGCCCGAGAAGAATCAGATTGGTCATGATCCGCTACTTCCTCCCCTTGATGCGCACGCCCTTCATGAACCCCTCGTAACTGCGGGTTATCAAATGCGCCTCGATCTGGGCCAAGGTGTCCATGCCCACGCCGACGGCAATCAGGAGCGCCGTGCCGCCGAAATAAAAGGGTAGGTTGAACTTCCCGATCAGGATCGAAGGGAGCACGCAGACCGCCGAGATGTAGATTGCGCCGGCAAAAGTCAGCTTGGTGAGCACCGAATCGAGAAAATCGGAGGTCTCCTTGCCGGGACGGATGCCCGGGACGTAGCCCCCCTGTTTCTTGACGTTGTCGGCCACATCCACCGGGTTGAAAGTCACAGCCGTATAGAAGTAGCAAAAAAAGACGATGAATGCAACATAAAAAACGTTGTACAGCAAATTACCGGGGGCCAGGCTCTTGGAAGCCTTCTGCACCCAGGGGACGTTGATCAGGGCGCCGACCGTGGCCGGGAACATGATGATCGAGGAGGCGAAGATGGGGGGTATCACCCCGGCCATGTTGACCTTGAGCGGCAGGTGCGAACTCTGTGCGCCCATGGTCTTCAGTCCGACCACCCTCTTGGCGTAGTGGATCGGTATCCTGCGCTGCCCGCGTTCGATGAAGACCACCGCTGCGATCACGAAGAACATCACCGCGCCCACCAGCAACAACGAGAACAGGCTCAGCTCGCCGGTCTTGATCAGACGCGCGGAGTTCATCAAGGCGGTGGGGATGCGCGCCACGATGCCGGCGAAGATGATCAGCGAGATGCCGTTGCCGATACCCTTCTCTGACATCTGCTCGCCCAGCCACATGATGAAGGCGGTGCCCGCGGTGAGCGTGATCACCGTCATCAGCCGGAATCCCCAACCGGGGCTCGGCACCACCAGTTCACCGGCCGGTCCCCGCATCGACTCCAGGCCGATGCTGATGCCGAAGCCCTGCACCACGGAAAGCACGATGGTGCCGTAGCGGGTGTACTGGATGATCTTCTTCCTGCCGGCGTCCCCTTCCTTGGAAAGCTTCTCTATGGAAGGGAGCACGACGGAAAGGAGCTGAAAGATGATCGAGGAGGAGATGTACGGCATAATGCCGAGGGCGAAAACGGTGAGCTTCTCGAGAGCCCCTCCGGAAAACATGTCGAACATACCGAGCAGGGTCCCCTGCGCAGCCTTGAAGAAGTGGGCCAGCGCCTGGGCGTCGATGCCGGGGGTCGGGATGTGGCACCCCACCCGGTACACCGCCAGCATGGCCAGTGAAAACAACACCCTCTTTTTAAGCTCCGGAATCTTGAAAATGTTCTGGAAGGCTTCTATCAAGACTAGATCTCCTCGAGGGTTCCACCCGCAGCCGCGATCTTTTCGCGGGCGGAGGCGCTGAACTTGTGCGCCTTGATGGTCAGCGCGCGGGTGATCTCGCCGGTGGCGAGCACCTTGATGCCGTCGCATACGTCGCTGATCAGGCCGCTCTTCAGGAGCGCCGCCGCGTCGACCACGCTGCCGGCCTCGAAGATCTCGAGCTGGCAGAGGTTGACCAGGGCGAACACCTTCTTGGTGAGCGGAGTGAAACCGCGCTTGGGAAGCCTTCTGTGCATCGGCATCTGGCCGCCCTCGAAGCCGGGCTTGATGGAGCCGCCGGAACGGGCCTTCTGTCCCTTGTGACCCTTGGTGGCGGTCTTGCCGTGACCGGAGCCTACGCCCCTGCCGATACGCTTTCTATTCTTGGTCGACCCTGCGGCCGGCTTGATGGTATTTAATTGCATTTTTGTCACCTTTAGGGGGGATTACTCTTCGACTCTAACCAGATGGGAAACCTTGTTGATCATCCCGCGGATCTCGGGGGTATCCTTGAGCACCACGGTCTTCTCGCGCTTGGTGAGACCCATACCCAAAAGGCAGCCCCTCATGCTCTGAGATTTCCCGATGTGGCTCTTGATGAGGGTAACCTTCACTTCTCCTGACATGTTCAGCTCCTTAACTCTCTATTCGGTAAGCCCGCGGCGAGCCATCAGCTCTTCCCCGGTCTTCAGGCGGCTCAGGCCGGCGAAGGCGGCTTTCACCACGTTGTGCGGGTTGTTGGAACCCAGGCATTTGGCCAGGATGTTGTGCAGACCGGCCGACTCGAAGACGGCGCGCGCGGCGCCGCCGGCGATCACGCCGGTACCCGGCGAAGCCGGCATCATCAGGACCTTGCCTGCGCCGAAGCTTCCCAGTATTTCGAAGGGTATGGTCTGGCCCGCGACGATCGGCACCCGGATCAGGTTCTTCTTGGCCTGCTCGACCCCTTTGCGGATAGCCTCGGGGACCTCGTTGGCCTTGCCCAGCCCGTAACCGACGCAGCCGTTGCCGTCGCCGACCACGACCAGCGCGGAGAAACTAAACCTGCGACCGCCCTTGACCACCTTGGCGACTCGGCTGATATGGACAACCCTATCCGTAAGATTCATTTCACTGGCATTGATCTTAAGCAAACTAATTCCTCCTTACCTGCCCTTAGAAGGACAGACCGTTTTCACGTGCGGCTTCAGCCAGGGCTTTGATTCTTCCGTGATAGAGGAAACCGTTCCGGTCGAAGACGACGGCGGTGATCTCTTTTTCCAGGGCCTGCTTGGCGATGGCGGCGCCGACCTTCACGGCCGCCTCGACGTTCCCGGTGTGCGACAGCCCTTCGGCCAGCCCCTCGGTCAGGGTGGAGGCTGCGGCCAGGGTGACGCCGGTGGTGTCGTCGATCAGCTGGGCGTATATGTGGCGCGCGCTCTTAAAGACGTTCAGTCTGGGGCGTGCGGGCGATCCGGTGATCTTTTTCCTGACCCTGGTCTGTCTCTTAAGACGAGCTACCTGTTTTGGGGCTAGAGAACTCAAGGCACTTCTCCTTAGCTATTGCTATTTTTTACCGGTCTTGCCGGCTTTTCTGAGTATCGTTTCGCCAGCGTACTTGACGCCCTTGCCCTTGTACGGCTCGGGCGGACGGAAGGCACGGATCTTGGCGGCGGTCTGGCCGACCATCTCCTTGTCGATCCCCAGCACCTTCACCTTGGTCATCTTCTCCACTTCGACGCTGATGCCTGCCGGAAGCTGGAAGTTGACCGGGTGGGAGAAGCCCAGGGAGAGGTTGAGCACGTTGCCCTTGACCTCGGCGCGGTAGCCGACGCCGTTGATCTCAAGCAGCGTTTCGAACCCCTTGGAGACGCCCACCACCATGTTGTTGATCAGGGTCCTGGTCAGGCCGTGCGCCGAGCGGCACTTGATGGAATCGTCCGCCCGGTTCACCGTGATGGCCGCCTCGGTCAGCTCGATCGACACGCCGTCCATGACGACGCGCGAGAGCGATCCCTTGGGGCCCGTGACGGAAATCTCGGGCAGGTTGTATATGACTTTCACCCCCGCAGGGATTGCGATGGGAAGTTTTCCTATTCTAGACATGCAAAGCTCCTTAAAGCAAAAATGACTACCAGACCGTGCAGAGGATCTCTCCGCCGATGCCCATCTCGCGCGCCGTCTTGTCGGTTACCAGACCCTTGGACGTCGACAGGATGGCTACACCCAGTCCGTTTTTCACCTTGTGGATCTTGTCGGAGTTGACATAGACCCGGCCGCCCGGCTTGCTGATCCTCTTGATTTCATTGATGACCGGCTCTTTCTCATCGATGAACTTGAGGTATACGCGCAGAATCCCCTGCTTGCTGTCGGCGATGACCTTGAAGTTCTTGATGAAGCCCTCGGTGCGCAGCACCGTGGCCAGGCTCACCTTGAGGTTCGAAGACGGGATATCCACTTTTTGGTGTTTCGCCATACCAGCGTTCCTGATTCTGGTCAGCATGTCGGCTACTGGATCTGTCATGCACATACAAACTACTCCTCTTTCCTGAATCGGTCTTTTACCAGCTGGACTTTATCACACCGGGAATCTGGCCTAAGTTGGCGAGCTTGCGCAGGCAGATCCTGCACATGTCGAATTTCCGGTAGTAGGCTCTGGGGCGACCGCACAAGGGGCAGCGATTCTTGTCGCGGACCTTGAACTTGCTGCCTCTTTGCGCCTTGATGATCATAGATGTTTTTGCCACGGAGTTCCTCCAAACTTGATTAGTTCCTGAACGGCAGCCCCATGAGCTTCAGAAGCGCCTTGCCTTCAGCGTCGGTCTTTGCGGTCGTCACGATCGTGATGTTGAGCCCCTTGATCTTGTCGACCTTGTCGTAGTCGATCTCGGGGAAGATCAGCTGCTCCTTCACGCCCAGGGAATAGTTCCCCTTGCCGTCGAAGGCCTTGCCGGAAATGCCCTTGAAGTCACGAACGCGCGGCAGCGAGACGCTCACCAGGCGGTCGAGAAATTCGTACATCTTCTCGCGGCGCAGAGTCACGCAGCAGCCGATCGGCATCCCCTGCCTGAGCTTGAAGCCGGCGATCGATTTCTTGGCCTTGGTGATGACCGGACGCTGGCCGGCGATGGCCGCCAGTTCCTCGGTCGCGGAATCGAGAATCTTCACGTTCTGGATCGCTTCGCCCAGACCCATGTTCAAGACGATTTTCACGAGCTTGGGGACTTCCATGATGTTCTTGTAGTTCTGGTCCTTCATCAACTGGGGAACCATCTCTGTATTGTAAAGCTCAGCTAGCCGTGCCATTGCAAATCCTCCAAAGCCTATTTGTCAAAGGACTCGCCGCATTTGACACAGCAGCGCGCCTTCTTTCCGTCTTCCAGGGTGGTAATCTTGGTGCGCACAGGTTTGTTGCACTTTCCGCAAAGCAGCATCACGTTGGAAATGTGCACCGGGGCTTCCCTTTCCAGGATGCCGCCCTGCTCGGAACCGCGGGGCTTGGTGTGGCGCTTGATCATGTTGATCCCAGCGACGATCACGCCGTCCTTCTTCGGATGGATGGAAATCACCTTGCCGCTCTTGGCGCGGTCCTTACCGGCTATAACCACGACGGTATCGTTTTTTTTCACATGTAACTTTTTGCCCAGCATCGCTATTCTCCAAGATGTTGATTAAAGTACCTCAGGGGCGAGGGATATGATCTTCATGAACTTCTTTGCCCGAAGCTCCCTGGCGACCGGTCCGAAGATACGGGTGCCGACCGGCTCCTTGGCGTTGTTGATCACCACGCCCGAGTTGGTATCGAAACGGATGTAGGAGCCGTCCGGACGGCCCACGGCCTTCGCGGTGCGAACCACAACCGCCTTGACCACGTCCCCCTTCTTTACCTTCGAGTTGGGGAGGGCTTCCTTGACGGAGGCGACGATGATGTCGCCGATCCCGGCGTAGCGGCGCTTGGAGCCGCCCAGCACTTTAATGCAAAAGAGCTTCTTGGCGCCCGAGTTGTCCGCCACATCCAATATTGTCTGCATCTGAATCATTGTTAGCTCCCAGCTTAAGCCTCTTAGGCTTTAGACTCGATAATCTGTCTGATCTTCCAGCGCTTGTCCTTGCTCATCGGGCGCGTCTCGACGATGAGGACCTTGTCGCCGATCTTTGCGGAGTTATCAATATCGTGCGCCTTGTACTTGGCGGACCGCTTGATGTATTTGTTGTAGACCGGGTGCTTGACCAGACGATCGACCTTGACTACCGCGGTCTTCTCCATCTTGTCGCTCACGACTATGCCAACCTGGGTTTTTCTATTACCTCTTTCGCTCATAAATATCTCTTACCCTCTCTTTTCACGGAGTATGGTCTTCACCCTTGCGATGTCCTTCTTGAGAAGGGAAAGCTTAGAAGTATTTTCCAGACGCCCTGTGTGGAGCTGAAACCTCACGTTGAACAGTTCCTTGGTGAGATCCGCGCTCTTAGTCGCCAGTTCGGCAGCCGTCGCAC
>CAIYDQ010000227.1 GCA_903925075.1 uncultured Geobacter sp.
CCTCAAAAATGGCAGCGATGCCACGCTATCCTAGAGGAAAACCTGTTGGCTGTCTACCGAAACTTTGCGACAAAAAAAATCCGAGGCTGCGCTGAAGGGCCACCACACCTCATCTTGTTGTTTTGCGCGTCAGTGCTGACTACGTCCATGAGGTCCACTACGTCCATTACGTCCATCCATTCGCCAGCCGCCAGCCGCCTCCCCCCCTTAATTGAAGAGCACCAACCTGCGGCTGGCCGCCGCATCCCCCCTGGTGAAGCGCAGCGTGCCGCGCAACTCCCCCTGCGGCGACAGCGGCCGAGGCGCCTGAAAGAGTCCCGGCTCCGCCTCCGACAGCGCCAGTTTCGCCGGTTGGCCGGCTCTCCCCGGCTCCGGCTGAAAGCTCAGCTTGCCGCCGGCGACCGCCTTCCCCGACTGATCCTTCACGCGCACCTGCAACCGGTCGCCGGCCAGCGAGGCGGTGATGACCCAGTCAAAGCCTGCCTTGCTGGAGCCGTTATGCGCCTGATCGTAGTGCAGACCGTGGTCGTAGTAGTCGACGTCGACCACCCGGCTTGCCCGCAAGGAGGCCAGCGCCATGCTGACCGCCATGCCGATCAGGAATACCCCGAACAGCAGCGCCAGCCCAAGTTGCCACCTGTTCACGCCTTTCTTTACCCCGGATTGCATGGTCGTTTCCTTTTTTCTATGCGCGTTGCGTCCATCCAGCACCGTCAGCAAACAGGGGCTGTAGGGGCGAACCTTGTGTTCGCCCGCCTCTGACCGTGCCGGTCAATCGCCGGCCCTCGCCGCGCCACCCGCTCTCAGCGGGTAAGCACCGGCAAGCTCGCCGTGGCGATGGTCTTTCCTGCCTGCACCAGCCTGATCTCCAGGTCGCGCGCGCCCGGCGGGGCGGGAGATATTTTGAGCGCCAACTCCACCTTGCGGTTGCCGTTGGCCGCCACTTGCAGCTCCCGATCCGCTCCGATCAACTCCACCCGATACCCCGGCAGGGGGACCGTTTGCAACCGGTAGCTGGCGGGGCGCGTCCCCCGGTTCTCCAGATAGAGCGCGTAGAAGTTGACCACGGACCCGTCCGAGAGCCTCTTCACCTCGCCCTCGGCCGCGCGCTGCACCTTGAGCGTCGCCTCGCGGCGCGTCCCAAGGCCTGCCGCCAACAGCGCGACCAGCAGCGCGAGCACCGCCGCGAGCAGCAGGGTCTTTGCGTGCCGCGGTCCGTCTCCGGCTTGCGGGGCGCCGAAACTGTAGCGGATCAGCCCCCTGGCGCCGCGCTTGTCCATCACGCCGCGGCAGGCGTCCAGACATCGACCGCAGTTGATGCACTCGATCTGTAAGCCGTCCCGGATGTCGATCCCCATCGGGCAGGCCCTGACGCAGGCGGCGCAACGCAGGCAGGCATCCTTCAGCGCCGGGTCGAACTCCAGGGTGAGGGTGCCGCGCTCCATGGTCAGCAGTTGAATGCGCCCGTAGGGGCAGACGGTCTTGCAGAAGACGCGCCGCACCAGCGCGAGATCGAGGTACACCAGCAAAAAGACGGCGATCAGGGAGATGCCGGCGACGGCGCCGATCTTGCCGGAGAAAAGCCTGCCGAAAAATTCCGCGGGCGGGAGGAAATACCAGACCAGGTTGCAGGCGACCAGAGAGGAGATCAGCAGATAGCAGAGCTGTCGCAGGACCGCCGCCGTCAGGCCCGCCGGCAGCAGCGAGCGGACGCCGGCGTCGACGGCGTCCGCGAGATCGCCGAGCGTGGTTTGCGGGCAGAACCAGCCGCACCAGACCCTGCCAAAGAGCATGGTGACGAACAGAAAGCCGAACACCAGGATCAGCACCGCGATCAGAAAGAGGTAGAACTCCTCGATGCGGATGCTGGCGCCGAACAAGAGCAGCGTGCGCGTGGCCGCGTCCAGCCGCAGCAGCGACTCTCCACCCAGCTTGCCGAAGGGTAGCCCCAAAAGCAGCAGGGTGGAGAGCCACTGGACCAGTTTTCGTTTCGGCGCGATCCTCGCGGAGTGAATCGGCAGGGGCATTACAGCGACAGCACGTACTGCACGATCCCTTGCAGCTTCTCGGTCGACAGCTCGCTCTTGAAGGAGGGCATGCCGCCGGGACGACCCTCCTCGATGCTGCGGGTCACTTCAGGGGCGCTCTTGCCGTATTTGAACTTTTTGCCGGTCAAGTCGGGCCCGATGCTCCCCTTGGCGTCAGCCCCGTGGCAGGACGCGCAGCGCTTGGCGAACTCCTCTTTCCCCAGGGCCGCCAGGTCGGTGGTTTTGCTCTCCTTGCCGGTGCTCACCGCCGTAGCCTCGCCCCCTTTGAGCTTTTCGGCGGCAAGCCTCGCCTCCTTGGCCTTCTTGATCTCGGCGTATTCGGCGTGCGAGCTCCAGCCGCTGAACAGGAAGTAGCCCATGAAACAGACCCCCCAGATCACCAGCACGGCATAGAGCACCCTGAACACCAGCGGCGATTTCTCCTCGACGCGGTACCTGATGCCGTCGTATTCCTTATTGTCATCGGACATGAGTATCCTCCTTGAGCGGTTTAGCAAGATGGCGAAAGCCGGGCGGCCTATGCTCCGGACGGTTTATGGCCGCCCCGGTCCCCGTCAGCGCTTTTGGTGGGACTTAAGGAAGGTGACCAGTTTCCAGATCCTCTCCTTGCCCAGCGTGTCGCCGAAGGCGGGCATGCCCGCTTGGGTGCCGCCGTAAACGGTGGTGAAGACGTCGGCGTCCGGCTTGTCGAGGTCGGAAAGCGCCGGACCCACGTCGCCCTTCAGCTCCTTGCCGTGGCACTGCGCGCAGTTTTGCTGGTAGAGCGCCTTGGCTTCCGGCAGGACGGCCATGTTGTCCTGGTAGGGGTTCTTCAACTCGCCCACCACCTCGGCGCGCGCCGCCTTGCGCCAGGGGATGTCGTTGCCGAGCTTTTGCAGGTAGGCCACCATGGCGTCCATTTCGGTTTTCCCCGACAGTTGGGCGATCTGATCCTGCGTGTACGGGAACTTGAGCGTCTTCATCTTGCGCTCGGTGAGGCTCGTATCCAGCGGCCGTTGCAGGAAGTCGTACCTGGGCATGTTGGAGCGCGGCACCATGGACTGCGGATCCTTCATGTGCTTGACGTGCCAGGCGTCGGGGTACTTGCCGCCGATGCGGGCCAGATCGGGGCCGGTGCGGCGGGAGCCCCAGAGAAAGGGCTGGTCATAGGCGAATTCGCCGCTCTTGGAGTATTCGCCGTAGCGCTCCGTGTCCGAAAGGAGCGGCCGCACCGTCTGGGTGTGGCAGTTGTTGCACCCCTCGCGGATATAGATGTCGCGCCCCTCCAACTGCAGCGGCGTGTAAGGCTTCACCGAGGCGATGGCCAGCTTCGGGTCGTTGATCCACCAAAAGGGGGCCACCATGGTGACGACCGTGCCGATCAGGATGGTCACGGTGGCAAGCAGCAGGAAAATAATGGGCTTTTTCTCGAGCATGACGTCTCCTTTCTAGGCTTTTTGTGCCAAGGCCTGGGCCTTGCCGCCGTTGATGGTCTTGGCGATGTTGTAGATGAAGACGATCAGGCTGACGAAATAAATGATGCCCCCGAAGGCCCTGGCGTACCAGTAGGGATAGAGCTCGATCAGCGTCTCGATGAAGCTGTAGTGCAGGCTGCCGTCCGGATTGGCGGCGTTCAGCATGGTCGCCTGCTGCACGCCGGCGATCCACATGCTGATGGAGAAGATCAACTGACCGGCGACCGCCAGCCAGAAGTGGAGGTTGGCAAGCGGCACCGAGTAGATCTCGGTCCGGTAGAGCCTGGGCAAGGTGTAATAGATGGCGGCGAAGATCACCAGCGACACCCAGCCGAGCGTCCCCATGTGCACGTGCCCCGGCACCCAGTCGGTGTAATGGATGAAGGCGGAGAAGGTCCGGATCGCCTGGGAGGGTCCCTGCAGGGTCTGCAGCCCGTAAAAGGTGATGCCGAAGATCAGGAACTTCGCCTGGTAGTTCTCGCGCATCTGGTGCCACTGGCCGTTCATGGAGAAGTAGCCGTTGAAGACCGCGGCCCAGGAAGGAGCGATCAGCATCACCGAGAAGGCCATGGCCAGCGTCTGCACCCAGTCGGGAACCGGCGTCCAGAGCAGGTGATGGGCGCCGGTCCAAAGGTACATGAAGATCAGGCTCCAAAAGGCGATCACCCCCATGCGGTGGCTGTAAATCGGCACGCCGGTCGACTTGGGGAGGAAGTAGTAGAAGAGTGCCAGCGGCGGAGTGGTGAGCACCATGGCGACCGCGTTATGCCCGTACCACCACTGGACGTTGGCGTCGTTGGCGCCGGCGTAGGCCGAATAGGACTTGGTGAGCGAGACCGGAATGCCGGCGTTGTTCACCAGGTAGAGCACCGCCACGCCGATCAGGGTGGCCAGCACGTACCAAAGCGAGATGTACATCTGCTCCTCGCGGCGCTTGACGATGGTCATGACGATATTGACCGCGAAGATCACCCAGAGCACCACCACCAGCAGCGCCACCGGCCATTCCAGCTCGGCGTACTCCTTGGAGCGGTTCATGCCGAGCAGCAAGGTCACCGCGGCCAAAGCGATCACCACGTTGAAGAGCCAGAGCTGGACCCTTGCCAGCCCCGGGCTCCAGAGCCTGGTTTTGGTGAGGCGTTGGGTGATGTAGATGAAAAAAGCCATGAAGCTGCCGATGCCCCAGCCGAAGATGCCGGCGTTGGTGTGGATCGGGCGCAGCCGGCCGTAGGACAGGTAGGGGGGGAGGTTGAGTTGGGGCCAGGCGAGCTGGAGCGAGATCACCACACCGAGCAGCACGGCGACGAAGCCCCATAGTAAGCTCCAGATGATAAATCCCTTGACGACGTCGTCCGCGTACCCTTCCTGCTGAGTCATGTTGGCCTCCTGGGAGATTGGTGAAACGAAAATACTGGTACTGCCGACGCCGCTTTCGCATGTACAATGAGAAGCGCGGCAGGCGCGACGGCTATTGCTGGAGTATTGCCGACTAATTCGGTAGTGAAAAGATGCGACGAAGCAGAGCACTACTGTCGATCGTAAAAAAAACAGTCACTTTAAACCGATGTTCCATTGGTATTATTCGGTTAGCGTCGATTAGCATGAAATGTAAAATTAATAACAAAACATGTTACGCGAGAATACTTGTACTTCGTGGGCTACCGGAAAGTCAATAGGGTATTTCCCGTCTTTTTGGGATTTTTACGGGCGGAGGTAGGTCGGTCGGTGCAGCTTTCGGTAATTGAAATAGTCGGCATCGCTTTGCTGAAAGTGTTTGCCGAGCTGGACGCCGGCTTCGAGCGGCCCCGCCAAGAGTTGGAGAGCCGGTCTGACTATCCCGGCGCCTGGAGCGTAGCCGAGCATTTGGAGCATGTCGTCTTGGCCAATCATTTCCTGCTCTTGACCATCGGCAAGGGATGTCGGAAGGCGCTGAAGCGCGCCGCGGTTGAGCCGATTCCCGAAGCCGGGAGCGATCTGACGCCGCTTGCGGCCATCGCCTCCCCGGGCGTCTTCGACTGGCAGCCTCCCGCGCACATGCTTCCCGGCGGCCGACGGCCGTTGGAGGAACTGCGCGAGGAATTGAGAGGGGAGCGAGACATGTGTCTGCGGCATCTGGCCGAGATGCCGGCAGGGGAGGGGCGTCTTTGCCGCATTGGCATGTCCGTGAACCGCCTGGGAAAGTTGGACATGTACCAATGGCTTTATTTTCTCGCCCAGCACGCGCGCTTTCACCTGAACTTCATCGAAAGAAACAGAAGGGGGCAGATGTAGTAAGACGGGTCGAGCATTTGGTAAGGCGAAAAGCGCAATCAATGCCTTTCTCGCCTAGCCGGATGAAAATGGGTGAAACCGGGATGCCACCACCGTTGCCTCAAGAATAACTGGCTTCTTCCCTTTCCTTGGCATATACTAAGGCGGTGTTTCAGCGACACAAGCAGATAGCTGTCCTTAAAGAGGATGTTGCCATGATCCGATTGCACATTCAATCTGACACTCAGGAAGCGGCCCTTGATCTTGTCCGCTCCGCCATTGCAGCTGAGGTCAGCCGTTTGAAACTGGGCCTTGAAGCGACTAATCGTCGTATCCACTCCTTTGAGGAGCGTTATGGCGTGACTTCCGAGGTGTTTCTGAGCGAGTTCACCGCCGAAAGTTTGCAAGGTGGTGACCAGGAGTATGTCGCTTGGGCGGGCGAACTTAAAATTTACGAACGAATCGCTGCTCAACTGGATACTCTGCGGGATGTCCAGTATGCTGCTTAGCGAATATCAGGCTCAATTTGCGGAAATTATCGGTCGCTACGCGCAAACTGGCCTGATTATCATAAGCGAACTGGTCATTGACGCAAGAACCCCCAATTTGGGCATGGTCAAGGGTGCCCTTGGCTTTGCCGATGGGGGGCGGCTGTTCTTCACCGAGTATGTTGACACGCGGTATCGCCTTGAAAAACTGACCTATTCGTATCACTGCCAGGATGCCAGTGACCGTCTGTTGTTTCGGTACGATAATGCCGCCCACAAACCCGCGCTTCTTTATGTCTGCCACAAGCATCTCCCATCCGGTGAAATCATTGAGTCATCCGTTCCGGACCTGTCGTCTGTCCTCGACGAGGTGCTGGAACGGTTGGTACTCTAAAAGAAGATGCGAGGGAGGCTTGGTTAGCCAAAAGCAGCTTCAAACCTTCCAAGCCTGGCCGCATTGCCCCTCCTTCTAAAGATCTGCAAAATGAACTGCGGAGGGCTATAAAGAAGGCTGCCGCCGGAGAGTTGGTGAATTTTGAGGCCACCCATGTGGCCGCCGATGGCACGCTCCGCGACATTGAATTTTCTCTCAAACCGGTGAATGATGAAACGGGGAAGGTGGTCCTACTCGTGCCGGAAGGACGCGACATCACGGAACAAAAACGTTCGGAGGAGGCTTTGCGCGAGGCCGCGGTTAAATACAGGATCATTGCAGACAACACCTACAACTGGGAATTCTGGCTTAGTCCGCAAAATAGGCTCATATACTCATCGCATTCCTGTCGGCGCATCACTGGTCACGGGACCGAAGAGTTCGACGCCAACCCCGATTTGATCCCGAGTTTGATTCACCCCGAGGACCGAAATCTTTGGATTAGCCACCGACATGATGTCATCAACGATGTTACCCCGAATATCGCCTTGGTGAATCGTGCCGTAAGAGATATGAGGTTATGAATGGCTTCAAGTGCTAAAAAACGCTGGCTATCTCTTGTAGCTTTCTTTGTTGTGCTTGGCGGAGCCATAGCGTATTTCCAGATCCAAGATTATAATCACATCGGCACCCAGGAGAAGGAGCGACTTGCTAAACTCGCTGAAATCGCAGGTAAAAACCTTGCTCCGCAAATAGTGCTGGCCGATCACATCATAACCAACATCGTCAACGCTTTACCGTCATGGCAGGCAGAAAACGATGGTTTTAAACGTGCCAATCATGACATAAAGATCATCAACGATACCATTAACGGAATCCCACCCCTTCTGGTCATTGACGCAAATGGCACGGCAATTATTTCCAGTACGCCAAAACTCCTGGGGATGAATTTCGCCTACAGAGAGTACTTCATCACCGCAAAAAACAATCCCGACCCGAATATTCTTCAGGTCGGCGCCCCCTTCAAGACCGTCCTCAATGATTTCGCATTTACTTTACTTCGAACGCTCAAGGGGACCAAGGGCGAATTTGCAGGTGTCGTGGTCGTTACCGAGGTGCCAGCCTATTTCGCTAATCTTTTGGATTCTGTCCGCCACTCGCCCGACGTACTGACATCTATCACCCACGGCGACGGAAAGATATTTATGACATCCCCTCCAAGTGACGACCTTATCAATAAGGATTTGGCTAAACCAGGTACATTCTTTTCGCGTCATCGGCAAAGTGGACAGACAGCCACCGTTTTTACCGGCCTCACTTACGCGACCGGCGACAGGCGCATTGTTGCCCAACAATCCGTGCAGCTTACGGCGCCGAAGATGGACAAACCTCTCGTAATTGGCGTGACTCGCAAATTGTCCGCAGTTTATGGACCCTGGAACCGGGCAATCGTTATTCTGAGCGGGTTATTCGGGGTTTTGGCCGCGGTGAGCTTTCTCGGCATGTATTTTTATCAGAGAAGGCAACAGATCTATGACCATCTGGTTGCCATCCAGGAAAGTGACCGAAAAAGAATGGAATCTGAAAAGCGCGAGTTCGAACTGCGGTTCCAGCAGACCCAGAAACTCGAAAGCCTCGGCGTTCTGTCCGGCGGCATTGCCCACGATTTCAACAACATCCTGACGGTCATCATGGGCAACTGCTCTTTGTTGAAGATGAACCCTGAAAATGCCGAGAACTACCTGCTAGCGATAGAAACAGCCACCGAACGAGCCGCCGCACTTTGCCGTCAGATGCTGGCCTATGCCGGGAAAGTTCAACTTGCCAAGACTCAGGTCAATATGCGGGCGATGGTTGATGAAATGGTCACGATGCTAAAATCTACCCTTCCTAAGAATGCATCCATAAAGCCGAATCTGTCTGCAGACACCCCCGACATATATGCCGATGCCAGCCAACTCAGGCAGGTGGTGATGAATCTGATTATCAATGCTTCGGAGGCTATCGGTGCGGAACAGGGTGAAGTTAAGGTGTCACTCACCACGAAAACAGTAACCACGGAGCAACTGGAAAAGGATTATCACGGAAATGATATCCCTCCTGGCAGTTACGTTTGTCTTGAAGTAACGGATAACGGTTGTGGTATTGATGATAATGCAAAATGGCGAATCTTCGAGCCATTTTATACCACCAAATTCACTGGTCGTGGACTTGGGATGTCAGCGGTACTTGGTATTATCAACTCACATAACGGCGCATTGCAGCTTTTTAGCCGACTTGGCCGCGGTACTACGTTTAACGTGTATCTGCCGGTTCAGAAAAGCGACTCTGCGGCAGAAGAAGATCAAAATACGTCCATTTCGACGGCGCAATGGCAGGGGAGCGGCTCCATACTGTTGGTTGAAGATGAAGAACCAATTCGATGCGTTACCAATACCTTGCTTTCAAGGCTGGGGTTCACTGTCATCGAAGCTGTGAATGGTAAGGAAGCGCTTGATTTATATGATAAAAACGCCAATGCCATTACCCTTGTGGTAACAGATATAGGAATGCCTGTTATGGATGGATATGCTCTGATTCAAGAGTTGAAACATCGGAATCCAAAACTTCCTATTATCATTTCCAGTGGTTTTGGAGATGCCGGCGTTGTTTCAAGAATAGATCGAGACATGGTAGCAGGGATAATCAATAAGCCGTTCAACCCAAATCAGTTGAGAGAAGTTCTGATGATGGTAGTTGACGGTTCTTAGCTTTCGTTACCGCAGGGGAGCCATAGCATCCAAGGGGAAAGGCGACTGACCGTCGCCTTTCCCGCATCGATCTTCGTGCCGGTTACTTTCAGGTCAAAGCCCATTTGCGCCCCAATTCATCGAGGCCCGACTTTCGCAGATCTTCCGGCGTCATGACGATTTTGAATTCGACGGCAGCATTGAAGCTCAAAAACCAGGGTTCCGCCAAACGCGGTATTTTTGAGGGTTCTTCGACATTCACCACCAGGATGCAGGCGCGGCAACCTTGCTCTTCGGTGAAATAGACGGCTTCCGCTGCGCACTCCTCAATGATGCGATTGATGATTTTGGCTGCCGAGCCGTTCTTTACGGCGGCATTGAAATCCGAGTTCGGTATCTTGACGTTCATCAGCATGCGCATGGTAGTTCCTCCCGTATAAATCTCTGCGTAATGTGTTTATTTTAATACGATTCTGCGTTCCATGTCACTAAATTCCGCAGTCAGCTGATCGCCCTCTCCCACGCACCCCGTTCGGGCCACGAAGCAACCGAGACGCCCAGTATCGTGTCGATGGCCTCGACGTTGAGAATGAGGCGACTCCCTTGTTTTAAGTAGTTCCTCCAGCCGCACCGATGTCTTTCAGCTTGAGCTAACATCCCGAGTCGTGTAGGGTGCTGCACGCTGCTATGAATGAGGAGTAGATCCATATGGAGTTGGCTGAGCTTAAGGGGACGGAGAAGCAGGTGAGTTGGGCTAAGGCCATACGGAAGGATCGACTCAAAGTCTGGCAGGCGGCTGATTGCGATGGCTTCCAGGCCGAGGAGTCGAGGCTGGCTCAGCAGAGTGCGTCCTCGTGGTGGATCACCAGCAGAGATAAGAGCCTGAAGGAGGCCTGCAGCGCGCTGCCGGGCGGCGTCAAGGCAGGGGCGCCGAAGGCCCGAAATAACGCGGCAAGCAAGAAGGCCGTCGCCGCTGTCCCGCTGAGAGCAGTAAGGCCGGCGGCCGCGGCCGGGGTCGGCCAGGCGGACGATGGGGATTTGTGGAAGACGGTCACGACAGCCACAGGATTCATGCGCTCAGGGCCGACAAGAGACCTGGCGACCGGAGATGTGGTGGTTGACGCTGACCTGCCGTTTTAGGAGGCGAAGCGGAAGAGGAAATATGAGGGTTTGCAAAGCGATTCAAACTTTTTCCGTTCAATCCTGCCATTTGCCATTCTCCCAAGAACTACCCCATCTGCTGTCGAAGGAAAATTGAAAAGTAGAGGCGGGCCCGACGAACTCCGGCCCGCACGGCCCGGCTGCGCTCATGGCCTGCCGTCCGCCGCCAGTCGGGCCAGCTTCGCCTGGAAGGCGTCCTTGATGGCGGCGATGTAAGGGTTCTTGTAGGCGAAGATCTCGTCCTTTTCGTCGTGAACCAGCATGCACGCATTGGTCTCGAACACCACCAGGTCGCCGTCGCCGTCCAGCGCGCAGTCGATGCCGCAGTAATCGAGCCCCGACGCGGCGGCCACGGCTTTCAGCGCGGCCAGGCGCGGCTCGTCGAATACCAGCCGCGGCTCTCGGAGAAAGGATTCCTCCTCCCGGCGCATCCACTCCCTGTTGGCCATGTCGGTGCGGAAATGGTGCACCTTCCAGTCGTCGTGGATGGCGAGGTGGTAAGGCATAAGCTGGCCGTCGACGCCGATCAACCGGTATTTGCGGAAAAAGCCGTCCGACGAGCGGCACTCCAGGTACTCGGTCGCGTAGTAAGTAGCCTCCGGGCGCTTGGAGACGAAATCGGCGACGGCGTTCCATTCGGCGAGCTTTTCGAAGTCGTCGCCTCCGTGATTGCCGGCGAGGCGCACCAGCAGCGGCCACCCGAAGCCCTCAAGGCCGCCGCTTTTGGCGGCCCCGACCAGCGCCGAACCGGCAAGCCGCGCCGTTTTGGGGATGCGGCAAAGCGGAATGCCGGCCAGGCGCAGCGCGACGGTCTCGCGGTCCGTGCTCAGGATCAGGCGCGGGTGGTTGATCGTGGGGCGGCCCAGGCGCTCCACGATATCCAGCACGAACGGCAGTATCTCCTTGCCGTTGTCCGCATCGGCTATCAAGTTGATCACCACGTCGGCTTTGGCGCGCAGGACCTCCAGATCCTGCGGCGCATCCGGCAGGACGCAACAGAAATGGGAGTCGAAGGGCGCTTTGTCGATCAGGTAGTTGATCGGGATGCTGCCGGGGCCGGGCGAGTCCAGCAGCAGCACGGAAAAATCGACTTTGTCCTTCATGGCGGGCGAGCTGGAAAAGGGACGCAGTTGCTTGGCGCGGCGGAACATGGCCAGGGATCTTTCGGTCTGCCCCGCGCGCAGCAGCATGTTTCCCAGGGTGTTGAAGGCGTCGGCGCCGTCGGGGTTCAAGGCGATCGAGCGCTCCAGGCAGGACAGGGCTTCGTCTCGCCTGCCGACGCGATCCAGCAGGCTGCCCAAGAGGTGCCAGGCGAAGTCGGATTCCGGATTGAGCTCCAGCGCGCGGCGATAGCAGGCAAGCGAGGTGTCCAGCCGGCCGAGATCCCGCAATGTCAGCCCCAGGACCACCCAAGCCTCGCAGGAATTCCGGTTGATGGACAAGGCCCGCAGACAGCTGGCTTCCGCCTCTTCCAGCCTTCCCCGCTCCCTGTGGACGCTCCCCAGGTTGAAATGCGCCTCGGCCAGAGCGTCGTCGATCTCCAGCGCCCGCCCAAAGGCGTCGGCGGCCTCGTCCAGCCGGCCCAGATCCTTGACGGCGAGCCCCAGGTTGTAAAAAGCCGCCGACAAATCGGGATCGTACTCCAGCGCCAGCCGGTAACTGGCTTGCGCCTCGTCCGGCCGCCCCAGCTCCTTGAGGGTGATGCCCAGGTTGTTGTGAGCCCCGGCGCAGTCAGGCGCGATCGCCAGCGACCGTCTGAAGCTCGCTTCGGCCTCGCTCAACCTCCCCAGACGCCTGAGGGTATTGCCCAGGTTGACGTGCGCCTCGGCGAAATCCGGCTTGATCGCCAACGCCCGCCGGTAGCAGGCTTCGGCCTCGTCCAGCCGCCCGAGGTCGGTGAGGGCGTTGCCGAGGTTGCCGTGCGCTTCCGCGAAATCCGGCTTTTGCTCCAGCGCGCGCCGGTAGCAGGCTTCGGCCCCGCTTGGCCGCCCTAGATGCTTCAAGACGTCGCCGAGGTTGAAATGCGCCTCGGCCTCTCCCGGCGACAACGCAGCCGCCCTCTCCAAGGCCGGCAGCGATTGTGCGCGGCGTCCCTGCAACCCGATCGCCGCCCCCAGCGCCTTCCAGCCGAAGGCGTTTTCAGGGTAACGTTCGGTGAATTCCCTGGCCGGACCTTCCGCCTCCAGATAACGTCCCTCTGCCAACAAGGCCGTCAATGCCTCCGTTTTCCGGCGCTCGGCGTCCGTCATGCGTCCCCCGCGGCAGCCCGGCAAACCGCGGCAAGGCTCGCCGCGCCCGGCGGTTCCGCGGCCGCGCCGGCTTCATCCGAGCCCCCCGCCGCCAGCCGGGCCAGCATCGCCCCGAAGGCGTCCTTGATGCGGGCTATGTAAGGGTTTTTGTAGGCGAAGAGCTGGTCCTTTTCGTCGTGGACCAGCATGGACGCGTTGGTCTCGAAAAGCACCACCAATCCGTCGCGGTCCGGTGCGCAGTCGATGCCGCAATAGCCGAGCCCCGAGGAGGCGGCTGCGGCTCTCAGCGCGGCCAGGCGCGGCTCGTCGAACACCAGGCGCGGGTTCTTCAGGAAGGATTCCTCCTCCCGGCGCATCCACTCCCGGTTGGCCATGTCGGTGCGGAAATGGTGCACCTTCCAGTCGTCGTGGATGGCGAGGTGGTAGGGGAGGAGTTCGCCGTCGACGCTTATGAACCGGTATTTGCGGAAGAAGCCGTCCGCCGAGCGGTAGTCAGCGTACTGCGTCAGGTAGTAGTCGGCCTCGGGGCGCCTGGCGACGAAATCCGCGACGGCGTTCCAGTCGGCGAGCTTTTCGAAGTCGTCGCCTCCGTGATTGCCGGCGAGGCGTACCAGCAGCGGCACGGCGAAGGCGTCGATCCCTCCGCTCTGCGCGGCCTCCATGAGCGCCGCGCCGGCAAGGCGCGCGCTCTTCGGTATGCGGCAAAAGGGAATGCCGGCCAGGCGTCGCGCGACGCTCTCGCGGTCGGTGTCCATGATCAGGCGCGGAGTGTTGACCGTGGGACGTCCAAGGCGCTCGGCGAGGTCGCGGGCAAACGGCAGGATCTCTCTGCCGTAGTCCGCGTCGGCGATGGTGTTGATCACCACGTCAGCCTTGGCCCGCAGCAGGTCGAGATCGTGCGGCGCATCGGGGAGCACGCAATAGAAATGGCAGTCGTAGGGGGCCTTGCCGACCAGGTAGTTCACCGGGGTGCAGCCCGAACCGGGGGCGTACAAAAGCAGCGCCGAGAAATCGGCCCGCTCCTTTCTGGCCCGCCAGGAGATCAGCGGGCGCAACTCCCGGGCGCGGCGAAACATGGACGCCGACCCGGCTTTGTCGCCGGTGCGCAGCAAAACGTTGCCCAAGGTGACGCAGGCGTCGGCGCCCCCCGGGTTGAGCGCGATCGAGCGCTCCAGGAAGGCTATGGCCTGGTCGTCGTGGCCGCCGACGCGGTCCATCAGCGCACCCAGGCAGTGCAGCGCGAAATCGGAGTCGGGATCGATCTCCAGCGACCGCTGGAAATTCGCCGCGGCCTCGGCAAGTCGCCCCAGGTCCGAGAGGAGCGCTCCCAGATTGTTGAGCGCCTTTACCGACCGGGGATCGCATTGCAACGCGCGGCGGTAACCGGCTTCGGCTTCCTGCTCCCGGCCAAGGCGGTAAAAGGCCTGCCCGAGGTCGATGTGAAGCTCGGCGTCTTCGGCCGCGAGCATGGCCGCCGCGGCCAGGGCCTCCAGGGCTTCGCTCCACTTGCCGAGCTGCAGGCGCGCCCTCCCCAAGAACCTCCACCCCTCGGCCCGCTCGGGATTGCGGGCCGCGGCGGCGAGGGCCTCGGCCTCCAACAGCTCCCAGCGCCCGGCGTCGGCGAGCGCCGTCATTTCGGCGGCCGTCATGGGAGCTCCCGCGGTTCGTCCGCCGCCGAAAGCAATCGCCCCGTCTGCGGGTAATTCACGCGGGGAAAGCGCCTCTCTTCCGGACGCAGGCATTGCCCGCCTTTGCGGTAGACCAGGAGCGCATGGTCGCGGAAATTGGCGAGCCGAACCGTAAAGGGACTGAACGCGCGCAGAAAGGGGAGCATGTTCTCGAATGCCTGTTTGGCTTCGCCCGCGGTCATGCCGCTGGAACACTCGAACTCCCATCGCCCGCCGAAGGCGTCGTTTCGCGCCTGCCACACCCGGGTAACGCCGAATTTTTCCGGTTGGTCGAAGACCGGGGATTTCCTCTCCAGCGCGAAATTGCCGCGGTGGACCGCATAAATCTGCGCCTTGTGCCGGTCGAGAAAGCCGATGGTCGCGGCGAATTCCTCCAGCGTTTCCGTCGGAAATCCGCACATGACGTAGACGTGGTTGGCGATGACGGCGGCGTGGGCCGCGCGCAGGACGCTCGAGACGTCCTCGACCCTCGTGCCTTTGTCCATCAAGTCGAGCACCCTTTGCGAGCCGCTCTCAACACCCCAAAGGATGTATTTGCACCCGGACTCGGCCATGAGGGCCAGCACCTCGGGGGTGAACTGCCGCACGGGCTTGGCCAGCGCGTAATACGCTATGTCGAGCCCGGCGTCCTTGATGGCGCCGGCCAAAAGCTCGAAACGCCTGGGCGAAATCATCTCGTCGATGAAAGCGAAATTCCGGATTCCTTGCGACGCGAAGCCTTGCAGCATGCGCAGCACGTACTCCACGCCGTGCGCCCTGAACCCGTGCCCGGCCGACCGGTAATGCACGCAAAAAGCGCAGCGGCGCCAATAGCAGCCGCGCGACAGCAACAACGGAACGACCGGTTCGGGAGAATAATAACCGGGCAGGTCGAGATCGCCGAAATCCGGCGGGGGAAAGCGGTCCAGGTCCAGGGCGACCGCCGGCTCGTTTTCGCGCAGGACGCCGTCGCGGTAGTAGCAAGTGCCCGGCGCATTTTCAGGCGAAGCCAGGTCCGCGAGCAGTCGCTTGAGGGGCTCTTCGCCCTCTCCCGACACTACGAAATCGGCGGCCTGCGGGTTTTGCTCCATGAAATCCGCCGCGGAATCGCCGAACACGCTGCCGCCGAGGATCACCTTGACGGCGCCGTCCTTCCTTAGCAGGCGCCCGAGGGTGGAGCCGACCGCGACCTGCTGCGAGAAGCTGAGAGATATCCCGACGCAGTCGGGCTTCTCCGCCAGGATGCGGTCGAGCATCATCCGGAACAGCGGATGCATCGCCGCTCCCTGATCGCACGCGCGGCAAAGAGCCGCCAGCGTCTGGGAATATACCTCCACGAAGCGCAGCAACAGGTCGGCGTATACTTCGTAGTGCTCCGGAGCTCCGTAGAATTCGGAATCGTTGCGGCCTCTGAACACCTCCATCATGTTGGCGAGGGCGATTTCGGCAAGGGCGCCTTCCGGGAAATACTCGGGGTTGAGGAACCGTCCCTGATGCAGCGATTTCAGCAGGACGTCGAAGGTCCAGAGGTTCAAATCCAGGACCTTGACGCGCCACTGCGGGAGCTCCTTTTCGATGTAGGCCTTGAGCAGGCAGGCGCCGAGCGGGGGGGAGGTCGGAACGGTCAACGGGGGGAAGATCATGACCAGGGTTTTTTCGCTAGCCGGCATCAGGCGTGCCTCAACCGAAAATGCTCCATGAAATCCGCGAGTTTCTCCACGGCGGCCAGGGTGGCCGCGTTGTAGATGGAGGCGCGGACGCCGCCTGCGGAGCGGTGGCCGGCAAGGCCGGAAAATCCGGCCGCCAGCGCTTGGGCGAGAAATCTCCCTTCCAATTCCGCGCGGGGCAGATTGAAGGAGACGTTCATCGTCGAGCGGTCCCCGGCCGCGGCCTTGCCTCGGTAAAAGCCGTCGCTGCCGTCCAAAAGCCCGTACATGAGATCGGCCTTGCTCCGGTTTATCCGGGCCATGTTGGCCACTCCGCCGATTTCGTCGATCAGCCAGCGCGTAACCAGCAACACGACGTAGATGGCGAAAACCGGCGGAGTGTTGAAGACCGAATGGGCTTCGACGTGGTTGCGGTAATCGAGGAAGCCGGGGAGATCGCCCGGGGCGCCGCTTAGCAGCTCGTCGCGGACGATCACCACGGTCACCCCGGCCGGGCCGAGGTTTTTTTGGGCGTGGGCATAGATCAGGGAAAAGCGCTCGGCTTCGCAGGGAGCGGAGAGAAAGTCGGAGGACATGTCGCAGACGCGGGGCACGCCGTCGAGCCCCGGGACCCGGTGGAACTGAAGACCCTCCACGGTCTCGTTGGAAATATAGTGCAGGTAGGGCGCATCCGGAGAGAAGGAAAGCTCGTCGTCGCCGGGCAGGCGCCGGAACCCTTCGGCCTCGCCGCTCCAGACGACCCGGACCGGGCCTTCGCGCCTTGCGTCGGGAAGGGACTTGCCGCTCCAATATCCGGTGTGCAGGTAGTCGGCCGGGGAGCTCTTTCCCCGCAAGAGGGAGGCCGGCACCATCGAGAACTGTTGGGTCGCGCCCCCCTGCAAAAACAGCACGTGATACGCTTCGGACAGCCCCAACAGCCGGCGGATGTTGGCTTCGCATTCGCCGACCGCGGCGGCGAACCAGTCGGAGCGGTGGCTGATGCCGAGGATCGACAGGCCGACCCCCGGAACGGAAATGACCGATTCCCGGACTTGCAGCAGCACGCTTTCCGGCAGAGCGCCCGGCCCGCCGGAAAAATTCAAACTGTTGAGTGGGTTCATGCGACTCCGGATTCCAGAAAGCGACTAGGTTCGAACGGCCGACCGGAAACCCGGCCGGCATGCGATGCGTTGCATCAGCCGTGCCTGGATACTAAGGAGCTGTTTTTATGCCATTGTCAGGCGGGCGAGACTCGAGTACCAGTGGGCAAAGTGAGGAGTGCAGCATGTCCGGGTGGGCAAAATGACGATTTTGCTGGCCGGCGCGCGATCCATGTCGTCATATGAATTCATCCCTTGCCTTGAATATTAAATTAACTTAAGATGGCAGTAGGCAACGGAAATATGACTCTCCGAGTTCGGGTGCCCGGATGTGCGTTGCAGAAAGGAGGGGCGCAGATGAACGCATCCGAATCGTCGGAGCGGGGAGGTAAACATGAAGAAAGCAGAACTGAAAAGTTTCGTCAAGCCGGACGAGGTCAGGGAGTTTCCGCTCGGGAGGTTGGAATTGGTCACCATAGGCGGCGCCACCGTCGGACGCGCCACGCTCAAGCCGGGATGGAAATGGTCCAACTCGGTAAAGCCGATCGCCAAGACCCAAAGCTGCGAGGCTTCGCATTTCCAGTACCACGTTTCCGGAACGCTCCGGGTGAAAATGGATAACGGGGAGGAGTTCGATTGCGGGCCCGGCGACGTCTCGCTGCTGCCGCTTGGGCACGACGCCTGGGTGGTGGGAAGCGAGCCGGTAGTCATCGTCGACTTCCAGGGGATGATCGAATACGCCAAACGCTCCTGAGTAAACGGTCGCCAACCCGGCCGTGAGATCATGAATTGAATTACTTCACGAGCTTTTGCGTCATTGCAATTGAAGGCCCCGCCAATCGAAAAGGCAAAAAAATGCCCGTGACCTCTTGA
>CAIYDQ010000228.1 GCA_903925075.1 uncultured Geobacter sp.
ATCCCTTTGCTGTAGCTTCTCCGAGGGAGACGGGCCGTTTCGTCTGCATGCGCAGATTAATTTAAATAGCTTGCTTTGTACGAATCAAGCTGCTAAGGTGTAAAAAGTTCCGGGGCGATCCTGGAAAAAACTAGCAAGAAAGACATCAGGAGAAGGTAAACAAAATGGTAAATGGTACTGTAAAATGGTTCAACGACAGCAAGGGTTTTGGTTTTCTTGAGCAGGAAAGCGGCGAAGACGTTTTTTGCCACTTCTCCGCCATCAGCGGCGACGGCTTCAAATCCCTTACTGAAGGCGATAGGGTTTCGTTTGACGTAGTCAAGGGCCCCAAAGGGCTGCAGGCCGCAAACGTGACCAGGATCTAGCAACAAGGTCCTCACAACATGAAAAAAAGGCGTCGGAGAGATCCGGGGCCTTTTTTTATGCCTGAACATCAAGCCACCCTGAAAATCAAACCCCGCAATGCGTGCCTCGCCGCCGCATCCGCCGCGCTCTCCTCCCCGGTCTATTCCTGTCACGACACCCGTTCACTTCCCCAAAGGGTAATCTATTCACCCCATCAGCTAGCACCTTCGCACATCTGTAGGTCGTGTTGCACAGTTTCATCGTGAAACGCGACAATCCCATCGTGGCACCGTGGCGACGTCGCGTTTCGTACCTCAACGCGACCTACGGAAATAGGTGCTGTATAGTTGCCGTTTCCTCAACTTAACGGCAGCGCACCCCCGCTTCCTCCCATCCAGGGGGGGTATCTTCCCGCAAATTCCTGACCGCCAACTCCGCCATTTGCGCCATTTGACAAGCCGGCGCTCTGTGATATGCCTTGCTGTGGCTGTATTAATCTAAAGGCGGAGGTGGAGGCATGAAGATATGCAAGTTGAACCGAATCTGTTGTTTGTTGGCCGTTCTTGCCGGTCTCGCCGGAGGCGCTAGCGCCTTCGCGGCTGATGAAATGAAGACGCTGGACACGGCAAGGGAATTAAAAGAGATGCCGGTACTCACCGGCGAGCAGTGGCAGACACTGCAGCAGGAAACCAAGATCGCCTTCATTTGGGGCATCGGGCATGTGGTGACCATCGAGGAGCACGTGATGCAGCGACATCCGGAACTGCAGCGCAAGGGTTTCGTGGCAAAACTGGCCGAAGGGTTGAAAGGGATTCCTATGAAAACCATCGTCCAGGAAGTCGACGACTATTATCAAAGCAACCCCGATGACTTGGATCTGCCGGTGATGAGGGTCATATGGGCGAAGATGGTGAAGCCTAAACTGACCAGCGGCGTAGCCGATCGTCCGATCGACAGGGAAATCGACAAGTGAATCGAGTCTGTCGGCTAGCCGGCGGCATGAAGGCTGGTTGGCTGGGCTGCAATCGAAACGCTATCTAAGGCAAAGGAGGAAGGTCCATGAGATCTAGGAAATATCTCTCATTCATCATACTTGCGGTTTCCTTATCCGGCTGCGCCGGCATGTCGCCGCGTCAGCAGACCACTTTGAGCGGAGGAGCTATCGGCGCCGGCGGCGGGGCTTTGTTGGGCGGGCTCACCGGAGGCAGCCCGGCGGTCGGCGCCGTGCTGGGCGGCGCCGCCGGCGCCCTCACCGGCTACATCCTGGGCGATCAGGGCTCGGCCCCCCGGCATAGATACAGGAGATACTGATTACTAGAAAAAGGCCGATCGAAACGGACGTTTTTTACCGCTCCTGTGGCGGACACAGGAGCAAAGGAGGCTCACCATGAGAGTCGGAAAAGGCATCTCGCTTGCAATGATCGCCTTGTTGCTGGTTGGCGTCTGGACCACGTCGGCCCGGGCCAAAGATGAGGTGAGAACGGTTCAGGATTCAGCCGAAGTCCTCAAAAGCATCATGAGCATTCCCGAGAAAGGGATTCCGCCGGTCCTGCTCAGGAACGCGCATGCCGTCGCCATCATCCCCGGCGTCATCAAGGGCGCCTTCATCGTCGGCGGCAGGCATGGCACGGGTGTGGCCCTCGTGCGCGGTGAAAACGGGCACTGGAGCGATCCGATCTTCGTCAGCATCACCGGCGGCAGCGTAGGATGGCAGGTCGGCGGGACCTCGACCGACTTGGTGTTGGTGTTTAAGAGCCGCAGGGGGGTGGAAAGCCTTTTGAAAGGGAAGTTTACCTTGGGCGCCGACGTGGCCGTCGCGGCCGGGCCGGTGGGGCGCAATGCCGAAGCGGCTACCGATGTCATGCTGAAGTCGGAAATACTCTCCTATTCGCGCAGCCGCGGCCTATTCGCCGGCCTATCCCTGGAAGGGGCGGCGCTTTTGGTCGACGACGACGCCGATGCAGCGTATTACGGCAAAAAGGAGCTGCCGGCCTCGGCAATTCTGGCAGGAAAAGTCGCCAAAAAAGCGCCGGCGAGCAAGCGCCTGCAGCAACTGCTAAGGAAATACTCGGAACAAAAATAACAAGCAAGGTAACAGCCGCTTGTCTTCCCACTGCCCGGGACCTTGGTCCCGGGCAGTTTTGTACGAAGCTGCAGCATTCACCCCACCCGACACGCCCGCTTTCCCTCGTGCTCCTGCCATTTGATTCAGCTTGCCAGGTTGCCGTCCGGCGAGAAGCTTTTTCCATGGATAATGGTTGCCTGCGGCGGCCCGATATGCTACGACTTGATTTCGACTAAGAACAAAGGATGCAGGGGTTCCATGGAAGATACCAGGATTTTGTTGATCGTTAAATCGGCCGAGGCGCGCGCCGCCTACGAGGAAGCGCTGAGTAAGGTCCAAGTCGACTACGATATCGCCGGTTCATTCACCGACGTGCTGCGCATGTCCGTAGAGAAACCCTATAGCGGTTTGCTGATTGACATTTTGACGCTGATTCGCAGCAACAAAGAGGAAAAGGCGATTGCCTACGACTGCATCAATTGCTATCCTTCGCTGCGGATCAAGTGGGACACCAAGCAGAAAAGCATGAACCTGAGTCCCCTGGAGCAGGCTTTTTCGGTGGATACCCAGGCGACCTTGGCCTATTTCATCGAGGGAAGGTGCAAGGCCTTCAACGCGAGATCCATGCGCAGATATCCGCGAAAGGAGACGGTGATCGGCCTGCTCCTCTCTGCTGCGCGCGACGCGACCGACGGCGAGAGCATCAAGACCTTCACCGTCAACATCTCTCGGGGCGGCGCCTTCCTGCATACTACCGAGCCTTTCCTGAAAGGGCAGACGGTGTGGCTGAGCTTTCTCGAGATGCACGACGCCGAACCGATCGAAGCGGTGGTTTGCTGGATCATCGAATGGGGCGTCAGCCGGGGCATTCCGGGGATCGGGGTGAAGTTCAAATTCGTCTCGGAGCAGCAGGCAAACGAGGTGAAAAAAATGGCGAACCTGTAAGGCCGACAGCTGCGCTGGCAGTTCGAGGCTCTTGCCGTAACCGCCGTTACCTGCTACCATGGTTGTCGTGCTTCGGTGTCTGCGTGCGCCGGCGGCAAGCAGGAGCCGTCCGCCGGTAAAGGAGTTCAATGGTGCCAACCCGTCGCGCAACGCATCCATCGTAACAGCCGTGTCTGCATGCTTGCAAGGACCTCCATATGACGCCAAGGCCTAGCTTTTACCTCTTCAGTACCCGCTTTCCAGCCCTCTTGTTTCTCCTCCTTGCCTTCTTAATCGGCGCTGCCGGTTTCTCCCCCTCCTTCGTGCATGCCGGCAGCAGTTCTCTGCCGGGTAAGGACAAAGATCAACCCAAACAAGTCGCCGGCTCGTCCCGCGGCGCCAGCGCCACCGCCGAGTTGGACGCCGTTGCCGATTCCGCGGAAGAAATTTTCCAACTAGCGGCGGCGGGCAAGACGGAGCGGATCGGAAAGAGGCTGGATACGCTCAAGAAAAACGTGGCCTCTCTGAGCTATCTGCAAGGGCAGGCCAACAACATACTGCTGCCGCGCCTGGGACGGACGGTGGCCGACCTCGAACAGGCCTGGTCCACCAAGGACCGGCTGGACATCATGCGCTTTGCCAACAGAATCACGCTTATCGCCGCGACCCTGGAAGTTCCTCTGAAAACCAGCGTGCCCACGGAAGTGGCGTTGCTGGACTACAACTGCCGGGAGCTGGCGATCTGGTCGGAGGCGAACAAGACCGACAAGCTTTCCAGCATCGTCATGCGCATGCATTTGGCGTGGCAGACCCTCATGCCGAAGCTGATCGAGCACGACGGCATCAGGGAACTGAGGCGGTTTTCGGAAATCATGGGGCGCCTGGAAGTGGCTCGTACCCCCGAAGATTACGGACGCCTGACCCGTCAGGTCTCCCCGGAAATCGACACCATGAGGGCTCTCTTCGTCAAACCCGCAAAATAGCCGGTGGCGCGTACCGCCCGGCTCTTCAGCTCCACACTCCGCATCCGTCTTCTCTTCGCAGCACCCGTTCCCCTTCCTTGACCTGAGACCCTGAACCCGGACTCGCCACCCGTTCAAGCAATTAAGCAATTCATTCCGAGACCTAAGCCTGTAGCGACGATTGTCTCGGCGCCGGCTCACCCGCGAACCCGCGGCGAATCCGCTCAAGTTATCCAGTCAAGTTGCCGACAAGCAAAAAAGGTTTGGGTTTCCTTTAGAACAGAGGTTTTATGAAAATTCGCCACCGCGCTTCGGTTTCGCTCTCTTCGCTATTCGCCCTGCTCCTGGTGCTGGTACCGTTTTCGCTGTGCCAAGCCGAGACCACCGAGGCTTACCAGGATGGCAAGGCTGATCTGTTGGCGATGAGCGTCGAGGAGTTGATGACGGTCGAGGTTGCCAGCGTGTACGGCGCGTCGAGGTACGAGCAGCAGGTGACCGAGGCGCCGGCCTCGGTGAGCATCGTCAGCGCCGACGACATCAAGAAATACGGCTATCGGACCTTGGCCGACGCGCTGCGCAGCGTCAGGGGGATCAGCGTCAGCTATGACCGCAACTACGCCTACCTCGGGGTGCGCGGCTTCAACCGCCCCGGAGATCTGAACACCGGCGTGCTGCTGCTGGTGGACGGGCACCGGATCAACGACAACATCTACGAATCGGCGCCCATCGGCACCGAGTTCCCGGTCGACGTCGATCTGATCGACCGCATCGAGGTGATCCGCGGCCCAAGTTCGTCGCTCTACGGGACCAACGCCTTTTTCGGGGTCGTCAACATCCTCACCAAGCGTCCCGGCGACCTGGGGGGGACGCAAGTTTCCGGGGCCGCCGGCAGTTCGGAAACCTTCAACGGCAGGGTCAGCTACGGCAAGGAGTACCCCACCGGACTGGGCGTGCTGCTGTCCGCTTCCTTCATGCACAGCGACGGAGCCGACCGGCTCTATTACCCGGAGTTCGACACCCCCGGCAACAACGGCGGCATCGCCCGGCACGCGGACGGCGACAGGAACTATCAGCTGTTGGCCAAGCTCGCCTGGCGCGATTTCAACCTGACCGGCGTCCTTTCCTCGCGGGAAAAGACCATACCGACCGCCTCCTTCGGCACGGCCTTCAACAACCCGAACAGCAACACCACCGATGGCTACGGCTTTTTGGACCTGAAGTACCTGCACAGCTTCCAGGGAAACACCGAACTCATGGCGCGGGTCTTTTACGATCGCTACGACTATGACGGCAACTATATCTACGACCGCTCGCTGCCGGGAGGGCCGGCCGCGCTGGTGCGCAACAAGGACGAGGCCCGCGGCGGCTGGTGGGGGGGCGAGGCGCAGTTGACCAAGACCTTGAGCGACTGGCTGAAGACGACCGCGGGGGCGGAGTATCGCAGCAACCAAAAGCAGCAGCAGCGCAATTACGACGTGGCACCTCCCTTCTCGTACCTGGACGATAACCGCAGCTCCACCCTGTGGGCCCTCTACCTGCAGGGCGAGGCCAGGCTCCGGGAGAACCTGATCCTTTCCGCCGGTCTGCGCCATGACCATTACGACACCTTCGGGAGCACCTTGAACCCGAGGGTGGGCCTGATCTATAAACCCTTGGAGCAGACCGCCTTGAAGCTGCTCTACGGCCGCGCCTTCCGCGCCCCGGGCGCCTTCGAGTTCTACTACAGCGACGGCGGGCAGACCACCAAGGCCAACCCGGCGCTGCAACCGGAGCATATCCAGACCTACGAGGCCGTCTACGAGCAGTACTTCCTCAAACACTACCGCTCCTCGCTGTCGGGTTTCTATTACCGGATCGACCATCTGATCAGTCAGCAACTGGACCCCGGCGACGGTCTGATCCAGTTTGTCAACCTGCACAACCCGGTAGACGCCAGGGGAGGGGAGCTGGAACTTGAGGGAACCTGGGACAGCGGTCTCAAAGGGAGGCTGAGCTACAGCTACCAGTTGGTCGAGGACGCCAGCACCGGCGCCGGACTCCCCAATTCGTCCAGGCATCTGGCCAAGTTCAACCTGCTCGTGCCGGTGGTGCGCGACCGGCTCTTTCTCGGCTTGGAGCAGCAGTACGGCAGCTCTCGGACCACCCTTGCCGGCAACCAGACCGGCGCCGCCTATCTGAGCAACGCCACGCTCTCCTGGCGCACTCCGCTGCGCGGGCTGGAGGCGTCCCTGTCGGTCTACAATGTGTTCAATGCCCACTACAGCGATCCCGGCGGGGCCGAGCATCTGCAGGATGCCATCGGGCAAGACGGCCGTCGCTTCCGCGTCAAGCTCGACTATGTTTTTTAGAGGCATGATGATCGGACACTTTCTGAAAAACATGTCGTTGCCGCGTTTGCCGTCGGGATGGCAACGGTTGCCGGCGATTGTACTGCTTGCCGCCGCGTTTTGGGCCGCCCTCGACTCCCGGCCCCTGGCCGGCGCCGGCGCCGCACCCGCGGCCAGTTCCGAATACCAGGTGAAGGCCGCCTTTCTCTACAACTTCCTGAAGTTCGTCGATTGGCCCGCCGACGGCGTCAGTTCGCCTGCGACCATCTGTCTGGGGGTGCTGGGGCGGGATCCCTTTGACGACGCGCTGGAGGCGCTCAAGGGGAAAATCGCCAAGGGGCGCAAGGTCGTGGTGGTCCGTTTTCGCGCCATGGAGGAGGTGAAGGCGTGCGACCTCCTCTTCATCAGCGCCTCCGAAAAGGGACGCCTGCCTCAGATCCTGAAGCTTGCCCACAACACCCACCTGCTGACGGTGGCGGATCAGGACGGGTTCTGCGAGGCGGGAGGCATGATCAATCTGGTGTTCCTCAAAAACAGGGTCGGCTTCGACGTCAACGTGGGCGCGGCCTCACGCGCCAAGCTCCGGGTCAGCTCGCAATTGCTGAAGCTTGCCCGCAACGTGTTGGAATAACAAAGGCGAAAACCATGCTAAACCCGTTTCGTAACCTGTCCATAAGGCGAAAACTGATCGCGATCCTGCTGTTGACCAACGGCATCGTGCTGGCGCTGGTGTCGGCGGCGTTCGTGGTCAACGAGGCCGCCGACTTCCGGGTCGAGGTGCGCGAGGAACTGGCGGCGTTGGCGGAGATCCTGGGCAACAACGCCTCGGCCGCCGTGGCCTTCAACGACCACGCCTCGGCCGCCGAGACCCTCTCCGCTTTGCGGGCAAAGCCTGAAATAAGGGCGGCCCTGGTGACCCTGAAGGACGGCTCGGTAATGGCGAGCTACCTGGCCCACGGGGCCAGCTTGACCCGGCTCCCCTTTGCCGTGGTCGCGGGCGGCAAGGTGCGCGTCGACGACGGCAAACTTGCCAAGCTGCTGCGCGCCTCCGGTTCCCCCTTTGCCGTCAACCTCGACTTCTACGGCGTGTCGCCCATCATCCTCGACGGCCAGCAACTCGGCACCGTCATCATCCAGTCCGACAACCGCCAGTTCGTGGACCGGCTGGAGCGATTTTTCGTGCTGGTCGCCTGCGTGCTGCTGGGCGCGCTGCTGCTGGTATATTTCCTCGCCTCCTGGCTGCAGCGCCTGATCTCCGGGCCGATCACGCACCTGGCGCAGGTAATGAAAGCGGTCTCCACCGACAAGAGCTATCGGCTCCGGGCCAAGCGGGAAGGGGACGACGAACTGGGTACGCTGATCGACGGCTTCAACGAGATGCTGGTGCAGATCGAGGAGCGCGACGAGAAGTTGGAGGCGCATCGAGACCAGCTTGAGGAAGTGGTGCGCGGCCGGACCGCCGAGTTGAGCGCGGCCAACGACGAGCTGGGGCAGACGGTGGCGGAGCTTCGGATCTCCAAGGAGGCCGCCGAGGCCGCCAGCCTGGCCAAGTCTCAATTCCTGGCCAACATGAGCCACGAGATACGCACCCCGATGAACGGCGTGCTCGGCATGATCGGTTTGCTGCTGGAGGGTGGGCTGGTCGGGGAGCAGCTCAAGTTCGCCGGAGCGGCCAAGAGTTCGGGCGAGTCGCTTCTGTCGATCATCAACGACATCCTCGATTTCTCCAAGATCGAGGCGGGACGGATGGAACTGGAGCTTACCCCGCTGGACCTGCACGGCATGGTGGCCGAGGTGACGGAGATCCTGGCGGCGGGGGCGCGCGGCAAAGGGCTGGAACTGGGCGTGTACGTCGACAAGGACGTGCCGCAGTATCTGGACGGGGACCCGGTCCGGCTGCGCCAGATCCTGATAAACCTTTTGGGCAACGCGGTGAAGTTCACCCCCGAGGGTGAAGTGGTGCTGCGGGTGAGCCTGTCGGAGCAGGATGCGCAGGGCGCCGTGATCTGCTTCGAGGTTGCCGACACGGGGATCGGCATCAAAGCCGAGGACCGGGCGCGCATCTTCGAGAGTTTTTCACAGGCCGACTATTCCACTACCCGCACCTACGGCGGCACCGGTCTCGGGCTTGCCATCGCGAGGCAACTGGCCGAACTCATGGGCGGGAAACTTGGTGTGCGCAGCGAAGTGGGCAAGGGCTCGACCTTCTGGTTCACCGCGCGCCTGCGGCGTTCAAGCGTCGCTGCCCGGGCGGTTGCTGCCCGGACGGTTGCTGTGAAGGCGGAACTGAAGGTGGCGCCGTCGGGCGGTAGCGCCGGCAGGCCGAAGTCCGAGGCGCAGGCGTCCCCCTCCGCCGGGCAGAAAGGGGAGTTCGCAGCCGCCATCCTGGTGGCCGAAGATAACCCGATCAATCAGGAATTGGTGCAGCACATATTGGCCAAGCTCGGTTGCTCGGTGCGTATCGCCGAAAACGGCGTCGAGGCAGTGGCCGCCGCCCGCGAGAGGCTATTCGACCTGATCTTCATGGATTGCCAGATGCCGATCATGGACGGCTTCGCAGCCAGCCGGGCCATCCGGGCCGACGAAGCCGCGGAAGGTCTTGCCCCACTGCCGATCATAGCGCTTACCGCCAATGCCCTTGCCGGGGACCGGGAACGCTGCCTCGCCGCCGGCATGGACGATTACCTGAGCAAACCGTTCGACCGTGAGCAACTGAGCAAGGTGCTCTGGCGCTGGCTGCCATCGGAACCGTCAGCAGTTGTGGCCGCCAGCGACGCAGCCGGCACTGTTGCCGGTGATGCTGCCGGGGATGCTGCCGACGTCGGTGCGTCTGCCGAGGTGTCTTCCGAGTCTGCTGAGTCCACCACGTCCACCACGTCCACCACCACGCCGGCGGAGGATCAGAAGGCGGTCTTCGACCGGGACGGACTCCTGGAGCGACTGGGAGACGCGGAATACCTGCACATGTTCGTGTTGAAGTTCATCGAGACCACCACCGA
>CAIYDQ010000229.1 GCA_903925075.1 uncultured Geobacter sp.
ACGATGACCGAGGAGATTATCGAACAGCCGGTCGTTCTGCCCGCCTTTCCCCAACTGGTCGGCGCCATCGGCGCCGCCCTCTATGCCAACGATTAGGAGAAGCCCATGACTGAAGAGAAAAAGCCTCTTAGAAAGAAGATCCACGCCACCGAGCAGATGAACAAGATCATGTCCGACTACTTCTACGCACTGGACAAGGCGGCCACCACCGGCAGCCAGAAGGTCGCCTGGTGTACCAGTGTCGGTCCGGTGGAACTGCTCAGGGCCATGGGATTTGCGGTGTACTTTCCGGAAAACCATGGCGCCATGCTCGGCGCCACGCGGATGTCCAACGACATGATACCGACTGCCAACGCCATCGGATACTCGCCGGACATCTGCTCCTACCTGACCTCGGACATCGGTGCCTATCTGAAGGGAATCACCCCGCTCTCCAAGGCCTACCCGGGCATCAAGTCGGTGCCCAAACCCGACATTCTGGTCTACAACACGAACCAGTGCCGCGACGTACAGGATTGGTTTGCCTGGTACTCCAGAAAACTCTCGGTTCCGTGCATCGGCGTTACCTCTCCCAAGAACATGCACGAGGTGAGCGACGCCCACATCGACGACGTCACCAGCCAGATCGAGGCACTGATCCCGACGCTGGAGTCGATCGCCGGCCAGAAGCTCGATATGCTCCGGCTCCGGGAGATCGTCTCCCTCTCCAGGCAATGCACCGAGGTCTGGAGTGAGGTGCTGGCGACCTCGACCACGTCACCGGCGCCCATGAGCTTCTTTGACTCCACCATACTGATGGGACCGGCCGTCGTCCTGCGCGGGACCGTGGAGGCAGTCGACTTTTACCGCGTCCTGCTTGCCGAGATGAAGGAGCGGATCGCCGCCGGGGTCGGGGCGGTGGAAAACGAGTCGCTGCGTCTCTTCTGGGAAGGCCTGCCGGTGTGGGGGCGCTTGCGGCAGCACTCCGAGCTTTTTGCCGGCCTCAACGCGAACATAGTGGCCTCCACCTACGGCAGCAGCTGGGTTTTCCCGGACCTCGATGAGAACGATCCGATTCGGAGCATGGCCAAGGCCTACACGAACCTCTACATAGTGCGATCAGATTCCTATAAGGAGCTTCACCTCAAGAAGTTCCTCGCCGAATTCCGCGTTGACGGGATCATCTTCCACGATTCCAAGACCTGCCCCCACAACGCGAACACCCATTACGGGATACCGCAGCGGCTGGAGAGCGAGACCGGCATTCCCGCCCTGGCCCTGTCCGGCGACGTAACCGACCTGCGCTGCATTTCCGACGAGCAGACCAAGACCAACATAGAGGCCTTCATCGAACAGCTTGAGGAGGAGAAATTGTATGTTAGACGCCCTGTTCGAGCCTAGAGCCATCGCCGTCGTCGGCGCCTCCACCAAGGAACTTTCCATCGGCAACGTGATCATCCGCAACCTGCAGACCTACGGTTACCGGGGGAAGATCTACCCGGTGAATCCGACCGCGCCGGAGGTATGCGGCCTCAAGGCCTACCGGACCCTCGACGAAATCCCCGGCGAGGTCGACCTGGCCCACATCATCATCCCCAGCAGGTTCGTGCCGCAGACCGTCGAGGATTGCGGCAGGAAGGGGATCAAGGCGGCGATCATCAACTCCGCCGGTTTCTGCGAGCTGGGCGAGGAAGGGGCGAGACTCCAGGAGGATTTTCTTAGCCGGGCCAGGGAGTTCGGGGTGCGGATCTTCGGTCCCAACTGCCAGGGGATCATCAACTCCGATCCCGCGGTGAGGGCCTACTGCAACTTCACCTACACCTACCCCGATCCGGGGCATATCTCGGTGGTGGCTTTGAGTGGCGGGGTGGGAAGCGTGATCATGCAGGCGCTGGCGGACCTGGGGATCGGGCAGCGCCTGTATGCCTCCAACGGCAACGCCTGCGACATCTCCATGTCGGAGATCGTTCGTTACTACGGAAAGGATCAGGGGACCAAGGCGATCATCCTGTACACCGAAGGGTTCGCCAACCCGAGGGCGTTTCTCGAGGCAGCCAGGGAAGTGACGGCCAAGAAGCCGATCCTGGCCATGAAGGCGGGGCGCACCGAGCAGGGCGCCAAGGCGGCCTCCTCCCACACCGGTTCGCTTGCCGGGGTGGACATCGCCACCGAACTGATTTTCGAGAAGACCGGCATACTCTCCTTCACCGACGAGGGGGAAATGACCCGTGCGGCCATGGCCTTCGCCACCCAGCCGATCCCCGCGGGGAACCGGGTCGGGATCATCACCAACACCGGGGGGCCGGCCGTCATCGCTACCGACGTCCTGGTCGCCTGCGGCCTCGATGTGCCCAAGCTCTCCGAGCGCTCCATTGAGAGACTCAGGAAGTCCCAGCTGCCGGAGGCGGCCCTGGAAAATCCCATCGACGTGGTGGCTACGGCCGGCGGCGCCCAGTTCCGAGGCGCCCTCGACGTGCTCCTGGAAGAGGAGGGGATCGACAGCATTTTCATCAATTTCGTCACGGCGCCTTTCGCCGATACCCATGAGATCGCCCGGCAGATCGTGGAGGTCAATAAGCTATCGGGCAAGCCGATCGTCTGCAACTTCCTGACGAACCTGAGTCTTGAGGGTTTCCGGATAACCATGCGCATCCTCAAGGAGGGGGGAATCCCTTGTTACGCGAACCCAAGCGATGCCGCCAGGGCCTTGGGCGCCCTTGCCAAATACGGCCGCCTCAAAAAGCGCGACCTGGGCCTCCCCGAGATCTTCGCCGACGTCGATGCCGCAAAGGCCAGGTCGATCGTGGAAAAGGCGCAGCGGGCCGGCTCCAGCGTCCTTGCCGCCGCCGACGTTTACACGATTTTTGAGGCCTACGGCATACCCGTTGCCGGCTGGGGGGGGGCTGCAACCGCCGCCGAAGCCGCTGCGGCAGCCGACAGGATCGGCTACCCGGTGGTGGTAAAGGTCGATTGTGCGCAGATCGATCACAAGAGCGACCTGGGCGGCGTTGCCGTCAACCTGAAGGATGCCGCTGCGGTGCGCGCAACGGTCGAGGAGATGCAGAGCCGTCTCGGCTCGTTCGGCAGGCTGAACTTCTTGGTCCAGAAATTTCTTCCCGGCGGCCGCGAGTTGATCGTCGGCGCCACCGCCCAGCGGGAACTGGGGCACCTGGTGATGTTCGGCCTGGGAGGCATCTACGTCGAGGTGCTGAAGGACGTGGTCTTCAAGATCGCCCCGGTGACGGGGCCGGAAGCCCGGGAGATGCTGACGACCATCAAGACCGCGCCCCTGCTCGACGGCATCCGAGGCGAGACGGGGGTAGACAGGGAAGGGATCGTCAATCTCGTGCAGCGCGTATCCCAGTTGCTCACGGACCTGCCGATGATCCAGGAAATGGATATGAATCCGATCATGGCCTTTGCGGACTGCGTGTACGCAGTAGACGGAAGGATCAGGATTTGAGCTTCCCGCGCAGGTGAAAGTCGAATCGGGATGACGTCTCTGACAGGAAGAAAATAATTCAAACGAGGAGAAGATTTATGAGCACCGCTGTCTGTGGAATCAAGGATTGGCGAAAAAATTACGCCTCAAAGGTGAAGAGCGCCGACGAAGCGATCCTGGCAGTCAAGTCCGGCAATCGCATCTTTTTGACGGGAAACGCTTCCGTACCCATGCAACTTTTGGAGGCGCTGGTGAGACGCGCGCCGGAACTTCATGACGTGGAAGTCGACCAGGCGGTGACCATCTGTCCGTCGGATTACGTGGCCCCTGAGATGGAAGGGCACATCCGGGTCAACACCATGTTCATAAGCCCCAATGTCCGTCAGGCCGTCAACGAAGGGCGCGCGGATTTCACGCCGGTACTGCTCTCGGAATATCCCCTGTTGTTCAAGAACGGTCATCTCCCCCTCGACGTCGCCTTTCTCAACGTATCGCCGCCCGACGAAAACGGATACTGCTCCCTGGGGACGGAATCCGGTCTCTCCATAACGGCTGCCGAGTCCGCCCGGACGGTTATAGCCCAGGTAAACTCGCACGTGCCGCGGATGCTGGGAGACACCTTCATGCACGTCTCCCGCATGCACCACATCGTGGAAGCCGATTCGCCCCTTCCCGAAAGACATATGGGCGAAGAGGGGGACCCGAAAACCGTCGAACGGCTCGCAGGGCATATTTCCGGCCTGATACCCGACGGCGCCACCCTGCAGTTGGGAATAGGCTCCATTCCCGACGCCGTGCTGAAACATCTGTTCACTAAAAAGGACCTCGGCATCCATTCGGAATTGATCTCCGACGGGGTCATCGATCTGGTGGAGGCCGGGGTCATCAACTGCTCACGCAAGACCCTTCACAAGGGGAAGATAGTCTGCGGGTTTCTCCTCGGGACCAAGCGCCTCTACGGCTGGGCCCACAACAACCCTTTGATCGAAATGCACCGCACCGAGTACATCAACGACCCGTTCGTGATCATGAAAAACGACCGGATGGTCTCGATCAACGCCGCCATAGAGGTGGATTTCACCGGCCAGGTCTGCGCCGACAGCATCGGCCCGAGGATGTACTCGGCCGTGGGGGGGCAACTGGACTTCGTCTACGGCGCCTCGCGCTCCCGGGGGGGGGTGTCCGTCATCGCCATGCCGAGCACCTCGGTCATGAAGGACGGGACCCTGGTGAGCAAGGTAGTTCCCATGCTGAAGCACGGAGCGGGCGTGGTGACCAGTCGCAACCATGTTCGCTACGTGGTGACGGAGTACGGAGTGGCGGATCTGTACGCCAAGAACCTGCGTCAACGCGCAAAGGCGCTGATCGACATCGCTCATCCCAGGTTCCGCGAGGAGCTGATCGAGCGGGGAAAGGAGTTGAGGTACCTGTAACGGACCTCCTGCCGGGAGCCGGAAGGAAGGCAAGGAAACCGTTTACTGCCATTGTGCGGCCAAGGCCGCGAAACGGAAAGCCATATCGAGAGGAGATATCATCTATGAAAAAAATCATTTCTGGCAATGAAGCAATCGCTTTGAGTTTCGGCGATTCCGGCGGGGTGTTCGCGTCCGGCTATCCCGGCACCCCCAGTACCGAGGTGCTGGAGGAGGTGGGCCGCCTGGGGGTGGTCTACTGCGAATGGGCGCCCAACGAAAAGGTGGGGCTGGAAGCGGCCATCGGCGCGTCGATCGCCGGCGGCAGGGCTCTGGCCACCATGAAGCACGTCGGGGTCAACGTGGCCGCCGACGCGCTGATGAGTTTCACCTACACCGGCGTCAATGCGGGACTGATCCTGATGGTCTCCGACGATCCGGGACAGCATTCCTCCCAGAACGAGCAGGACAGCCGCAATTACGCCAAGTTCGCCAAGGTTCCGATGCTGGACCCCGCCGATTCCCAGGAGGCGTATGACTTCGTGCGCGCCGGCTTCGAGCTCTCCGAGCTCTTCGACACGCCGGTGATGCTGCGCACCACCACGCGCACGGCCCATGCCAAGGGTTGCGTCGAGCAGAGGGAAAAAATCGAGCCGCAGGTCGGGGAGTGGATCAAGGACGTGCCGAAGAACGTCATGCTCCCCAACTTCGGCAAGATCAAGCACGTGCAGGTCGAGGCGCGCCTGCTCAAGCTGAAGGAGTACGCGGAAACCACGCCGCTTAACCGGGTGGAAATGGGCGATACCGCGCTGGGCATCCTCACCTCCGGCGTATCCTATCAGCATGCGAAAGAGGCCTACCCGAACGCCTCCATCCTGAAGCTCGGGTTGGTCCACCCGCTGCCGGAGAAGATGATCCGGGAGTTCGCGGGCAAGGTGGAGCGCTTCATGATCGTCGAGGAGATGGACGCCATCTTCGAGGAACAGATCCGGGCCATGGGCATTCGCGTGGATATCGGCAAGAATAAAATCTCCTACTGCCTGGAGGTCGATGCCGGCATCATCCGGGCGGCGGCCGGAGAGGTCGCACCCGATCCGGGCATGGCGCCGATCGGGGACCTCCCCCAGCGCCCCCCCACCTTCTGTCCGGGCTGCGCCCACCGCGGGCTCTTCTCCATCCTCAGCAAGCTCAAGGTCTTCGTCGCCGGCGACATAGGCTGCTATACCCTGGGCGCGCTCCCTCCCATGAGCGCCATGCACACCTGCATCTGCATGGGAGCTTCCATCAGCTCGGCCCACGGCATGGCCAAAGTGAACGCGGTTGCCGGCAGAACCGAAAAACCCGTAGCCGTTCTGGGCGATTCCACCTTTTTCCACTCGGGGATGACCGGGCTGGTGAACCTGATCTACAACGACGGCAACGCCCTGGTCATCGTCATGGACAACCGCACCACCGGCATGACCGGAGGACAGGAAAACCCGGGCAGCGGCAACGTCCTGCAGGGGGGAGCGGCCAAGCAGGTGGACATAGCGGCCATGGCCCGGGTGATGGGGGCCGAACACGTGGTCGAGATCAACTCCTACAACCTGCAAGAGGCCGAGGCGGCCATCAAGAAGGGGCTGGAAACCCCCGGTCCTTACGTCTTGGTGGACAAGAACCCCTGCATACTGCGTTACCGGGTGAAACAGCCGATCGTGACGGTCGATCCGGACAAGTGCACGGGATGCCGCGCCTGCCTCAAGGCCGCCTGCGTGGCCCTGGGACTGGAGAGCGCCGGCGATAAACCGAAAGTGACGGTCAACCCCAACATCTGCAACGGCTGCGGCGTCTGCTCCCAGCTGTGCAAATTCGACGCGATGTCCGAAGCTCAATAAAGGGAGGGAGCAATGCAAATATTCAATATCGTGATCGCCGGGGTCGGCGGGCAGGGAGTGCTGATGGCCTCCAAGGTACTGGCCGAAAGCGCGCTGGCCAACGGCCTGGACGTCAAGCAAAACGAGGTGCATGGCATGGCCCAGCGGGGAGGGAGCGTGATCTCCTTCGTGCGTATCGGCAAACAGGTGCTCTCGCCGGCGGTCCTTCCCAATTGCGCCGACATCCTGATCTCCTTCGAACCCCTGGCGGCACTCAGGTACCTGCACTACCTGAAGCCCGGCGGCATCCTCGTATACAACACGGTGACCATCAACCCGAGCACCGTGGCCTCCGGCCTGGCCACCTACCCCCCGGACGTCGAGGCGCGGATCGCCGGTGCCTGCGGCAGCGCCCGCGGCTTCGACGCGCTCTCCATCGCCCAAAATGCCGGCGATGCCCGGGCGGTCAACATGGTCATGGTCGGCTCGGTAATGAAGTACCTCCCCCTGGATCGACAGGTGATCGAGGAGGTGGTCAGGTCGCTTTCCAAGGGGAAAGGGGTCGAGGTTAACCTGAGTGCCCTCCAGGGCGGCGCCGCCGTCTGAGTGCGCCTCTCGGAGCGCCGGAAGAAGGGGACCGTCGCTTGAGGGGGACGATGGTGCGCATCGCGTCCGCCTGAGAAACCCAAAACCGCGCCCGCCCTCTCCCCCCGGCAAGAGGGCGGCGGCTCAAAAACAAAAAAGAAGGAGTCTGCAACATGCCCAAAAAAAGCAGTTACCAACCGAAGAAGTTCGCCGTCATCGGCGCCGGCCCGGTGGGAGGAGTGGTCGCCGCCTTTCTCGCCGCGGGAGGTTACCGGGTGACCCTGTGCGACGTCGTCCCCGGTCTGCTTGTCCCCGCCCTGGACCCCGGCGTCATCGTCGAGGGGGCCGACAACCTGCAGGCGAAGGTTGCCAAAGTTACCACTCGCATCGAGGATCTCATCTCCGATCCTCCGGACGTCGTTTTCGTTACGGTAAAAGCCACGGCCCTCCCCGTGGTTGCCTCGGCACTGCAGGGCTTCGTTGCCGAGGGGCGTTACGTCGTCAGCTGGCAAAACGGCATCGACACCGAACTCGATCTTGCCAAGACCCTCGGGGCCAAATACGTCATGCGGGGCATCGTCAACTACGGCTGCGCCCCTGTTAATCCCTGCCATGTCCGGGTTGTCTTTCACCACCGCCCCAACTGCCTTCAGGAGCTTGACCCGATCTCCAAAGATGCCGCCGTCGGTATCTGCGAAGCATTGACCGGGTGCGGGCTCGACACGCATCGTACCGACAAATTGGCCGATATGGTCTGGCGCAAGACGGTGCTGAACTCCTGCATGATGGCTATCTGTACCGTTACCGGCAATACCATCGTGGAAACCGTGAGCGACCCCATCCTTTTCAATCTGGTCGACGACCTCATCAAGGAAGGGATGCAGGTGGCTCAAGCCAACAACTTTGACCTTGGGGAGGACTTCTACCCCTACAGCATCAATTACATAAAGAAAGCCGGCAATCTCAAACCGTCGATGCTCCAGGACGTTGAGGCGGGGAGGCTGACCGAGATCGACTACATCAACGGTAAAATCGTCGAATACGGCGCGCGGGCCGGCGTCGCCACCCCGTACAATGCGATGATCCGCGGCCTGGTGAAGGCGATCGAGACCAAATCAGCCGGGAAGAGATGACAGCCCGGCATTGCCACCCTCTTTCAATTACAAGCATGGACAGGAGGTTTACGATGAGAAGACGTTTCGTGGGCATGGTTTCCGGATTGACGGTGATGTTGTTTTGCGGCAGCGCCTTGGCCGCCGGCACGATCAAGATCGGCGGGTTGTTTGCCGTGACCGGTCCGGCCTCGTTTCTGGGCGATCCGGGGAAGAAAACCTTCGAGTTGCTGGTGAAGAAAGCCAACGAAAACGGCGGCATAAACGGCATGAAACTGGAGGCCGTCATCTACGATACCGGCGGCGACGCCACCAAGGCCGTGCAGCTGGCCACCAAGCTGATCAAGGACGACAAGGTAAGCGTCATCCTCGGCCCGACCACGACCGGCGAGAGCATGGCGGTCATCCCCGTGGCGGAGAGGGAGAAGATCCCCATGATATCCTGCGGAGCCGGCGTCAAGATCACCGAACCGGCCAAGCACTGTGTATTCAAGACCCCGGCCAACGACCATGTCGCAGTCGAGAAGATCCTCGGTTACATGGCCGGCAAAAAGCAAAAGACCATCGCCCTGTTGACCGTCACCGACGGATTCGGCGCCTCCGGCCGCGAGCAATTGAAGCTGCTTGCCAAGCAGAAAGGCTTCACCATCCTGGCCGACGAAGTCTACGGCCCCAAAGACACCGACATGACCGCACAATTGACCAAGATCCGGAGCATCAAACCGGACGCCATCATCTGCTGGGGCACGAATCCCGGACCGGCGGTCATCACTAGAAACGTCAAGCAACTCGGCATCAAGACCCCGCTCTACATGAGTCACGGCGTCGCCTCCAAGGAGTACATCCGGCTGGCCGGCGCAGCCGCCGCCGAAGGAATCATCCTGCCGACCGGCAAGCTGGCGATCTACAATTTCCTCTCCAAGAGCGACCCCCAGGCGAAGCTGCTCAAGGAGTACGTTCAACAGTACTACGAGGCGTATCACGAGGAAGCCTCCACCTTCGGCGGCTACGCCTATGACGCCTTCCAGCTGATAAGCAACGCCATCAAAACGGGGGGAGGCACGCCCGAGCAGATCAGAACCGGCATCGAACATGCCAGTAAGCTAGTCAGCGTCTCCGGCATCTTCACGATGTCCCCCAAAGACCACAACGGTCTTGACCTCTCCGCCTTCGAGATGGTCAGAATCACCAACGGGGAGTGGGCGCTGGCCAGGTAATGGTCGGGTTCACATCAGGCTTAGGTCCGCATGGTCGAGAGCCGGCCAGTGTCGAAATCCGCCGGTGCCGCAAAGAAACGAGTTCGCGTCGCAACCAAAGGTACCCCTCCGGCTCCGTCGGAGGGCGCTTATTCCGAAGGAAAGCGGTTTCCATGAACTTCCATGGGCAAGGGCCGCGGGGAATCACTGCTTGTCGAAACGGGGTACTCCATGCAGTTTAGTCAGATACTTCAATACCTCCTCTCCGGTCTTTCCATCGGTGCCATCTATGCTCTGATCGGCGTTGGATTTTCCATCATCTACAACGCTACCGGCATCATCAACTTTGCTCAGGGCGAATTCGTCATGCTGGGCGGCATGCTGACTCTCTTTTTTCTGGAAATGCTCAAGTTCCCGCTCTGGTTGGCGATACCGTGCGCCATAGCGGCATCCACCGCGGCCGGCATCCTGTTCGAGCGTCTCGCCATTCGGCCGCTTCGCCGGCCGACCCCCATCAACCTGGTTATCCTCACCATCGGCGGCAGCATCCTGATCCGGGGACTGGCGATGCTGGTCTGGGGCAAGGACACCCACGCCATTCCTTCCTTTTCCGGCGATGAGCCGATCTCCATCGGCGGGGCCACCATACTGCCTCAACACCTCTGGATACTCGGGGTCACGTTGCTGATGGTCTCCGTCAACAAGTTCTATTTTAATCGCACCATCAGCGGCAAGGCGATGCGGGCCTGCGCCTATAACCGCCGCGCCGCGAGTCTGGTCGGTATCGACGTCCGGCGCATGGTAATGCTCTCCTTCGCCATCAGCTCGGCCATGGGAGCGGTGGCCGGCATCATCGTCGCTCCGCTCACCATGGTGGCCTACGACGTCGGGGGGATGCTCGGACTGAAAGGTTTCTGCGCGGCCATCGTCGGCGGCATGAGCAGCGGCATTCCCACCGTGATGGGCGGACTGATTCTGGGGGTTTTGGAGTCGATGGGGGCAGGGCTGATCTCTTCCGGCTACAAGGACGCCATCGCCTTTATCGTCCTGCTGCTGCTTTTGTTCCTGCGTCCGCAAGGTTTGTTCGGCAAACCGGAAAGCGAGAGGGTTTGACGACATGAAAAGGGAACTCCTGAAATTTCTGGCCTTCGCGCTCTTCGTATGCCTGGTGCCGCTCGCCTGCCGGGGCGGCTATCTGATAAACGTGCTGCTGTTTGTCGGCATCAACACCATGCTGGCAATCGCACTGAACCTGCTGCTTGGCTATGCCGGCCAGATCTCGCTGGGACATGCCGGTTTCTTCGGGCTGGGGGCCTACCTGTCCGGCATCCTGACGGTGACGTACGGCTGGAACCCCTGGCTTGCCATGCCTGCGGCCGCGGCCTTGGTCGGCTGCCTGGCGGGCCTGCTCGGTTTCCCGATCCTGAAGCTCAGGGGGCACTACCTGGCCATGGCGACGCTCGGCATGGGCATCATCATCTACATCGTCTTCAACGAGACCATCGAACTGACCGGGGGGCCCTCCGGACTCTCCGGCATCGCCAATCTCTCCATCGGCAGCCTGACCTTCGATTCGGATTGCAAAAACTACTACCTGGTCTGGTTTTTTGCCCTGGTCACCGTCCTTTTTTCCCTCAACGTGGCTAACTCCCGGATCGGGCGCGCCCTGAAGGCCATAAACGACTCGGAGGTGGCGGCACGCGTGGTGGGGGTCAATGCGCGGCTGCTCAAGGTGCAGATCTTCGCCCTCTCGGCCATTATCTGCTCGCTGGCCGGCAGCCTGTACGCCCATTGCATGACCTTCATCTCACCGGCCTCCTTCGGCTTCAATTTTTCGGTCGAGCTTTTGACCATGGTGGTGATCGGAGGACTGGGGAGCGTCTATGGTCCTTTTCTGGGCGCGGCGCTGTTGACGCTTTTGCCCGAGATACTGCGGGGAGCCAATGACTACGACATCGTCATCTACGGCGCCTTGCTGGTACTGATGGTCATGTTCATGCCGGGAGGGCTGGTACGCGGTTTTCCCGAACTGCGCCGCAGGCTGGCAAAGCGCAAAGGGGGTGTCGAGCATGCTTGAGGTTTCCGGCGTCAGCCAGCTGTTCGGCGGAGTCATCGCCCTTGATCGCGTCTCCTTCACCATCGCCAAGGGCGACATCACCGGAGTGATCGGCCCCAACGGAGCCGGCAAGACCACTCTCTTCAACATCATCACCGGCATTTACACCCGGACCGCCGGCAAGGTGGTTTTGGAGGGAACGGATGTCTCCGGTCTTCCTCCGGAACGTTTGGCCCGGCTGGGACTGGTGCGCACCTTCCAGAACATCGAGCTGTTCGGCGGCATGACCGTACACGAGAACGTCATGGTCGGCATGCACACCAAAAGCAGCAGCGGGCTTTTGGCTTGCGCTCTCAAGATGCCCTGGAGCGTCGCGGAAGAGCGACGCATCAGGGACAATTCCCTGAAGTGGCTGGATTTCACGGGGATTTCCGATCTGGCGGAGACCACCGCGGCAAACCTCCCCTTCGGCCAGGGACGCCTGCTCGAGATCGCGCGCGCTCTCGCCGTGGAACCGCGAGTCATCCTGATGGACGAACCGGCGGCCGGTCTCAACAACCAGGAGACCCTGGCCCTTTCCCGGCTCATCGAACGCATCCGGGCAACCGGCATCACGGTAGTACTAGTCGAGCACGACATGGAACTGGTCATGGAGATCTGCGACAGGATAGTGGTACTGAACCTCGGGAAGAAACTGGCCGAGGGTACGCCGCGCGAGACACAGGACAATCCCGAAGTTATCGCGGCTTACCTTGGGGAGGACGAATAACCATGCTCCGTGTCGAAAATGTCAATACCTACTATGGCAAGGTGCGCGCCCTGAAAGACGTCTCCTTGCATCTGGGCGAGGGTGAGATTGTGGCCCTGATCGGGGCCAACGGTGCCGGCAAGACCACCATGCTCAACACCATCTGCGGCGTGACGCCGGCCGCCGCCGGCGAGATCCTGTTCCGCGGCGAGCCGGTTTGCGCGCTGTTGCCTGACCGGATCGTTAAACTCGGTATTTCCCAGGTGCCCGAAGGCAGGCAGGTATTCAAACCGCTTTCGGTGGAAGACAATCTGGAACTGGGGGCATACCTGCGCTATCGCGGCGGCGAAGGGAAAAAGGCCATTCATAACGACATGAAACAGGTCTTCACGCTCTTTCCCCGTCTTGAGGAGCGCCGCGAACAACTGGCCGGCACCATGTCGGGGGGGGAACAACAGATGCTGGCCATTGGCCGGGCGATGATGGCCAAGCCGAAGCTGCTGTTGCTGGATGAACCTTCCATGGGTCTGGCTCCGCTGGTGGTGCAGGAGATCTTCCGGGTGCTGGAGCGACTGCGCGGGGAAACCGGCATGACCATCCTGCTGGTGGAGCAAAACGCCAAGGCCGCCCTCAAGTTGGCGGACCGCGGCTATGTGTTGGAGACCGGCAAGGTCGTCCTGGAAGGTCCGGCCGACGAGCTGATCGAGAATGCCGTCGTGAAGAGCGCGTATCTAGGGAAAAGCAAGAATTAAGCGTTGCCGGGAGACCAACACTCCGGGCGCCCACCAACCACAGGCAAGGGGTTTTGCATGGCAATCAGGGACATACTGGTACATCTCGACAGTTCGGCCGCGGCAAGCGCGCGACTGGAACTGGCCATTCTCTATGCCCGGAAACACGGGGCCAAACTCCGGGGGCTGTATCCGATTCCCAACCCCTACTATGAACCGCGCGATCTGGAGGAGGAGTCGAACGCCGAAAGATTCGAGCAGCTGTTCGGGGAAAAAACCGCCGCTGCCGGGATTGCCTCGGAATGGGTCGGTCTCGACTTGTCGGCCGTCGGGGCGAGCGCCACGGATATCGTGCTCCTCCGAGCCTATTACACGGATCTGGTCATCGTCGGTCAGACCAACTATCGCTCGCCAAGCCGTAACGTCCCCACGGACCTTCCGGAACGCCTGGTAATGGCCTGCGGGCGGCCCGTGCTGGTCGTTCCCTACGCGGGGAGCTTTGCAACCGCGGCGGATCGAATCATGATCGCCTGGAAGGCGGGGCGGGAATCGGTCAGGAGCATCAACGACGCGCTGCCACATCTGGAGAAGGCCCGGTTCGTCTCCGTGATACGCGCGGAAGATGCAACCGCTGCCGGAACCAGCGGCCATACGATGGAGATCCTTGGTTTTCTTGCCGAACACAAGGTGGCGGCGCGGGTTGATCAAGTCTGCACGGGGAATAACAGCATCGCGGACATGCTGCTGAACCTTACCTGCGAAAATGCCGTCGATTTGCTGGTAATGGGCGTCTACGCCCCCACGCTGAGGGGAAACACGGCTCTGAGTCCGGTTGCACGGCACGTCCTCAAACACCTTGCCGTGCCGGTTCTCATGTCTCATTGATTGCCCGGTCCTTGCCGGTAAACGCACCCGGGCCGGGAGTTTGCGCCCCTCGCCGAGCCGATGCCGAATGGACAACCGGATATATCCACCCTAAGGGGAGTCGTTGAAAAAGGAGAGAGGAGATGGAGATCACGCTTCTTGGCCATAGCATGCTGCGCATCAAGACCCAAAAAGGGAAAGTCATCGTCGTAGACCCCTGGATCGAGGGCAACCCCACCTGTCCGAAACAGTGGCTAAACCCGGAAAAATGGGAGGATGTGGACCTGGTGCTCTGTACCCATGCCCATTTCGATCACAGCCTGGGTTTTGAGACGCTGCTGAAGGCGAACGGCCGGGTGATGGGCGTGGTCCAGTACGAGCACTTTCTCAAGGAGTTCGCCGGCCGCGTCCCCAACGTGTTTCCCCTTAATTTCGGCGGCAGCTATCCGCTGCTCGACGGCATCCGGGTGACGCTCGTGGCAGCCAACCACAGCTCCAGCTTCGGCGAGGACCGCTCTTTCGAGTCGGCCGGCGCACCCGGCGGCTTCGTCATCCGCCTGGAGGATGGGTACACGATCTACGTTTCGGGAGACACCTCGTATACCTCGGAGATGGAGACCCTTATCAAGCCCCTCTATAAGCCCGATCTCGCCGTGCTCTCGATCGGCGACATCTTTACCATGGGGCCTGCCGAGGGAGCGTATGCCGCCCGGGCACTGGGCGTGAAACACGCCATCCCGTGTCACTGGTTCCCGAGGCCGCAGGACGCAGCAGACCCCGAGGGAATGAGGGGACTTATCCAGGCCTTTCCCCCGCTTGAATTCATGTTGGAGCGTCACGAGGAGTTTTCCTCGGAGCTTGCCCGCTATCCAGGCATCGAAGCGGTGATGCTGAAGCCGGGCCAGTCGTTCACGATCTAGCCCGCGGCGGGCTGAGATAATCCGCCGGCGAGCCGGGTTGCTCAAGGTCCGAGAGGCCTGTCGCCGGTGGCGGCCGGATCTGAAGCCGTCGCCTGCGGTTGCGGTTCATTTATGCGTTAAAAGGAGAGCTCTATGTCGGATCAGATCATTCATCTGAAAGTTAACGGGACGCTGCATACGGTGACGGTTGTGCCGCAACGGATGCTTCTGGAGGTTTTGCGAGAACAATTGGGGCTTACCGGCACCAAGAGGGCATGCCGGGTCGGAGACTGCGGCGCCTGCACGGTCATAATCGACGGCAAGGCGGTCCTGTCCTGCCTGACTCTGGCTGTGGAGGTGCAGGGAAAGGAGATTGTAACCATCGAGGCGCTGGGTGACGGAGATTGTCCCGACCCGATCCAGCAGAGCTTCGTCGATTGCGGGGCCGTCCAGTGCGGGTTTTGTACGCCAGGCATGATTCTGTCGGCCAAGGCGCTGCTTGACGAGAAGCCGCATCCTGAAAGAGCCGACGTGCAAAGGGCCATTGCCGGCAATCTCTGTCGCTGTACGGGATATGCCAAAATCGTGGAAGCCATTGAGTTGACGGCGGCAAAAAAAGCCAACGCATAACAGAGAACGTCAGGAGGCTAGCTATGTCGGATTATGCAGTGCTGGGCAAGCGATTACCCAGAGTTGATGGACCCGTAAAGGCCGCCGGTACGGCCCGCTTCACCGATGATCTGGCACTGCCGGGGATGCTGCACGGCAAGATTCTGCGCAGTCCCCATGCCCACGCCAGGATTCTGAACATGGACACCTCTGCAGCGGAACGTCTACCGGGGGTGCGTGCCGTCATCGTAGGCACCGATTTCGGGGATTACCGCTATGGATTGAAGCCCGACACGCGCGACGAGTATCCCCTGGCCAGGGGCAAGGTGCGCTATCTGGGTGAAGAGGTCGCGGCCGTGGCGGCCGTCGACGAGGACACCGCATTGGCGGCGCTGGCCTTGATCCGGGTGGATTACGAGGTGTTGCCGTCGGTAACCGATCCCGAGGCAGCCCTCAGGGAGGGAGCGCCGCGTATTCACGAGGATAAGCCGGGCAATATCAGCGTCCATATGAATACCGGCTTCGGCGACGTAGATAAGGCATTTCAGGAAGCGGACTACATCAGGGAAGACCGCTTCTATAGTCAGTCGGTACTGCACGGTTTTCTGGAGCCCTGTGCCGCGCTGGCGATCTGGGAGGCGCCCAACCGGATCACCATCTGGGCCTCCAAGCAGAGTCCTTACTTCCTCTACCGCAACCTGGCCAATTGCTTCAACGTGCCTCTGAGCAACGTGCGCCTGATCCAGCCATATATCGGCGGAGGATTCGGGGGGAAGAACGGGGGGTATCCGGTCGATTTCTGCGCCGTAATGCTCTCCAAGAAGAGCGGCAGGCCGGTGAAAATCGTGCTTACCATGGAGGAAATCCTCTCCTCCCACCGTCGCCGGCACCCGATGATCGTACGGCTGAAAACGGGGGTGAAAAAGGATGGCACGCTGCTCGCCCACGAAGCTCACATCATCGCCGACGGCGGTGCGGGAACCGGCGTCGGGCCGAGTACCATTGCCAATGCCTTCTATTTCATGAATCTACCTTACGTGGTTCCCAACGTGCGCTTCGAGGCCTTCCGCGTCTATACGAACCGCCCCATCTCCGTGGCGCAACGGGGTAACGGCATCCAACAGATTCGCTTCGCGGCCGACGTCCAACTCGACATGATCGCCGAGGATCTTGGTCTGGATCCGATAAAAATTCGCGAGATAAATGGAGCTTACACCGGCTATACGACGCCCAGCGGGATGCATGTCAAGAGCTGCGGATTGCAGGAAACCATCACCGAAGCGGTCAAGGCGGCGGAGTGGGAGACGCATTACCGCCCCTGGCGTGAGAAAAAGGACCAGCCCTTGGGGCGCATCGCCAAGGGGGTGGGGATTGCCTGCAACTCGTTCGAGTCCGGAGCCCGCCTGACCGGTCACAACTGCTGCACGGCGGTGATCAAGGTACATGAGGACGGCACCATCTCGCTTTTGACCGGATCGACCGATGCCGGGCAGGGTTCGGAAACCGCGCTTGCCATGATCGCCGCCGAGATCCTGGGAACCAGGCTTGAAGATGTCTTCGTTCCGCAGACCGACTCCGCCGTGACCCCGGTCGATCCGGGTAGTTTCGGCAGCCGGGTTAGTTCCACTGCAGGAAATGCCGTACTGATCGCGGCCCAAGACGCCAAGAAGCAACTGTTGCAAGTGGCGGCGCAACTGCTGAAGGCGGATCCCGGTGAGATAGCATTCCGCGACCGCAAGGTCTTCGTCAAAAGTGCCCCGGAGAGGTCGCTCAGGTTTCGCGACCTTGCCCGCCAGACCGTGGCCTGGGGTTCCGGGACCACGGTCATCGGCCAGGGGAGCTGGGGCCAAAGCATCCCCCCGCTCAATTTCGATACCGGCGAAGGCGATGCCGGCGGCGCCTACAGTTTCGGCACCCAGGCCGCCTGGGTCGAAATTGACACCCGGACCGGCAAGGTGAGCGTCCCGCGCATGGTGGTGGCGCACGATCTTGGCTTCGCACTGAACCCCTTGGCGGTAGAGGGACAGCATGAGGGATCCATCGCCGGCGGGGTCGGACATACGATTTATGAGCATTGCGTCGAAGAGGACGGCCAGACAATGACTCCAAGCCTGACCGCCTACGGCCTTCCCACCGTGTACGACCTCCCCGCGGAGATGGTATCTCTTTCCATCGAAACCATCGATCCGGTCGGTGCCTTCGGCGCCAAGGAATCCGGAGAAGGGACACAGGTATCCACCATTCCCGCGATTGTCAATGCCATTCACAACGCGATCGGGGTATGGATCACCGACCTGCCGGTGACCTCCGAGAAGGTGCTCAAGGCCTTGAGAGATAAAAAAGCGCAGGACGCAGCGAAAGTGGAGGGACGATCATGAGATTGAAAGCATTCGAGCACCTGGCACCCGGAACGCTGTCGGAGGCGTGCGCTCTCCTGGGCGAGCTCGGGCCAAAGGCGGCAGTCATTGCCGGCGGTACCGACATCATTGTCCGGATGAAGTATGGCGTGGCGCAGCCGGAGTTCCTCATCGACCTAAAGCGTGTGGACGGCTTGAACGAAATCAGGATGGTTGGCGATGAACTGCGAGTCGGGGCGCTTGCGACACTCACGCAGGTGCAACGTTCGGATTTGGTCCGGCAGCGGTATCCGATCCTTGCCGAAGCGGCTCTCGCAGTTGGGGCCGCTCAATTGCAGAACATGGGGACAATCGGCGGCAATATCTGCCTGGAACCCCGTTGCTGGTATTTTCAGCAGGGCACGGCATGGAGGGAGGCGCGCCAGAATTGTTTCAAGAACGGCGGATCCGTCTGTTACATGGCGAAAGGGGGGAGGCGTTGCTGGGCCCTGTATAGCGGCGACACCGCCGCCGCTCTCCTGGCGCTGGGAGCAAAGGTGCGACTGGTAAGCTCCGGTGGGGAACGGACCGTGCCGCTTGAGGAATTCTTCCTTGACGACGGCATGCACCATACCGATCTGCGCTCCGGCGAACTGTTGGCCGAGGTGGTTATCCCGCCGCCGGCAATGGGACAGCGAGGGACCTATCTCAAGTATCGCAAACGTGGCGCGGTGGATTTCCCCATTGTCGGGGTTGCCGCTGTTCTCAATGAACGGCCGGGCTTGCCTCCTCACCTGCGGGTTGCCGTCACTGGAGCAGGTTCCCGTCCACTCCCGATTACCGTGCCCCAAGGGATCGTTTCGGGAAATACCCTGACTCGCGAGATGATCGACCAACTGGCGGATGTCGCCAGAAAACAGGTGAAACCCGTGTCGCGTATGGAGGTATCCCCTCATCATCGCAAACATCTGGTTGGCGTCCTTGTCGCAGACGCCCTGGAAAAACTACTCGCATGAAAGAGCGCATCGAAGCCATCCTTTCGTTTTGGATGCCGGGCGCGGCTGATTTCCTCACCGCGACTCATGCTTCAGGGGACAAGAAACCCGCACAGGGAAAGGACGATCTCTACACAAAGTTTGAGGCCGTAATACTCATGGAGCTTATGGAAAGGACCGAGGGGCCTATCGGCGAGAACCAATTTCAAGGAGAAACTATATGTTGAAAAAAGCATTCATCCCCTACCGCGGCTACTACAGCTCCCCCTTTGCCAAATGGCAGGGCACCCTGGCTAACGAGAACTCAATTGTTCTCGGGGCCGCCACCTCGAAACGTTTTTTTGAACGCAGGGGTTGGGATCCGAAGACAATCGATTACGTCCTGGTCGGCAGCACCGTCTACCAGCAGCACTGGTTCTACACTGGCCCCTGGGCCGCCGCCATGCTGGGAGCGGAAGGTTCCCCCGGCGTACTTATCACCCAGGCCTGTTCCACTTCCGCCTTTTCCCTCTACCAGGCGGGTCAGGGAATCGAGACCGGCATGTTCACTAACAGTTGGTGCCTTCTGGCCGACCGCTGCTCCAACGGCCCTCACGCCGTCTGGCCGAATCCGGGCGGCCCCGGCGGCAAACTGATCGCAGAAGACTGGGTCATGGACAACGTCAACAAAGATCCCTGGGCCGGGCAGGCCATGATCCAGACCGCCGAGAACGTCAGCAAAGAAGCCGGCATCACCCGAGAAGAATGCGATGCCGTCACCCTCAGGCGTTATGCGCAGTACCAAGATGCGCTTGCCAATGACCGGGAGTTTCAGAAGCGCTACATGTTCCCGGTCGAAGTCCAGATATCCAAGAAGAAGACCATCACCCTGGAAGCCGACGAGGGGGTCATGCTCACTACTTCGGAAGGGCTGGCCGGCCTGCGCCCCGTCCTCCCGGACGGCGTGCACACCTTCGGTGCCCAGACTTTTCCCGCCGACGGCAACTCCGGCATCTGCGTCTCCACCCGCGACAAAGCCAGAGAACTGAGCGCCGACCCTAACATCGAGGTTCAGATCGTCTCATCCGGCTACGCCCGCACCAAGAAGGCGCACATGGCAGCCGCCGTCGCTCCGTCGGCCCGGATGGCCCTGGACAACGCCGGCATCAAGGTGAGCGACCTTTGCGCTGTAAAAACCCACAACCCCTTTGCCGCCAACGACATAGCCATGGCAAGAACCCTGGGACTCGATGTCAACACCATGAACAACTACGGTTGCTCACTAATATACGGCCACCCACAGGCCCCAACCGGTGCTCGGCTCATGATCGAGGGAATCGAAGAAGTTGCCATAAAAGGGGGAGGATACCTGCTCTTCTCCGGCTGCGCAGCCGGGGACACCGCCGCCTCGATCATTATTAAAGTCGGCTAGCAACGCGTCTGGACCAATAAAGCAAGGAGTGTTTCCATGCTCATAGTCGTCTGCATAAAACAGGTTCCTGATACCATCAATTTGATAAGGGAGTGGGCATGTTTAACGTTCAACATCCGCATGATTTTCTTGAGGCGATCGCAGGTTTAGTAAAAGCCACAAGGCTTAACCGAAATATCACGATTGAGGACTTGGCGATGCGATCCGGAATGGGCGCTCCTTTGCTCACCAAGGTTGAACAATGCGGAATCTGTTCTACCGATGAACTAGCTAAAATCCTTCATGCTTTAGGAAAGGTGGATACGCTCATCACGACTTTTCCCCCGGATGAAGCCACATCTATAACCGAGTTGCGGGTGGTAATGATAGCCGAAAGTTGATCCCATGTGATTACTAAAGGAGAAATGGACATGAAAAAAATAACAATCTTACTGCTGGCTGCCATTATTTGTCTCTGCTCCATGAGCGCGCGCGCCGACGACCGGGAAGATGCGGTGGCCTTGGTGAAAAAAGCGGTAGCCTTCTATAAGGCGAATGGTATGGAAAAACTTATCGAGGAGGTAAACAACTCCAAAGGACAATTCGTCAACGGTGCTTTATACGTATTCATCTTTGACAAGGATACCTTCATGTTAGCCCAACCCTTTAACCAAAGTCTGATCGGCCGGAAAATGGGTGAGGTAACCGATGCTGACGGCAAATACATGGTGAAAGAGATGGTAGCCGTTGCAAAAGCCAAAGGGATAGGATGGGTTGATTACCAGTTTAAGAATCCCAAAACAAATGAGATTGCCCCTAAATCTACCTACGTTGAGCTTGCAGACGAGGTGGTTGTCGGGTGCGGGTTTTACAGGAAGTAGCGATTTCAACCAGGTGAGTGAAGTGCAGTCATTGGCGAGGAACGCAAAATGATTATCTTTGGTCTTCTTATTGTTGCAGCGATTGCATCCGTGCTCATAGTACTTCAAGTTGTCCGTAGGACAACAAAACCAGTGAATAAGGCAGGTACCGATATGGAGAATGCGGAGTCGAAAACATTATTCATGGCAAACTCAAGAGAGGAGACGTCGACAACTAACGTTGACAGTTCACAAAATTGTCAAAATGCCGATGAACTTCCTCCCCCCTCCTCTCCCCTCCCTTGGATGCTTCAATAGCGGCGGTTGAGGCCAATGGAACCATTTGACCTGACGGTTTTCCGCGTCAGCGGCTTGCTTGAACGGTAACTCAAATGGGGCGAATGACTTGGAAGCCTTGAAGACTTTTAGGATGAGGCAGGAATTACTGTCGGTGTTTCAGTGCTTGTTTAGCCTTCGGCTGCACTCTGGTCGCGTCATGAGAGTTAACCACGCTTTTTTTTGTCTCGAATACATAGTTGGTAATTACCTGCTTCACATGATCGAGGTGGTCACTGATTGCCTGAGATGTGCCGGCTATGTCACGCGCTCTGATTCGGCCAAGAATGCGGCGATGGTCCTCAATGACGCTCAATACCATATCCGGATCGTAAATAGTTTCGATACGGTAGAGAAGCATATGACGGCGTAAGGTTTGACAGATTTCAATCAATCTCTGGCTCCCGCTTGCCCGTACAATAATTTCGTGATAATCGACGTCCCGTTCGATAAAGCGTCTCGGGTCTCCTCCTTTCACGTCGGCTTCCGCCTGCTTCAGATTCAGCTCCAACGCGTCCAGTTCTTCCGGGGTGATTTTCCCGATCGCCCAACTGACCGCCAGTGTCTCATTGACCTTGCGTATCTCGCAGATTTCCTCCAATTCTTCCCAGGCCATCGCTTTGACCTGGTAACCGACCCTGGGGATTGCCTCCAGAAATCCTTCCATTTCCAAAATATGGAGAGCCTCTCGTATAGGGGTCCGGGAGACGCCGAGTTGTTTAGAGAGTCTGTTTTCCATGATACGCTCTGCCGGTGCTATTTTACCGCTCGAAATCAACTCGCTGATGCGATGGTAAACTTGTTCGCGAATCGTTAATGGTTGCGAAATGGCGGAATCCAGATCTTCTTCAATCATATCTTCTCCTGTCCGCTGATCCTGCTGCTCGTTTTCGTCGATTTGTAGTCTCTTATTTTATAATCCGCACATCTTACCCCAACCGAAAGTGGTACGTCAATATTATTACCGTGAAACCACGGTAACTACCTCATACATCAAGTTTTCCCAGAAAAACCACCGGCCGGTTTTTTTTTATTGACAAGGTGGATGTCCTTCAGTATTTTGGGGTACAGCATACGGTACCCCACATTGAAGGTTTTGTAAAGTGCGGACCGTCGAGGAGGAAAGATGCTTGAAATTAAGATCAGTGGTCGGGGTGGCCAAGGTGTTGTGGTTGCGGCAAGCACCTTGGGTTTGTCGTATTTCAATGCCGGGATGTATCCCCAATGTTATTCGGTGTACGGAGGCGAACGACGGGGAGCCCCGGTGGTCGGGTTCCTGCGGGTTGACCTGGAGAAAGTGCTACTCAAGTGTGAGATCAGGCGGCCCAATTCGCTGATTTATCTTGATGATAGCCTGTTCGACGCCGCAGACGTCCGCAATCTGCTCAAGCCTGGCGACACGATCTTGATCAATACCACCCGTTCTCTGGAACAATTGGGCGATCTTCACGGTTTGAGGGTCGGACTGATCGACGCCGCATACGTGAGCGAGCAAGCAGGATTGGGAAGGATCATCAACACCACCGTTTTGGGGGCTTACTGCCGGCTGGCCGGGCAACCGGAACTGAACTGCCTCCTCGATGCACTGGCTGAAGCGATCCCGGTTAAGCGTCGGGCCAACCGGGAAGCTGCGCAACGTGCGTTCGATGCAGTCAAAATCACGGAGGTTGCGTAATGAGCTACCACACATTTTTGGACCCCGAACTGATCATCCCCATCTCCAGATTATCGACAGAGGCATTCAAGACCGGCTCATGGTCGCGCAATCGACCCGTATTCGAAGAGAAAAATTCGCCGTGCAGGGTCGGCTGCCCGAATGCCAACAACATTGCTACTGCCATGTACATGGCCTCGAAAGGGGATTATGACGGTGCGCTGGCCGCTTTTCTCGAAGAGAGCCCATTGCCGAGCGTGTGCGGTCGTGTCTGCAATCACGCCTGCCAGAGCAAGTGCAACCGCGGCGACCATGACGGTTCGGTACAGATTCGCGCCATGGAGCGTGCGGCATCCGATTTCGGTTCTGCCCGCCCCGAGATGCTGACCGATGCCGGCAAGGGGCTCCCGGTTGCGGTCATCGGCTCCGGGCCGGCCGGACTTGCCGCGGCCTACCATCTGGCACGCATGGGACACCCGGTGAGACTTATAGAGGCACGTGAACGTCTGGGTGGTTTGCTGACATGGGGAATACCGGGGTATCGCCTGCCGGAAGAGATCCTGAATCGGGACCTGAAGCGTATTCTATCGCTTGATATAGAGGCGGTCACTAATCGACCCGTGGACCGGGCCGGACTGGATCAACTGCTCGGTTCACACCGGGCGGTGTTGTTAGCCACGGGGACCTGGGCTCCCACACCCATGGGGATCCCGGGCGAGGAACTGGGAGGCGTCTGCCCGGGACTGGATTTTCTGCTTAATGATGCACTGCAGGCACAGGTCAAGGGACGGCGGGTAATTGTCATAGGAGGCGGCAACACCGCCATCGACGCGGCCAGGGTAGCCGTTCGCAACGGGGCGGCGAAGGTCGATATTCTCTACCGTCCCGATCTGGAAGCGCTGCCTGATTCGGACGATGAGGTCCGGGAGGCCGAAGAAGAAGGCGTGCATCGGACTGCGGCGCACCCGGTTGAATTTGTCGGGGAACAGGGCAGGGTCAGCGCGGTTCTTTGCAAAGAGATCGAACGGGCCGATGGGATCGATTGCTGCCGTTCCAAGGCCGCGCCGGACGAGTTCTCCTGTGACTTGGTTATTACGGCTATCGGCCAATCCCTGGGGGCATCATCGCTTTACAGCGAACTAGATATGGACCGCGGCCGCATCGCTGCCGATCGGCAGGGACGGACCGTAAGAACAGGACTATATATTGCCGGAGACGCGGGTTCGTTACGGGCCACGGTGGTTGAAGCCATGGCATCCGGCAAACGAGCCGCCGTAGCTATCCACCACGACCTCACCGGAAAAACAGACTCTGTCTCCGATGCTTTTGCCGGTGGTAGAGAGACATTTTCCCTACACGAACTGTTCAGGCCCGGGCCAATTCGCGACCCGAATGTTACCGCCGAAATCAATCGTTACTCCTATCTCACCGCTGTTGCAACCCAGCCTCAGAGCGCTCCGAATCTGGATGCCAACCTGCGAGTGAGCGGGTTTCAGGAGGTGGCCGGAGGACTGGACGAAGGTGGGGCCGAGGCTGAAGCCGGACGCTGCTTTTACTGTGGAACGTGTATCGGCTGCGATCTCTGCGCTACCTTTTGCCCGGAAGTATCCATGGGACAAACAAACGGGAAGACCGCCTACGAAGCTGACCCGGATCATTGCAAAGGGTGCGGCGCCTGTGCCTCGGTCTGCGTACGCGGCGTCGTAACCATGGGAGACGAACTATGAGAAAATTTATCACCGGAAACCACGCCGTGGCCGAAGCGGTCAAACTCTGTCGGCCGGATGTCGTGGCCGCTTACCCGATCACCCCCCAGACGCCGATCTACGAGCAGCTTTCGGATTGGGACTCGACAGGCGAGCTGGGCGGAACAATGGTAAAGGTCGAGTCCGAGCATTCGGCCATGGCCACCTGCCTGTCGGCCTCACTGACGGGGGTGCGGACCTTCACCGCCACCTCCTCGCAGGGGCTGGCGTTCATGCACGAGATGCTTCATTTCGCGGCGGGGGCCCGTACCGCAGTGGTCATGGCCGTGGTAAACCGCTCCCTTGCGGCCCCCTACGGCTTCTGGAGCGATCAGACCGACTCCCTTTCTCAGCGTGATACCGGCTGGCTGCAGCTCTACTGCGAGAATAACCAGGAATCCCTGGATACGACCATCCAGGCCTTCAAAATCGCTGAAGAACTCATGTTGCCGGTCATGGTGATGCTGGAAGCCAACTTCATCTCCCACTTCATGGAGCCCACGGAGGTGCCGGAACCCGCGCAGGTTGATGAATGGCTGCAGCCACCCAAGCTCCCCCGACGTTTCGACCTTGCCAATCCCGGCTTCTCCAACGGCGTCGTCACCGCTAAACAGTACCGGGATTTCCGGCGGCTCTCCTCGGACGCGATGGAACACGCCCTGTCAGTGGTGGAACGGGTGGACAAGGACTTCGGGCGGACATTTGGCCGGAGTTACGGACTCGTGGAAGCGGTTGACTGCGAGGGCGCCGAACTGATCCTTGTGACCACTGCCACCATCACCTCTACCGCCCGGGTGGCGCTGGCAAACCTCCGCTCACGGGGTATGAAAGTGGGTCTCTGCAAGCTGCGTCTTTTCCGTCCATTCCCCGTCGCGGCTTTGCGGTCGGTTCTGGACAACGCCCCGCGTGTTGCCGTGCTCGAACGCAACATATCTCTCGGGCGGGAAGGCATCTTCTGCTCCGAGATCAAAGCGGCCCTGGTAAATTCTCCCGGGCATCCGAAGATCCAGGGATACCTGGCCGGTATCGGCGGCACCGATGTGAACCAGCACTCGATCGAGTGGGTGCTTCAGGACGCGTTTTCGAGAGAAGTGTTCATGGACCAGCCGATTTGGGTCGACGATGCAGCAGCGGAAGGAGGTTACAATGCGTAGCGATATCTCACAAGACGTGCTGCGCGCAGGCCATGCCGCCTGTCCCGGTTGCGCTTATCCGATGGGCATGCGGATGGTACTCAAGACATTGGGTCTTCGAACCGTGGTCGTGGTAGTACCCTCATGCGCAGCGATTATCGCCGGTCCCTTTCCCAATACCTCCCTGGGGGTGCCGAGCTTCCATTCCGCCTTCGAGATCGCAGCTCCCACCGCGGCCGGGATATCCGCCGCCCTGAAACGGCAGGGTGTGGACGACGTCACGGTACTGGCCTTTGCTGGCGATGGCGGCACCTTCGACATCGGGCTCCAGGCGCTCTCTGGAGCAGCTGACCGGAACGAGGACTTCATCTACGTCTGCCTGGACAACGAAGGCTATATGAACACCGGCGTCCAGGTCTCGTCGTCCACGCCGCAGTACAGTTGGACCGGCACCACTCCAAGTGGCAACACGCGGCACAAGAAGCAGATCATGGAAATCATGGCAGCCCATCGGATTCCCTACGCCGCCACTGCCTCGATCGCTTTTCCCGAAGACCTTATGGCAAAGGTTGAAAAGGCTAAAGGAATGCGCGGCACGCGATTTATCCATCTGTTGGCCCCTTGCGTCACCGGATGGAAGATCGCGCCGGACGAGGCGCCGCTCGTTTCCAGGTTGAGCGTGGAAAGCAATGTATTCCCGTTGTACGAGATCTTCGACGGGCTGCGCTACGAAATCAATCATCAACCCAAAAGGATCCCGGTGGAGCGCTATCTGGTGCTCCAGGGGCGTTTCAGCCATATATCGGCTGAGCAGACCGAGGCCATTCAAACGGAAACAGACCGGGCCTGGGCCGAACTCTGCTCTAGGGAAATGAGGAGCAGGCAACTATATGAAGGATCAAAGGGCACCGCAGCTCGCGTATCCGGTGACTAGGAGAAAAACCAATGATCCTCTCAGCACAGAATCTGAAAAGTCTGCTTATGCGGATCTTGCGGCGAAGTGGCAGCGACGAGTATGAATCCGAGCTTGTTGCCGATCATCTGGTCCGGGCCAATCCGAGTGGACATGACAGCTGAAGCAAACCTTATCATTCATAAACGGGGTCATGAAAACCATGCTAACAAAAGAAATTCTGAGCATCCTTTCAGCTGTTGTCGGCGAGGAACGTTTCAAAACCACCGCGGAAGATCTCGTGACCTACTCCTACGATGGCTATTTGCAGGAGTTTCTCCCTGATGCGGTCCTCTTTCCAAAAACGACCGAGGAAGTATCGAGAATTATGACGATAGCCTCCGTACATGGCATATCGGTCACCCCGCGTGGCTCCGGAACGAGCATGACTGCGGGTTCTTTGGCGAAAAAAGGTGGCATTGTCCTCTGTTTCTCCATGATGAACAAAATTCTTGAGGTCAACGCCGCCAACCGCTATGCAGTGCTGGAACCGGGGGTTGTTGTTGCCGAACTCCAAAAAGCCGCAGATGCACTGAATCTCTTCTACCCCCCCGATCCGGGCAGTGTTGCTGTCGCGAGCATTGCCGGCACCGTCATGACGAACGCCGGCGGGATGCGGGGAATCAAATACGGAGTTACACGCGATTACCTGCTGGGGTTGGAGGTGGTGCTCCCTTCCGGCGAAGTGATGAAAACCGGGACCGTAACCTGCAAGGATGTGGCGGGATATGATCTTACCCGCTTGATTTGTGGATCGGAAGGGACCTTGGCGCTAGTGACCAAGGTAACGGTGCGTCTTCTTCCAAAACCCAAGGCGAAGCGCACCCTTGAGGCCATCTACGATCGTATCGACGACGCCGGGACCACTGTTGCCAAAATTTTTGAAGCGGGCATTATCCCGGCGACACTGGAACTCATGGGAAATACGGTCATAAGGGCGGTTGAGGATTTCGCCCATATGGGTCTACCGGTGGATGCGGAGGCGATCTTGTTGATTGATGTGGACGGCGATCCGGACGGTGTGGAAAAACAGTCCGCGCAGGTGGCTGAATTCTGTAGAGAAAATGGGGCAAGGGATGTTCACCTGTCAAGTTCGGATAAGGAAAATGAACGACTCTGGGCTGCCAGGCGCTCTGTCGGGGGCGCCATGGGCAGACTGCGCCCGACGTGCGTGGTTGAAGACAGCACCGTACCAGTGAGTTTTCTGACCGCAGCCATCAAGAAAATCAAGGAGGTCGGGGAACGGCACAACGTACAGACAGCCGTCCTGGCACACGCCGGAGATGGCAATTTTCATCCGTTTTTTCTCTGTGATAAACGAGATGAAGAGGAAATGAAGCGAGTCGAGATGGCTAAGGACGAGTTGGTGGATTTTGTTCTGTCCGTGGGAGGTACGGTATCGGGAGAGCACGGGATCGGTATTTATAAAGCCAAGTATCTGCCCAAGCAGTTGGGCTCCGTCACTCTGAACTTGATGATGTCACTGAAAAACGCCTTTGATCCCAAGGGGATTCTGAATCCGGGGAGTTTCCTGGAGCATGCCATATGATAGCTGAAATTCTGCAGGAAGAGGTTCATAAGTGCAATAAATGCGGCGCCTGCCTGAACTCATGCCAGGTTTACAAACAACTGAATTATGAGAGCGCTTCTCCCCGGGGCAAGGTGCAATTGATCAAGAAAATCCTGGCAGGGCAATTGGAACCCTCGGAGAACTTCAACAAGATCCTGTTCACCTGCCTGCTGTGCGAAAGCTGTACCGTAACCTGCCCGAGCGGTGTCAAGGTGGACCGACTGATGAAGGCCATGCGGGCCGAACTGGTGAAGAAGTCGGGGCAGAATTGGAAAAAAAAGGGCGTGTTCAAATTACTGGCAAGTAATCAGCTCTTATCTTTGTCCATGTCCTTTGGCCGGACCTTGGACACCCCGCTGCGCACTTTCATGCCCAAAGATGCAACAGTAGGAACCCTGTCTCTTGCCAGGCTCCCCTCATTGAATAAGAAGCCGTTACGGGATCAGTTCCCGGGAATTATCCCGGCCGCCGCGTCCAAAGGCAGGGTGCTGTATTTCACCGGCTGCGCAACAAACTACCTGTACGAAAACGTGGGGCGTTCCGTTATAAAAATCCTGAATCGCATCGGTGTGGAAGTCATTATTCCAAAGGATCAGATGTGCTGCAGCCTGCCGATCTTTCTGTCCGGAGCCAGGGACCGGGCTCTCGACAACATTCGTAGGAACATTGCTCTTTTCAATCGTGCGGATGTTGATGCCGTCATCGTGGACTGTGCCACGTGCGGCGCCGCCTTGAAAAATGATTATGTGCATATTCTGAAGGAGATGGGAGAAGATGCAGATCCCGCCCGTTCCATGGCGGCCAGAGTCAGCGACATTTCCGAATATCTGGAGGGCTTCGATCTAAGAGAGTTCTTCAGACCCATCAATGAACGGGTGACCTACCATGACCCGTGCCACCTACTGCGAAGCCAGGGCGTAAAAGACCAACCGCGCGCTCTGCTGAAGCAGATTCCCGGCCTTGAATTCGTGGAGATGGTCGAGGCGGATGCCTGCTGCGGAGGAGGCGGATCCTTTCAGGTACAGCATCCGGACATATCCTCCGGCATTACCTCAAAAAAGATCACCTCGATCAAGGATACCGGCGCCGGCGTGGTTGCCTCCGGATGCACAGGATGCCGCTTGCAAATCCGCGGTAATTTGAAAGACGAATCAATTCAAGTAATGCATCCCGTGGAACTCCTGGCCAAGGCTCTCAAGTGACGGATTCCGCATTCATGCTACTTATTCTCGCTGTACTTCGTTCACACGTTTGCGCAATGACAACCCGGGATCCCGTTCAGCTTGTTGACCTTAACCACCCAGAAAGAGGAGGAGTGAGATGAAACGATTCAAGATGAATTTGTTGTTTGCATTAGTAGCAGTCCTGTCGGTAGGCGGTGTTGCCTGCGCCGCATCGGATGTGGTGACGCTCAAGGTCTCGCACTACCTGCCGGCCACTTCGACGTTTCAAAAGAAAAATCTTATCCCTTGGTGTGAAAAGATCAGTAAGGAATCCAACGGAAGACTCAAGTGCCAAATTTATCCGTCAATGCAACTAGGCGGTATGCCGTCACAACTTTTTGATCAAGTGCGTGACGGGCTAGCCGACATAGTTTGGACGATCCCCACGTTTCAGTCTGGACGTTTTACCAAATCCGACGTATTCGAACTACCATTCATGGTAAATAGTGCGGAGAAAGGCAGTCAGGCGTTGTGGGACTATATTCAGAAAAACTCTCTGAATGAATTCAAAGGTACCAAACTGATTTTTACCCATTTGCATGACGGTTCGGTGGTCCACTTCAGCAAAAAGTCGGTTAAAACACTTGAAGATTTGAAGGGGTTGAAACTCGCCGCGCCGCATCGCCTCGGCACAAAAACAATAGCGGCACTCGGAGCGATTCCGGTACAAATGCCGGCGACGGCGTTGCCGGAAGCGCTTTCCAAGGGTGTAGTCGACGGTAGTTGTCTCCCTTGGGAAGTCACTACCTCACTCAAGTTGCAGGAAATCACTAAGACTCATACCGAATTCCCACCGCATCATCCCAAAATTTTCAACTCGACCTTTGTGTTCGCGATGAATGAGGCCAAGTACAATAGTTTGCCGGCCGACCTGAAAAAGGTCATTGATGATAACAGCGGTCGAGAGGTCTCCAGGTGGGTAGGGAAAATATGGGACGAAGGGGCACTCGTATCCCGTAAGATTGCCGTCGATCGCCATAACACCATCAATGTATTGAGCGAGGCAGAATACAATCGCTGGGTGAAGGCGACCGATCCTGTTATTGATGGCTGGATCAAAGAGGTAGATGCCAGGGTAGGCAATGGCAGGGCACTTTATAATGATGCCAAGGCCCTGCTGAAAAAATATAAGGATTAACGATAATCGGGCGACGGCGGCAACCGTCGCCCACTAGACTCGGCTCGAAGTGAGCTGCGCCAAACCGGGATCGTCGCGTACCGCGGGCCGATCCACCAGGTGCTGATCAGCGGGGAAGCGACGGCTGCGAAGGGGGCCGCAGGCCCGCCCATGGCCATCGGCGAAACCCTCAAGAGACTTGGGGGAGTGTGCGGTGATCGGTTATGAAGCCTTTGCACGCATCAAGCACTGCATGAGCAAAAAGGGGGCCCGATGCGGCCAGGGTCGGTGACCGTGCCTGAGGGATCCGTACTGAATTGCTCGTACCCGGCAGCGCTCGGCTTGCTCACCACCACCGGTGTGCGGATGCAGGACGCCGTCTTTGGCGCTTTGGCCCAAGCCCTGCCCGGCGTCATTTCGGCGGCCGGCTCAGGCACGATCGTCCCGAGCGTTCGCGGATCCCGATTTGACCACAGGCACCCTCAATGTCACGGTGATCGAACCGCTGTCGGGAGGCACCGGCGCTTGTTCTGCCGCGGACGGATTGCATGCGCGCGACGTGGTAGATCTGGCGAACTTGAGAAATAGCCCTATCGAGAGCGTCGGGGCCAAGACATCGGTACACATCATCGACTAGTGGCTTGGAGTCGAGGCCGTTGACCAAGATTGATTTCATGCTCTTGTAGCTTATGCCTCCGATGGCGATAGCCCTTTTGCTGGCCGCCTCCACCCGATCGCCGCCGAACTTCCTGGAGAGCGAGATGATCCCCAGGCACGAGTTGAAGCCCTGTTGCGGATGCACCAGGCCCGAGAGGATCGCATTCACCACCTTCGCCGTGGCCTCGCCGGTCTGGGACGCCCACTTGACCAAGCGCTCAGGAGTCCACTCGGCGTACTCTCGGTGGGCCTTGGGCATGTGCTCGTTGAGGGTGGTGTAGCCCCTTTTGTAGCTGCGCTGATGGGAAGCTATCCTCTTGTTCTTGTGGAAAAACTCGACGCAAGAGACGGTTAGCCGCGCATCAAGCTTCTCGTCTCTCAAGTGGTGGGGGGCGCTGTAGAAGTGCTCGTCGATCTGGACGTGGTAGTTCATGCCGAGGCGCACCTGGCGCCACTCGGCATACTGGTAGTGGGTGAGAGGCGGCGGAGCAAGGGCGGGCTTGTCC
>CAIYDQ010000230.1 GCA_903925075.1 uncultured Geobacter sp.
TCATCTGATAAGTCAGCACCCTCATCTGATAAATCAGCACCCTCATCTGATAAATCAGCACCCTCATCTGACAAGTCAGCACCCTCATCTGATAAGTCAGCACCCTCATCTGATAAATCAGCACCCTCATCTGATAAGTCAGCACCCTCATCTGATAAGTCAGCACCCTCATCTGATAAGTCAGCACCCTCATCTGATAAATCAGCACCCTCATCTGCTAAGTCAGCACCCGCATCTGATAAATCAGCACCCGCATCTGATAAATCAGCACCCTCATCTGATAAATCAGCGCCCTCATCTGACAAATCAGCACCCTCATCTGATAAGTCGGCACCCGTTGAGTGCGCATCCTGACATTAGAGAACAACCGGAGCTCTTGTTACGTGACCATCCCCCCAAATATCTTCATTCCGGCCCTTGCCTTTAGCGGCTCGATCATGTACTTCTGGTTCGTCGATGCGCAATAAACCGGAAAGGACATCTGAATGGTTTTAAAACCCGCGAATGGCGTGAAGTTCATCGCCTTGCTCGTCGTCGTAGTTGCCACGATCCTGCGCCAGCCGGAGCTGTTGCAGCAACCCAGGTTCTTTGCCGAAGAGGGGCAGAGCTTTTTCGCCTTCGCTTACAACCATTCGCTGTGGGAATACCTCACCTCGCCCATGTACGGCTATTACACGCTCTACAACGTGATCGCCACTTCCATCGCCACCTTGCCCAGACTCGAAATAGCCCCTCTGGTTACCGCGTATCTGGCCATGGGAGTCCAGATCGCCGCCTCCGCCATGGCGCTTTGGCGCGATGTGCCGATTCTGGACACGGACCTGAAAAGGTTTTTAGCCGCCGTTTCCTTCCCGCTGATCTGCCCAAGCCAGATATGGTTGACGACGATCGGCGTCCAGTATTGGCTGTGCGTCGTTTCCGCGCTCATCCTGTTGGAACGGCCCGCCCAGAGGACCAGGCCGGTTCACCTGATAAACGGTGCGATCCTGTTGCTGAACGGCTTGACCGGCGTGTTGTCGTGCCTGATGATTCCCGCTTTCTTTTGGAAGTGGAAACGGCTGGGCTCGAAACAGCATCTGGCCTATGCCGGCGTGCTGAGCGCCAGCTTGACGCTGCAGGTGGCGGTGTTCCTGCGAGCATATCTGAAGCACGATCTTGGCGTCGACGAAAGACTGGTCGCCGGCAACCCGGCCATCGACGTGATCTATCATTCGACCATTCTCTTTCTGAGCAGGTTCCTGCTGCACGGCGAGGTCATGGATCTGCCGATCTACGACTACCTGGATCGCGGCATAAATTACCTTGTCTATTTGGCCGCAGGGCGTCCGCTTTTTCCTCAGGACGAGGCGATGTACCTGCTGGCAAGCGTGGCGCTGGCAGCTTTGTTGGGAGCGGTTCTCTACCGGAGGCGCAACGACTTCGACTGCCTGGCGCTGGCCGTCTCAGCCTTGATCGTGTTCTCGGTTTCCGTGGTGTTGTCGATAAGGGGGATCGGCGGCCACAGATACATGTTCGCCCCGGCATGCATGCTGATGCTGCTGATGATTTCGTCGGGCGTCGAGTCTGTCTCCGGCCGCTTAGGGAAGGTCGCGGTCGTCTTGATCGTCGCCCTGATGTTCGTCTCCAATGTCATGGATTATCGCCCTTCCATGAGCCGGGTCTATAACGGTTCCTGGCCCAAATGGGAAGAGGAGGTCCGCTCGTGGCGAGCCGACAGGGCGCACGCCTTGAATATCTGGCCTCCCCCCTGGGAGATGCGCCTGGACTGATCGCGTGCGCCTCCTGTCGGCAGCTAAAAGATCTGCTTCAAACCTTACCCCTCCGCCCTCCTTTGGATTAAATTTGTTTTGCACTCTTTTGATTAATTATGTTAGAGCTATAACAGGCTGCTAATTCAGTGGCATCCTACTTACAGTGCGGCTACTGCACTGAATAAGACCATATCAGTTCTTCAATCTGCACGATTTTCGTTCGATTATAAAACGACTTTCCATTTGTGTTGCAAAGTCGAACATTGATTCTCCGTGCGCCCGGGTCCTGCATATTGTTGTTCCCATCATGGTTGTCTACCGGCCGGAGGTGCTGCTATGTTCAAGCGGCTGTCCGTAAGAGCGACGCTTTCCATTTTCACCCTGGCGGTATTTCTCTGCGCGATCTGGGGGCTTGCCTACCGCGCCATCCGCGAGCAGACCCGCGAATTGGAGCCGTTGCTCCTGCAGCAGCAAAACGCGATGGTCGACTACTCCGCCCGGTCGCTGGAAAACGCCATGCGCGTCCGGCTGGAGACCCTCGGCCGCCTCGCCGCCTACATCGATCCCGACCTGCTCGACCATCCGCAACGGCTCGACCGGTTCCTTGCCGGTCGCGTCGCCGTCTATAGCTTCTTCGACCTGGGGCTCTACGTGGTCCGCGGCGACGGCCTTTGCCTGGCGGAAAAACCGGCTCTGGGACGCGCCGGAGTCAATTTTGCCGACCGGGGCTACTTCCTTAAGATCATGGCCAGCGGCGAGTCCGTCATCGACAAGCCGCATATCGGCAGGGTCACCGGGCAGCCGGTGACGGTTTTCGCGGTGCCCATCCGGGCGCGCTCGGGAAAGGTCCTGGGCATGCTCTGCGGGAGCAACCTCCTCTCCGGGACCAGTATTTTCAATCTGATCACCCAGGTCAAGTTCGGTAAGGGGGGCGGCTTTTTCATCGTGGACCCGCGCAACGATCTGATCGTGATGGCAAGCGACCGCAAGCAGGTGCTGCAGCCTTTCCGGTCGAGGTACGCCGGCCCGGTGCGCGACCGGATCGCGAACGGGCTGGACGGATCTCTGGTGGCGGCCAACGCGCAGGGCGAGACGGAACTGGTTTCCTTCCGGCGCATACCGAGGGCCGGCTGGTACATCGTCGGCTTTCAGCCGCGCGCGGAGGCGCTCGCCTCCACAACCGCCGTGCGCTGGCACATGTGCCGGGACACCATCTTCGTCTCGCTGCTGGTGGCGGCGCTCACCTGGCTGCTCGTCTACCAGCAACTGGCGCCGCTTAAGCGCTCGGCCCGGCTGATGATGGAAATGACGCAAGGGGCGCTTCCCCTGGCCTTCATCCCGATCGAGGGGGGAGAGGAAATCCGCAGGCTGCAGGAAAGCTTCAACCATCTGCAGGCGCATGCCGGACGGCAGGAGGAGGAATTGAGGGATACGGCGGCGTGGCTTGCCATCCTCAACGAACGAAGCCCTACCGGCATCCTGGTCACCGACGAGAACCGGCGGATCGTCGACGTCAACAGCTCCTTCTGCCAAATGACGGGGTACGGACGCGAGGAACTGGTGGGGGAGTCGGCGCGCATGATCCACCTCTGCGATGAAAGCTATCGCGATTTCGGGCTACTGTACCAGGAAATCAGCGCCGGCAAGCGGGCCTACATCGAGTATCGGATCAAACGCAAGAACGGGAAAACGATCTGGATAGACATGTTCGGCCAGGCGATCACGCCGAGCGACCTCTCCCGGGGAACCATCTGGCAGGCCAAGAACATCACCGACCGCAAAAAGGTGGAGGCCGATCTGCTGCAAAGCAAGCAGGAATGGGAGGCGACTTTTCATGCGGTCACCGACCTCGTCTGCATCATCGACACCGACAGCCGCATCCTGCACATCAACCGCGCCATGTCCGAGAGGCTCGGCTGCGGAGGGGGCGAGATCATCGGCGCTCCCTGCTATGCGCTCATGCACGGCACCGAGACCACCCCGGACTATTGCCCCCATCGCAGGACCCGGGCCGATATGGGAACCCACACCGAGGAGGTGGTCCTGGATCGGCTGGGGGGGATATTCCTGGTCACCACCTCGCCGCTGCTAGGCCCGGCCGGCGACTGCGTGGGGATCGTGCACGTCGCGCGCGACATAACGGAGCAGAAGGGGTACGAGGAAAAACTTAACAAGATCAACGGCTGTCTGCTGCGACTCACCCTTGACCACCAGACGAATATCGACCTTTTGACCGGGCTTTGCGGGGAACTTCTGGACGGCGACTTCGCCCTCTACAATTATCTGGAGGAGCAGACGCTACGCACCGTCGGCAGCTGGCATGCGCCGGACGGGTTGGCAACGGTCTCTCCGGCCCAGGGGCACATCTGCGCCGATCTGATCACGGGCGCGCTGGAGGCGCCCGCGACCCTGAACAACCTCCCCGAGACGCGCTATCGGCAAAGCGATCCGGCCGTCGAGGCGTTCGGGTTGCAGAGCTACGTGGGGCACACGGTGAGCTTCGCCGGCGCGGCCCGCGGCTCGCTCTGCGTGCTCTACGCCCGTCCCGTCGCCCCCTCCGAGTCGGACCTCAACATCCTGGGTTTCATCTCCGCGGCCATGGGGCAGGAAGAGGAGCGCTGGCTGGTGTACGACCAGTTGGTCCAGGCGCGCCAGGCCGCGGACGCCGCCAACCGCTCCAAGAGCGAGTTTCTGTCCAACATGAGCCACGAAATCCGCACGCCCATGAACGGAGTCATCGGCATGTCGCAGCTTTTGAGCCTGACCCCGTTGACCGACGAGCAGGAGGAACTGTTGGACGCCATCGAGGTCTCCGCCAACACGCTGCTCGACCTGATCAACGACATCCTGGACCTTTCCAAGGTGGAGGCGGGGATGATCGATCTGGAGCGGGTCGAGTTCCCGTTGCGAAAGAGCATTTCCGATGTCGTGCTGACGCAGAATTCCCATATCAGGCGCAACGGGATCGCGCTCAGCGTCGACATCCCGGCTTCCATCCCCGACGCCTTGGTGGGGGACGTGGTCCGCCTGAAGCAGATCATCCTGAACCTGGTGGGAAACGCGGTGAAATTCACCGAGAAGGGAAGCATCTTCATCGCCGCCTCCCTGGCGGATGCCGACCTGTCCGAGATCCGCATCCGGTTCAGCGTGACCGACACCGGCATCGGCATGTCGCCGGCGACCCTGTCCAGGATATTTCGCCCCTTCGAACAGGGGGACAGTTCCACCACGCGCAGGTACGGCGGGACCGGCTTGGGGCTTACCATCTGCCGCAGCCTCACGGAGCTGATGGATGGCGAGATCTGGGCCGAGAGCGTCGAGGGGGAGGGAAGCGTCTTCCACGTGATCCTGCCGTTTCAGGTCAGCGCGGCGCCGAGAACGGCGTCGGCGGGATGGTCGGCGACGCTGCCGGTATGGGAGGGAAAGCCTCTGTCCATCCTGGTCGCCGACGACAACGACATCAACCTCCGCTTCATCGCCACCATACTGAGGCGCATGGGGCAAACGGTCGAGTGCGCGCAAAATGGCCGCCAAGCGTTGGAGAAATGGCAGGCCGGCTCTTTCGACTGCGTCCTCATGGACGTGCAGATGCCGGTGTTGGACGGCGCGCAGTCGCTGACCCTGATCAGGGAACAGGAACGGGAGAGCGGGCGCGCGGCTACGCCCGTGGTCGCCCTTACCGCCCATGCCCTGGCCGGCGACCAGCAGCGCCTGTTGGCGATGGGGTTCGACGGCTACCTCGCCAAGCCGGTGAGAGTCGAAAAGTTGTACGAGATACTTTGCCGATGCGCTGCGGTCAGGTTGGAGCGTCCGCTGCCGCCCTTGGTCGTCCGGGAGACGCCTGCGGCTGTCGTGGTCGAGGAGATCGAGCCCGCGCCGCGGGACGCGGGGGCGATCGCCGCGGCCCTGTTCGACCTCGACCTCCTTTTGAGCCGCAACAGCACGGACGCCCGCGCGCTGCTCGGCCGGCTGGGGGGAATGTGTCCCGGCCGCCGGCACCAAGCCTGCGTAGGGAGGATAGATGCCCGTCTCGCCCGTTTCGATTTCAAGGGGGCGTCGGTGGAGTTGGCCGGGCTGGCGGCGATGCTTGGCGCCGTGCAACCGGGAAAGAGAGGGTAGCGATATGATCCCCAAATGGAAAAGGGCGGCCGTGCTTTTGATCGTGGACGATGAACCGGTCAATATCTCGATCATCGGCAAGCTTTTCAAACACGAACTCGAAGTGCTGGCTGCGACCAACGGAGAGGAAGCCTTGGAGATCGCCGAGAAATGTTCCCCCGATCTGGTGCTGCTCGACGTGATGATGCCGGACATGGACGGTTACGAGGTCTGCAGGCGTCTGCGCAAGTCGGAAGCCACCAAGCACATCCCCATCATATTCCTTACCGCCAAGAGAGACGCAGGGGACGAGGCGTTCGGACTCAACCTGGGAGCCATCGACTATATCGTCAAGCCCTTCGATCTGGCCATCGTGCGGGCCCGGGTGAGAAACCACATCAACCTGAAGCAGATGGCCGACGTGCTGGGCGCGCTCGCGGCCCAGGACGGCCTGACCGGGATCGCCAACCGGCGGCAGTTCGACGAGGTGCTCGGCCGCGAATGGCGGCGCGCCATGCGGGGAAAGGCTCCGCTTTCCCTGATCATCCTGGACGTCGACTCCTTCAAGCAGTTCAACGATCACTACGGCCACGGCCGGGGAGACAAGTGCCTGAAGCAGGTGGCCGCCACCCTGCAAGGCGTGCTGAACCGGCCGGGCGATCTGGCGGCGCGCATCGGGGGGGACGAGTTCGCCATCATCATTCCGGGGAGCGATGCCGCGGGCGCCGCCCTGATTGCGGAAAGGGCGCGCGCCGGGGTGGAGGCCCTGGGGATTGCCAACGAACAATCGGAGCTATCGGATCACGTGACCGTCAGCGTCGGCTGCGCCACCCTGGTCCCCGAGCAGGGCGGCCTCAGCGAGCTGCTCTTCGACCGGGCCGACAGCGCGCTCTATCGCGCCAAGGACCAAGGGCGCAACCGGGTCGTCTCCTGCCGCGGTTAGCTCCCGCCGGCATCTTTACCATAAGGCGCAATCGAGCAGGTGCGCCTCCAACCGCCGGCGGTTCTTTGGGTCGGACGAAAAAAACGCCGGGAAGGAAAACCTTCCCGGCGTTTTTTATCGGTTGTTGCGGCACACTACCCGAACTTAGGGCATGGGACCTGTGACCCGGGCCGTGACATGCTTAGTGGTCGACGGCCTTGGCCATGCCCAGGCCGGTGTTTTGACGAACGTAGACTTCGTCGAACATCTCCTCGGAGCGCCGGCTCGGGAAGGCGAGGCAGCCGAGGATGGCGGCCAAAAAGCCGAGCGGAATGGAGACGATGCCCGGGTTCTTCAGCGCGAACAGCGGCTTGTCCAAACCGACCATGGAAGAGCCGTCTTTGTTGGCCTCGTAGTCTTTCCGGCCTTTGTCGAGGGCCTTCTGGTCCTTCTCGTCGAGGACGGCGCCAGCGGTGAGAGCTGCCTGCTTCTTCTCCATGGCGACGACGATCTTCTGGGCGCCGGCGGCCACGGCCTTGGGATAGGTCAGGTTGGGAGAAACCAGCGTCAGGCCGATGGCGGCGACGGTGCCGACCACCAGGCCGCTGACGACGCCGGCGGTGTTGAATTTGCGCCAGAACAGCGACAGCACGACGACCGGGAGGTTGCCCGACGCGGCAACCGCGAAGGCGAGCGCCACCAGGACGGCGACGTTCTGGTTTTCCGCGGTGAGGCCTATGACGATGCCGCAGGCGCCTACCACGACGGAGGTGATGCGGGCGGCCATGACCTGCTCGCTCTGGTCGGCGTGGCCGTCCTTGATCACGTTGACGTAGATGTCGTGGGCGATGGCCGCGGAGGCCGCCAGCACCAGGCCGGAGACGACGGCAAGGATGGTGGCGAAGGCGACGGCGCAAAGGAAGGCGAGGAAGAGGTCGCCGATGATGGGAGCGATCTCGGCGCCCATGGTCTGGGCGAGCATCAGGGTGGCCATGTTGCCGCCGGGGTCCACGGAGATGATCCCTTGCGGGGTCAGGTGGATGGCGGAGCCGAAGCCGAGCAGCGTGGTCAGGATGTAGAAGGTGCCGATCAGGAACATGGCGATGATCACGCTCTTTCTGGCGGCCTGAGCGGTGGGGACGGTGAAAAAGCGCATCAGGATGTGGGGCATGCCGGCGGTGCCGAGCACCAGGGCCATGCCGAGGGAAATCTGGTCAAGGGGCGCCTTCAGGAACAGGCCGGGCTCCAGGAAGCGCTGGCCGGCATCGATGCCGTTCATGATGATGCCGTCCTTAAGCATCATCTTGGAGACGTGATCCTGAATGTCGGGGCTGTTGACGATGGAGTCGAAGAACCCGATCGGGTTGAAGCCGGCTTTGGCCATGACCAGCACGGAAAGCAGGAAGGCGCCCGACATCAGCATGCCGGCCTTGATGATCTGCACCCAGGTGGTGGCGACCATGCCGCCGAAGACGACGTAGCCGACCATCAGGATGCCGACGCCGATGATGGAGGTCTTGTAGGGGATGCCGACCAAAAGGGCCATCAGCTTGCCGGCTCCGACCATCTGCGCGGTCAGGTAGAAGGTGGAGACGGCGACGGTGGAGAGCGCGGCTACGGCGCGCACCGGCTTGGGCGAGGTCCTGAAGGAGAGGATGTCTCCCAGGGTGTACTTGCCCGCGTTGCGGCACGGCTCGGCGACGATCAAGAGCACGGTGATGTAGGCCACCAGCCAGCCGACCGAGTACATGAATCCGTCGTAGCCGTACAGCGAAATAAGGCCGGAAATGCCCAGGAAGGAGGCGGCCGACATGTAGTCGCCGGCGATGGCCCAGCCGTTCTGGGTGCCGGTGATGCCGCCGCCTGCGGCGTAGAAGTCGGCCGCGGTCTTGGTCTTTTTGGCGGCCCAGACCACGACGCCCATGGTGATGGCGATGATGAAGGCGAACATGCTGATGGTGACGGTCTTGTCGGCTTTCAGCGCCCTCTTGTGGGCGGAGTTCACCGGGGCGGCCGCGGTCGCCGTCGGGGGCGCCGGGGTGGCGGCTGTTACGGCCGGTGCGCCTGCGGCGGCCGGAGCGGCCGGAGCGCTGACTGCCGCTGCGGTGTCGGTTGCCGGCGCTTTGCTGGGCTCCTCGGCAAAAGCAGCCGCGGCGAGGGAGAGGGCTAGTGTGGCTGCGATAACGATCTTCTTCATGGTCATGTGTGTCCTCCTTTCTTTTTAGGCGTGCAGTTCGTCGATCAGTTCCCTGGTCAAGCGGTCAAAGTCCTTGTTGGCGACGTGGGCGTAGAACAACGCGATGCCCCAGGAAACAAAAAACTGGGAGAGGGCGAAGACGTAGCCGAAGTTGATGACGCCGATCACTTTGACTTTGAAGATTCCCGGCGTGTACGCCGCCCCGATCGGGAGCAGGAAGTAGTACACGAGGGAGAAGACCCACCATCCGAAAAGGAAGGCCGATTTTCTGTGGTGCAGTTCTACGAATTTTGGATGCTTTGCGATTGCCTTCCAGTCGTACTGTTTCTCCGCCATGATGCTTCTCCTTTGGTGTGGGTTGGCCAGTGAGGTGGAGGGACATTACCTCCGCCATTTCCTTGAGTTCCCATGAACTCCTGCTGCTGCTTGGTGAAAAAACGAGGCTCAGACGTGCACGTAGCCGAACTGTTTTGAGAGAAGCTCGGCCCCTTCCCGCATGGAAGGTATGATCTCGTCTTCGATCCGCCCCGCGAGCATCCTGAAGGAGGGGCCGAGCATGGTGATGGAGCCGATCACCTTGCCGGCATAATCCCGAACGGCGACCGCCACGCTGATGATGCCGTCGCCCAGGCCTCCGTTGTCGACCGCGACCCCGGTGGCGCGGATCTCCTGCATCTCGCAGGCGAGCTGGTCCATGTCGGGCCATCTGCCTGGCGCCTCGTCCCTTTTGCGCAATTTTTCCAGTAGGTCCCATGAATCCACGGCCTTCATGACCTTTCCGGCTGCGTTGGTGAAAAACGGGAATTTCCTGCCGACCAGGGGTTCCGCCTTGATCTGCTGGGCGCAGTCGACCATTTCGAGGAACAACACCTCGTCGTTTTTGATGACCGTCAGGTAGACGGCCTCGTCGTATTTCAGGGCCAGTTCCTCCATGACCGGGTGGGAGTAACTGACGAGATCGGCGCAGTCTAGGGACATTTTCCCCGCCGGGCGGGCATTGCCGGCCAGGTTCTGAAAGCTGTCGATCAATTTTTTGCCGAAGGCGACGGTGCGGATGCCGAGTTGATAGGCACCCGACACGGGATCGATCTCCACCAACCCCTTCTCCTTGAGTATGTCCAGCAAAACCACGGCCTTGGCCGGGCTGGAGTTGACGCTGTCGGCCAGCGACTGCAGCGTCAGCTGCTTGGGACTTTCAGCCAGTTTTTCCAGAAGTTCCAGGGTCTTCATGACGTTTCGAATGGTGTAGCCTGTACTGGTTTCTTGCATGTCGTGACCTCTTTAAAGCCGATATTCCGGCAACATACGCCGGATGATGGGCAACGTGAAAAGCGGACGAGCGCTCGCGGTCGGCTCCGCGGCGTCCTTTACGGCTGGACGGACTCGGGGCGAGCCGATGCCGACGGCGTCGGGGACTCCGGGGATGCAACGGCGCAGCCGAAACCGGGCACTAGGAACCGAAGTGCGGAACCAAGGACGCACAACGGCATCCGATCCAAACCTGAAATGGCTGGAATTGGCTGACGGGCGTAGTCTGGTGCTAGGGAACGGGGATTACGAGAGGCGGCAGGATGAAGGAGAAGCTCTTGAGGGGAGGAAATGCCGTACCAGGGAAGTGGTGTTGCTTGCCACCGGCGTGTAGAAGGTTCGAGACTCGGAGTGTGCGGTTATGGCAAAGGTCGGACAAAGCTCCGCGTCCAAATGCAGGTCGGCGCATATCGTCGTCGACGCCTTCGAAGCGTCTTCAATGACAGCGCGCGGCCGCAGCTTCGGGCCGCCGTTATGGTCGAGCGTCGGCGTCCTCATCCCCAGGATCACCAGGAAAAAAGCTGCAATGAGTACGACGCCGGTGATTCGAGAGTTTTTAAGCATGAACAACCAATTTTGTTGGATCTGCAATCTTTCCGGTTCTGTCGGTTTCCGGTCTGTCGGCGGGCGAATGAATACCATCCGCCAATGGGGTATCTGCGTGCGGAGACCGTCCGAGCGCAAATGCTGACGAGAATCTAACAGGATTTTAGTTTCCTGTAAACCTTTTCCGCCCGCAGGGGCGTTTATTTTGCAAACGCCTGAATTGTTGGTCTTTTTTGAGGGGGTTGCGCACGGTAAAGGGCTGGTCATATTGCATCGGTGGAGAGGGGGCAGCCCCCCTCTCCACCGCGGGTTTGAAGGCTAGTAGGTTACCGGCCTGATGGACGTATTGGTGTTTCTGGGTTGACGCACCGATGAGCCGGATTGCTGCGAGTGGTCACTGCACCCGCCCCAGTTGCCGTAGAGAAGAGTCCCGTCCGGAGCCTTGAGGCCTTTGGACGCGGCCGGCCCGGCGGGGACGCCGTTGCTTTCGGCGTTGTAAACTTCGTCCTCGCCGTCAGATATCGTATAGCAGCCGGCAGCGCCCGGGTTGTGCGACCAGGAGGTGACGCCGTCGCCGACCGGAATGCGCGATTTCTCCTCCCAGTTCATGTCGTTGGTCACGCCGCCGGTGGTGTAGGCATAGCTTCCTTTGAATCTCAGGCCCTTGGAGATGCCCGAGGTCTGAACCTTTGAAGAGTAGCTGGCGAAGGCCGTGGCGCCGCCGGTAATGCCGCCTCTGGTGCCCGGCACGTACATCACATTGCCGAGGCCGGGCAGGAAGCGCATGTGCTTGGTGGTGTTGCCCGCGCCGTCGGTGTAGGTGGCGTCCGCGGAGCCGTGGATGCCGCCGAAGATGTTGCCGGCGCTGATGCCGGAGTTGTGGCAGTTGTTGCACTGTATGCCGAAGATGTTGCCCCTGGCGACGCCCATCGAGGTGCCGGCCACGTTGGTTCCGTAGCTGAGCGAAAATTGCGAGTTAAGTCGGTCGGTGCCTATTTGGTTGGAGGTGTTGGTGTTCACCGAGGTGTTGCAATTGCTCTCTCCCGCCACCTGCTCGCCCACGTGCGGTCCGGTTCCGTAATTGGCTATGGCGTGGCAGTCATAGCAGACCAGGTACGGGGTTACGCCGTCCGGGTAAAACTTGCTTGCGTCCATTTGAATGGCTTGATGCCTGGCGTCGCTGCCGATGCTGTTGCGCAGCAGGTACTCGTTGTTGGCGCCGTGCGCGCCGATGGCCACAGGAGTAGGCGCGCCCGCCGCGGTCACGGAGGAACCGGCCTTCCATTGGCCGACCGTATGGCAGTCGCCGCAGTGAAGGGTCGAGTCGTCGCCGAGATTCGTGCCGCCGTTGCGCGCGCCGCTTTCGCCGCCGAAATTGGCCAACGTCGTGTAAGTAGCGGTGAATTTACCGGCATCGTAGATGGTGGAGCGCGCGCCGGGGAGGTTTGCGGACGAGTTGGCCGTGAAGGCCGCGTCGGCTATGGTGCCGCCTTTCGACGCCCTCGATCTGCCTGAGTAACGCTTACCCTTTACGGCGTGGTGCGAGTTGTTGCCGGTGTTGAACTGGCTGCTGGCGTCGACGACGGCGGGACGCTGCATCTTGTCGTATTGGTTGGAAATCGTGTCGCCGAAGGGGTTGGTCGCAGACGCCGTCTTGCCAGGGGCAGTGAGGCCGTTGTTGTTGATGAATGCCTGAATCTGGGCGCTCATCGGCGACGTTGCGCCGTTGGCGTCGTGGCAACTCATGCAGAAGGCGTCCATGCCGGAGTGGTTGGGAGCCGCCGGGTTCCAAGCGAAGTCGGCGTCCGTGTCGGCGTCGCGCAGGTGGGTTTTGGCGTCGGCCATATGCAGGCCGGTGTCGACGACGACCTCGCCGTTGACGATTTTGCCTTCCAGGTGACAGGCGGCGCAATGCGCGTCGTTAAGCGTCACGCCGGTCACGTGATGCGACCATTTGCCGAATTCGGTGGTGATCGCTCGCACGCCGTTGTTGTCGTTGACAAAGCTGCCGTTGGCGGTGGCGTCCTGGCCCACGGAGTGGCAGGCTATGCACTTGCCCTTCACGAATGCCATGATGTCGTGCGGTTGATGGCAGGTGACGCAGTTGTTGTCGACGATCAAGGCGGCGTTCCCCTTGTGGCTGGCAACCAGCACGGCGCCGTGGCACTCGTTGCATCGGCCGCTGGCGGAGGGATCGGGATCGTTGTGGGACGGTCCGTGGCAGCCGGCGCAACCTGTGCCTGTGACGCCGTATTTGACGTTGTCGGTCCAGCTTGAGTTGGTGTAGTGGCCGGACTGTTTGAAGTCGGCAACGAGATTCTGGCCGTTGGTGTCGATAGTGGTCTCATGGCATTGCATGCAACCTGCATCCTGCGCCTTTTCGACCGGTCGCGACATGGCGATCGGGGCGGCCAGGGTGGTGGTGGCGCCGGCATTGACAACGACGCCGATGGCAAACCCTTCGTAGCTTACCGAACTGCCGCTCAGGGCCTTCACCGTCAGCGTCACTTTGCCCGGATATATGCCGCCCATCGACGCCTGGGTCGGGTCGTTGCTGGTGCTTCTGACCACCGGAATGGCCTTGCCGTCCGTGCCGGTCCCGGTTACGGTTACCTGGATGCTGGTTACCCCGGCAGGAACGGATCCCACCGACTTGGCAGTGCTTTTACCTTCCCCCCACGCCAATTTCCCTGCGATCGAACCCGGCGCGTCCTTGCTGCCGGCTAGATTGGTCAGGTTGTTTGCGCCGCAGCCGGTCAGTACCAAAATCATCAGTGAATACAGCAGGTACTGCGGCTTGCTAATGCCAGTGCCTCTCATAAGCTTGCTCCTTTGTTTAATGTGGTTGCCAAGCCGAGGGTTAGGTTGCTGCCGGTTAGTGCTGCCTGTTTGTGAACTTAAAGGTCTCCTGTCGTTATTGGACTCCGAACCAAGCTGATTTTTCCCGATGTCGAGGCTGCCATCCCGCGAAAAGGCGAGCTTCAGTGATAACGCCGAGCCGAACAAGTTATTTGACGGGATAACTTTGTCTCTGCGGCATTGCCAAAAAGCTGCTGCGGGCAGCCAAGCCTTAGATTGCCAAAATTATTTTAATTGAATTGTTGTTATGCAGCATATTTGATGCCATGGATGGGGCCCCGCACATCGCCGGGACTGCGCCTTTCGTCTGGCCGAATGGCGGTAAAACCGCTGGAGCGAGAGAGATTAAGGGGGGCAAAGAAAGGTAAACCGGGAGCAATGGAGTGGAAAACGGTAGTGAAAGGGGATTTGAAGCGGAAGGCGTGAAATTAAATTAATTATAAAAAAGAAGATTACGCCTTGAAAAGAAATGAAGGTCAGGGCGATTTTCCGGCGATGAGCGCAGCCTAGGGATTTCCAGCCCGTTTTCTCTTCGCCGCCAGCCGCTTCAGCAACTCGGGGAGTTCCAGGGCGTTGAGCACGTCGGACTTTTCCAGCCAGCCGCGCTGGGCGACGGAGACGCCGTAGGAGAGGGTGTCGAACTGGAGGCTCGCGTGGGTATCGGTGTTGATGGCGACGGTCACCCCCAGCTCTTTGGCCCGACGCGCGTACCTGTCGTTCAGGTCGAGGCGCAGCGGATAGCAGTTGATCTCCAGCGCGGTGCCGGTCTCCCCGGCGACCTGCAGCACCTGCTCCATATCCACCTGGTAGGCTTCCCGCTCGCCGATCAGTCGCCCGGTGGGGTGGGCGATGATGGAGACCCACGGATTCCTCATGGCGGCCACGATGCGGGCGGTCATCCTTTCCCGGTCATGGGCGAAGCCGGAATGAATGGAAGCCACCACGATGTCCAGCTTTTTCAGGACCTCGTCGGGGAAATCGAGGCTGCCGTCGTTCTGGATGTCCATCTCGGTGCCGTGCAGCACCCTGAAATCCTTGTGTTCCCGGTTCCAAGCCTCGATCTCCAGGGCCTGCTCCCTGAGTCTTTCCGCGGTCAGCCCCCGGGCAACCGCCAGCCCCTGCGAATGGTCGGTGACGGCCAGGTAGCGAAGACCCCTCTGCCGAGCCGCCTCGGCCAGCGCCGCGATGCTATGTGCGCCGTCGCTCCACTTGGAGTGGACATGGAGATCGCCGCGTATGTCGGCCAGCGTGACCAATTGCGGCAAGGCGCCGGCCAGGGCGGCCTCGATCTCGCCGCGGTCTTCGCGCAATTCCGGCGGCACGAAGGGGAGGCCGAGCAGCCGGTAGACGTCCTCCTCGTTTGCGCCCCCCAGCCGCTCATTGTCCTCGTCCCGGAAGATGCCGTACTCGTTGATCTTCATGCCGCGCTTGACCGCCATCTCCCGCAGCCGCACGTTGTGCGGTTTGCTGCCGGTGAGATAGGCCAGCGCGGCTCCGAACGACTCCGCCTCGACCACTCGCAGGTCCACCTGCACCCCCTCGCGGATGGCGACGCTGGCTCGGGTGGGGCCGCGCATGGTGATGGTCTGCACCTGGGGGAGATTGACGAAGGCGTCCATGACGCGCTCCGGGTCGGGCGAAGTCGCCACGATGTCGATGTCCTTCACGCAGTCCACGCGGCGGCGTATGCTGCCGGCGATCTCGATCCGTTCCAGCGGGGCGCGGGATTTCAGCGCCGCCACCAGGTCGAGCGCGGCGGGGAGCATGTGGCCGAGCGGCTGTCGTTCCCGGCCCCTTTTCACCGAGGCGATCCCGCGCAGGATATTCTCCTCGGTCTTTTGCTGGATGCCGCGAATCCCGATCAGCCGGTGCTCGTTGGCCGCCCGCTCCAGTTCTTCCAGGCTGGTCACCTGCAAGCCGTCGTAGATGGCCTTGGCGGTTTTGGGCCCGAGGTCGGGGACGGCGAGCAGCGTGAACACGCCGGCCGGAATTTCCTCTTTCAGCTTGTCGTGCAGGGCCATGGCGCCGGTTTGCAGATACTCCTCGATCTTTGCCGCCAGATCCGCCCCCACTCCCGGGATCTCCAACAGTTCTTTGTGCGACAGCTCCGCCAGGTCCCGGGTCAACCCGTCCAGGTTCAGGGCTGCCTTGCGATAGGCCCTGATCTTGAAGACGTTGTCCTCCTTGATCTCCAGGATATCGGCTATGTCAGAGAACATGCGGGCGATTTCCCTGTTTTCCATGGCGCTTCTCCCGTTGAACCAGAACCGGCACGTCGGTCGGCGATCAGCACGTCGAAGCGATCAGCGCCCCGCGGACTCGCCCCAAAGTTCCTTGAGCCTCTTGTCCCGGCCGCAGCCGTTGCGGTAGTACCGGTAGCGGATCGGATTTTTCTTGTAATAGTGCTGGTGGTACTCCTCGGCCGGATAGAACTCGCTTGCCGGGACGATCTCGGTGTAGAGCGGACCCGGAAAGCGCCTGCTCTGCTCCAGAGCCTTCTTGGACTGGACGGCGAGGCGGTGCTGCTCCTCGTTGTGATAGAAGATGGCGCTTCGGTACTGGTTGCCCACGTCGCAGAACTGGCGATCCTTCACCGTCGGGTCGACGTTGTGCCAGTACCGGTCCAAAAGCTTGTCGTAGCCGATCTTGGCAGGATCGTAGACGATCTGCACCGATTCGGCGTGACCCGTGCCCCCTGCCGAGACCTGCTCGTAACTTGGATTTTTCAGGTGTCCGCCGGTATAGCCGGAGGTCACGGAAATTACGCCCGGCAACTCGTCGAAGGGGTGCTCCATGCACCAGAAGCAGCCGCCGGCGAAGGTGGCTTTCTGCAGTTGCGCCGCCTGCGCCGGCGGCGCAACTGCCGCCACGGAGGGTGCGGCAGAGACAGACATCGCAAGCAGCAAGAACCAAAGTTTCATGATGGATTTCATCGGCCCCCCCCCCTCACTTGGTCGCTACGAAGTCCAATGCGGCCGAGTTCATGCAGTAGCGCAGCCCGGTCGGCTTGGGGCCGTCATCGAAAACGTGGCCTAAGTGCCCTCCGCAACGGCGGCAGACGACTTCGGTGCGCGTCGAGAAAAAGCTCTTGTCCACCAAGGTCTTGACGTTCTCCTTGGCAATCGGCGCCGTGAAACTGGGCCAGCCGGTGCCGGATTCAAACTTGTCCTCGGACCTGAACAGGTCCAGCCCGCAACCCGCGCAACGGTAGATGCCGTGCTCATGGTTGGCCGCGTACTTGTTGGTGAACGGGCGCTCGGTTCCTTTTTCCCGCAGCACGTGAAACTGTTCCGGCGTCAGGGTTTTCTTCCATTCGTCTTTGCTTTTTACCACTTCATCACTCATGATGTAGCTCCCCTTTTCCGCGGAATAAACCCTGATATGCGATGCAGCGACCGCCGGCGTCGGCTGAGAGCCGAAACCGCCGCTAAAGATTCCCACCGCCGCGAACAGCAGCAATAGCAACCCGGTGGACAAGGCAGCTTTTTTCATGGCACGTTTCTCCTTTTCGCGCATCGATGACTTCTCGCGCAGCCCCTAGAATAGCACATGCAGAAAAATAATTCGATTGGCTGCCGCCTAAGTTCGGCCGGTTAAGCGAGAGGGAAGAACTTTTACGTTGAATAGCTGCGGATAATCTTCAATAATGGCGGCGCGGAAAGAAAGGTCCCAAGGGAGGAAGCATGAAAGGATTTTTGGCGCTGTTGCTGCTGTTCACCGCATCTGCCGCTTACGGCGAAATCTACACCTGGAAGAACGCCCAAGGCACGGCTTTCTATACCAACAGTCTCAACGAAATCCCGACTCGTTACCAGAAAAAGGCGAGGGTACTCGATGTGGCAACCGGCAAGATCGGGGGGCTGGCCTCGGAGCAGCCTGCGCCGGCTGCCACGGGACAGAGCGCGGCTCAGCAGACTCCGGCCCCGAACCCCGCGCCCCCGGCTCCCTCTGCGCCACGTGCCGAACCTGTCGCCGCACCACCTGCGCCACGCAGCGTGCCGGTTCCTCCTGCCGCAACTCCCAGCCCCATGTCGTCGCCCGCGGTTGCCAGACCCGGCGTCGGTTTGCCGCAGCCGCAACCGCCGTCCATGCGGCAACGTAGACGGGTGCCGCGACCGCCGAGGGAAAGCGGGGAGGAATAGAGATTCGATTACGGCGGCGCGACCCGTCCAACCACGGCAATTAGCTGCGCGGTGTGTTCGGGCGGGTCGCGCCGTTACCGCGTGCCTTAGGCCTTTTTCAAGAAGCAGGTCTTCAGCACCAGGCCCTTAACCTTGTCGGCGTTGCATTCGATTTCCTCTTCGTTGGAAGTAAGGCGGATGTTCTTAATGGCGGTTCCTCTTTTCAAGGTGACCGAAGAACCCTTCACCTTCAGGTCCTTGATGACCGTCACGGAATCTCCATCATTCAAAATGGTGCCATTGCTGTCTTTTACGGTCATGGTGCAATCTCCCGGGTCTTGATCGTCGAGTGGTCTCGTTTGCAGCCGGCGGGCGCTAAACGGTGGGTTGAAAAAACGAAGCAGTTTTTAGCGCGCCCCCGCTGCCGGAGCGGCACGCCGGTTAAGCAGCCGAGCCCTCAGCAGGACAAATATCACCCCTGCAACCGCTCCCGCCAGATGAGCCTCTCGCGCCACCTGCACTCCACTTGCCGCGCCGCCCACAAACAACAGGTAAAGGCAATAGAAGAAGCCGACGAGGTAGGGGGCTATCTGCCGGGGTTGCTCCAAGATGGCGGCAAGAAGAATGGCGGATAGTGCCGCGCAGGAAAGGCCGGAGCATCCGCCATAGACTTGGTAATTGCCGGAGAGTATGACCGCGATGGAGACAACCAGGGCGGCAAGCAGCGCCAGCGCCAGGGCTGAAAAGGAGCCCGACTTTCTGCTGTAGGTCGCATAGAGGGCCGCGAAGGCGGGAGCGTCGACCAGATACTGCCGCCAGGTCAAGTGCGCCGTGTGTCCGCTCAAAAGGCGCCATAACTCCCCCGACAGGACCCGCGAGACGTCCAGGGATGCCAGGGCGCTCAGATCGGCAGAAGCGGTAACCGCAGCCGAGATCAGAACGAAGACAACGGCAAAGATCACCTCCTGCGCCTGACAGCCAGGCAGGCGCAGGCGACCATCAGCAGCGGCGCCAGACCGAAGGCCCCGCCACCGCCCGATTTATAGGTGTCCACTTTTTTCCAGTAATCGTTGGCCGGTTTGCCCTTGGCCCCGTCCGCCGCGTTGGCCGCCATCAGGGCCGAGACGGGGACCGCCTGGGAAAAGTCGTAGTCGTCGAATTTGGTCAGGGCCTTGGTCAGGGCATTGCCGAAATCGGCGGTCGCGGCCACGATGCCGTTGATCGACTCCTCAAGGATGGTTCCGTTCTCGGAGTAGGAGGTGGAGTGCACCGAGCGCTCGTCCGTGCCGGTGGCCCTGAAGATGACGGCGTTGTTGGGAATGTGGATGACCCTGCCGTCGATGATGCTGGAGGTGGTTATCTGGACTCCCGGCACCACGAAGTTGCCGACGATGGCCGCGTCCATAAGCCCGGCCGCGCCGCTCTGGCTGCTTCTTTGATCCTGCTGGTAGGACAGGGTGACGACGATGTCGGCACTGTAAACGGCGCGGATCTGCTCCAGGGAAATCTTGTTGTTGATCTCGTCCTCGGTGACGATGGACACCGAGCTGACGTATTTCGGGTAGGCGAGCAACTGCTTCTTCAAGTTCGTCGCCGCCAGACGGAGCGTGGTGTTGGGGACGTGGTTGGTTCGATCGGGGACGCTGACGATGGCCACCGAAGCCGGCAGGGCGAGCGGCGTCTTTCCCGACAACTGCCGGGAGTCCTTGGCTGGCTGGATCAATTCCCCCAGCGGCCTGGAGGCTGAACTTATGGCATGATCGTGGTGGGCGCAGCCGAGGGTCTGGAAGCTGGCAATGACGATGCAGAGTGCGACGAAGATGCGGCTGCGCATGGGAAACCTCCTGTCAATCGATGGCAAGTCGCCGTGGTGCCGGTAAACGACGGTTGAATGGCAGGAATCCTATCATGCTTCTAATGGTGAATTCAAACTAAAAGAAGGGAGCAGGGGGGAGGGGCTTTTGAGCTACGTGCCAAGGGGCGCGCGTTGCGAAGCGCCCCTTGGCGCGGCAGGTGCCTCCCCGTAGCCGATGCTGTATACCGGATGCAAGGGCATGAACGGTTCACAACAATGGGCGGATATGATTAGCTGGCGCTTGCGACGGAAATCAACGGAGGCTCTCATGGCACTGGTGGAATGGCAGGAATGTTACAGCGTTGGCAACGAAAGGCTCGACCAGCAGCATCAGCGTTTGGTCGCCATGATCAACCAGTTGGGCGAGGCGATGGACACCGGCTCGGAGCGGCCGGCCCTGATCAAGATACTGAACGGTTTGGCTGGCTACACCAAGACCCACTTCTCCGAGGAGGAGCGTATTCTGGAAGAGTGCGGCTATCCCGACCTCGCCGAGCATCGGGAAGAACACGTGGTACTGAACCGGCAGCTTGCCGATTTTTATCGTGATTTTTACATGACCACTCGGCCGCAGACCGCCGAGGTCATGGCGTTTTTGAAGGGTTGGCTCTACGGCCATATCGTGGAAAAAGACCAACGCTACTCTCCCTTTCTGGGGCCATGAGCCGGTAACGCGGCTTGGCGCCGATCACGCGGCCCCCGCTGCCGTTAAAGCTCGCGCCTCGTATTTCTCCCCCTCCCTCCTTCGCCAAGGCTTCGGCGGACAAGCCCCTCTCCCATCAAGGGAGAGGGGCTTTTTGATTCGCCCAATCCTTAACTTAACGGCAGTGCCCCCCCGCCCCTTCCCGACCTCATCACTTCCACGTATCCATGCCTCCAATCTGCGCTATTTTTGATCCGACACACAGTCCGACGGACAGCTCCATGGCTCGTTCCCCGTTGCCAACGCCGCGCCCGATAACAGGTGCAGTTTTGGTGGAAAAGGAATATGATTTTCATTATTGATGAAAATGCGCTGAGGAGGAGGCTGGGCCAGGGTCTACGTACACGGGGCGACTTGGGCTTCGGGAATTGGAACAGCTAAGACGGTATGGGAACCTATAGACAAACGTCTGACGATGCCGCAGCAGGGCGGGAAGGAAAGAGCGCCGACGAGGTAAAGTCTCGTGCGGCAATGGCGGGACACCGCTTAAAGAGCTTAACGAAGGGAAGAGGGGAGGGATTGGTGGGTTCTGTCCACATGTCAGGCTGCGCGGGAAAAAGGCGCAAGGGGGAGTCCTGCGACGACTTGGCCGTCGCCCTGTCGGCATTGCAGGCCTCGGAGGCGCGTTACCGCAGGTTGTTCGAGACTGCCACGGACGGCATCATGATCGTCGAGGCGCAAACGGGGGAGTTGACCGACGTCAATTCGTGCCTGACCGAAATGCTCGGTTGCCGTCGAGAGGAACTGATCGGAAAGACGCTCTGGGAGATCCCGCCGCTAACCAGCATCGTCGCCAACGCGGAACAGTTCGCCGCCTTGCAGCATCGGGAGCACCTCCATGAAGATCTGCCGCTAGCCGCCGCGGACGGGCGCCGCATCGCCGTCGAGGTGGTCAGCAACAGCTATCACGTCGATCAGACCAAGGTGATCCAGTACAACATCCGCGACATCACCGAGCGAAAGCACGCGGAGGAGGCGCTTTTAAAAAGCGAGGAGCAGTGCCGCACCCTGGTCAGCAACATCAACGAATACGTCTACAGCGTCCGTTTTGAGAACGGGGCCATCAAATCCGTCTACCACAGCCCCAAATGCCTGGACATCACCGGATTCACCCCCGAGGAATACTACAGCGACTCGATGCTGTGGTTCAGCATGGTGCACGAGGAGGACCGGGAACTGGTCCGGGAGTTTTTGAACGACATCTTCGCCGGCAAGGACCATGAGCCGATACGGCACCGCATCATCCACAAAGACGGCACCGAGCGTTGGATACTGAACAACTGCGCCGTGCAGCGGGACAGAAAGGGGGTCAACGTCGCCATCTCGCGGCTGGACGGCTTCATCCTCGACATCACCGAGATAAAGCACGCCGAGGAGAACATCTTTTTTCTCGCCCACCACGACCCTCTCACCAAACTCCCCAACCGCAGCACGCTGTACGCCCGGATCGAACAGGTCCTTTCCGTGGCGCAAAAAGCCAAGCGAAACGTAGCCCTGCTGTTCCTGGACATCGACGGCTTCAAGCAGATCAACGACACCCTGGGGCACGACGTCGGCGACCGGCTGCTCCAGTTCGTCGCCAAGCGGCTAAGCGACTGCACGCGCGCCTGCGACGTGGTGTCCAGGCTGGGGGGCGACGAGTTCGTGGTCGTGCTTTGGGATTGCGGGGTGGCCGAGACCAGCATCGTGGCCGAGAAGATCCTGGCTTCCGGCTTCGCCACCGAAGACAAGCAGGTCGGCGTCAACCTGAGCATCGGCATCAGCCTGTATCCCGAGGACGGCGACGACTACCTGGTGCTGCTGAAGAACGCCGACATCGCCATGTATCACGCCAAAAAATCGGGCGGCAACAACTTTCAATTTTTCACCCCGCAACTGAACGAGATGGCGCACGAGCGCTTTTCCATCGAGGTCGAGTTGCGCCGGGCGCTGGAGCGAAACGAGTTGGTGCTGCACTACCAACCCAAGGTCGACCTGGTCACCGGCAGATTCAGCGGCATGGAATGCCTGGTCCGCTGGAACCACCCTCAAAAAGGGATGATCCTGCCCGGCAGTTTCATCGACATCGCCGAGGAGAGCGGGCTGCTGACGCCGATCACCAAATGGATCGTCCTCACCGTCTGCCGGCAGATCCGGCAGTGGCAGCAGCAGGGGATCGGCTCGGTCCCCGTGGCGGTCAATCTTTCCGCCAGCTTTTTTCAGCACCGCGATTTCGAGGAGACCATCGAAACGGCGCTGGCGGAAACCGGGACCGCGCCGGAGTGCCTGGAGTTGGAATTGACCGAGGCGACCATCATGACCGATCCGCAGAAGGTCTTGGGGAGCATGGCGGCCATGAAGGCCTTGGGGTTGCAGATCTCCATCGACGATTTCGGCATCGGCTATTCAAGCTTGAGCTATTTGAAAAAGCTGCCGGTCGACAAGCTGAAGATAGACCAGCCCTTTATCCGCAACATAGCCAGCGACCCCGACAACGCGGCCGTGGTGCGCGCGGTGATCAGCATAGGGCGCAGCATGCAGTTGAGAGTCATTGCCGAGGGGGTGGAGAACGTCTCGCAGCTGGCCTGGCTGAAGGCGGAAGGGTGCGAGGAGGCCCAGGGCTTTTACTTCAGCCGGCCGTTGCCGACCAGGGGGATGACCTCGCTGCTCAAGCAGTGGGCGAATTTCCTGCACAACCCGCGCGGCAAGCTGCAGGCGAGGCACTTGTGGAACAGGGTATGAAAAGCCTCAGCCGGCAATCTTCCCTTGGGGAATGCAGCTCTCGCAGGGGACCTTTGTCTGGCACAGGCCGCAACCCAGCGCAGGAACGTTGTAGGCCTCGCCCATAGCCTTCGGGATGGTCCCGTAGACATGGTCGCGGCAGATCCGTTTGTCGTGGCCGTTTTTGGAGATGGCGCCGACCGGGCAGCGGTCGATGCAGACGCCGCAGGTGCCTTCCCGGTGGAACAGGCAGTTGGAGGTGTGGTTCCGATAGGGGCGGGGCGAGGGGGCGAGCTGCAGATCGGTGATGACGCTCCCCAGCCGATGGGCGATGCCCCCCGGGGTGATCAGCGCGTCGTTGAGGCTGAAGGTGCCAAGACCGGCGGCGTAGGCGGCGTGGCGCTCCGACCAGGATGACGCCGGACCGACCGGAGTTTCCGGATACTCGCGCCATACCGGATGGAATTGGGGGGCGAAGGCGTGGTAGCCGGCGTTGCTGAGATAGGCGGCCAGGTGCCGGCGCAAGGAGCCGTTGAACGATTCGCCGTGGCTTCGGGTATGGGCCCAGGCGCGGGAAGGGTAGAGGGTCTCGCCGCGGTTGCTCTCGCGGATCTCGAGGGCAATGGGGAGCGCCCAGCAGATCACCGTGCGCGGGCGCCAACCGTCCCCCCCTTCCGTTTGCGCGGTCAACTCCGCAGGAGTCAGGTGAAACTCGCCGATCACCGACTTGTACTCGCTGAAAAGCGCGTCATCCGCAGCCGCGAATCCGATCAGCGGCGCGTCGAAGTAAGGCGTCCCGGCTTCAGGGAACAGGTTGCCCGCTTCTTCCAGCACGAAGCGGCGGATTTCATCGCAGACAACTTCCTTCATGTCTCACCCTCCTCAGACTCGACTCTTCAGACTCGACTTCGTTGACAAACCCCTTGGACCCAACTTCTCAGACTCGACTATCGTTGACCAACTCCGCTTTGCCTATAGGCCGCTTCGCCCTGATATCTGAAATAGCACACCCTGTGGGCGCTTCGCGAATAAAATCTGGAGACGAAAACATTAGATTGTTGCCACGCAGTAGGCGCAGGAATCTGCGACCATAGCTCCCCCTCCCCTTGCGGGAGGGGGCTGGGGGGTGGGGTCGCGCGCTTAACTCAACGGCAGTGGGGAGGGGGAGGGGGAGTCCCCGATGCCTCGGCCTAGAGATATCAAAGGGCGGCCCACATTCGAAACTTCCAGCTGGAGTGGGCGCTCGTCGCAACCCGGGCGTTTGGCCACCCTCGCGCGTGGCACGAATCCAATCCGGACAATAATCCGCTGCCTGCGAATTTTCTTGCCTTGACACGAGACCCAAACACTGGTTAATTAATGTGTTTTAAACAACAGCCAGTGCTAACTATACGAGGAAGGTGCTTTATGGGATTTTTGGATAACGCGCGTATCGCCCGCAAATTCGCCCTGGTCGGCGCAGTCGTGACTCTGCTGCTGGCCACCTGCACGCTGGTTAACTTCCTTACCATGCGTGCAAGCAACAGCCGTCTCAAATTTTTCAACGAGAAACAGGTGGCCGTGGCCGTGGGCATCGCGGAACTGTACGCCCAGGCGGTGCAGTCTGAACTCTCCCTGCGCAACCTCGTCATCAACCCGAGAGACGACACGGCGCGCGCCAGGCTGAGCGGGGCTCTGGATGACGTCAAGACCGATTTCGACAGGACGGCGCTGGCTGCCAAGGGGTTGGAACTCGGCGAGCCGCTGGCGAGATGCTGGGAGCTATGGGACAAAACGCTGGCGATCAAGCAAAAGGTGGCTGATTTGGCCGCGAGCGATCAAGCCAAGGCGGCGGGCATGTTGGTGCAGGAGGAGACTCCCGCTTGGCGAGTCTTTAAAGATGAGCTGCTAAAGCTGCATGCCGTGGCCAAAAAAGAGCTTGCCGTCAACACCGCCGGCATCGAAGCGCGGAACCTCTCCGTCGCCAGAACCAACCTGATCCTTTTAGTAGCCGCGGCGCTATTAACCGGCGCGCTGCTGTACGCCTTTTCCCGCGATTTGTCGCGCAGGCTTCTCAGGGTCGGCGAAGGTCTGCGCGGCATGGCTGAAGGCGATTGCGATCTCACCAAGCGCATCGACTTGGACTCGAACGACGAACTGGGGCAGATCGCCAGACTTTTCAATCGATCCTGGGACAAACTGGACAGACTGATTGCCGAGATATTCGACCATTCCACGCAGGTCGGCACTTTTGCCGGGCAGCTTTCCATTCAGTCCCACAGGATCATACGCAATTCGCGCCAGATCGCCGGCCAATCCGAGTCGGTAGCCACGGCCGGAGAGGAAATGGCGGCGACCTCCTACGAAATCGCCAAGAATTGCTCGAAGGCCGCGGGAAATTCCACCTCCGCCAACGACGTGGCGGAAAGCGGACAGGGCGCCGTGACCACCACCACTGCCCGCATGAGCTCGATCAAGAGGGAATTGGAATGCTCGTCCCAAGTCATCGAGCGGCTGGGGCTTAACTCGGAGAAAATCGGGGAGATCGCCCACACCATCCAGGACATCGCCGACCAGACCAACCTGCTCGCCTTGAACGCCGCCATTGAGGCGGCCCGCGCGGGCGAGCAGGGGCGCGGCTTCGCCGTGGTTGCCGACGAGGTGAGGGCTTTGGCCGAGCGCACAGCCAAGGCGACCAGGGAAATCGCCTCCATGATCGGTTCCATTCAGGTTGAAACCGGCAACGCGGTCTGCGCCATGAAGAGGAGCGTCGACGAGGTATCCGCCGGGGTGGACGATGCTCGGGACTCCGGCTCGGTGCTGGGCAACATCATCGAACAGATCGGCGAAGTCACCATGCAGATGAGTCAGATTGCGATCGCGGCCGAGCAGCAAACGACGACCACCACGGAGGTGGTCGGCAACATCAACGGCATCTCCGACTCGATCGGCGATTTCGAACATGCAGCCGTCGCCATAAACGACAAGATCGACCAGTTGATGGAAATCTCCGACAAGCTGAAGACCACTTCCTCCACCTTCAAAGTCGACCTCGACCCGCTGGCGGTCCTGAATGTGGCGAAGCAGGATCACATCTTGTTCGTCAACCGGATCGCGCGCTGCCTGGACGGCAAGGAGGCGATCCAGTCGCGCAACCTCCCCGACCATGCCGGTTGCCGGTTCGGCAAATGGTACTTCAGCGCCGGCCAGGAGTTGTGCAACCACTCTCCCACCTTCAAGGCCCTCAACGAACCTCACGAAAAGATCCACCGCGTCGCCAAAGAGGCGGTGGACCTGGCCAACCGCGGGGATGGAGACGCGGCCGAGGAAAAACTGCGCGAGGTGGAGGATCTTTCCGCAAGGATCGTTTCCATGCTGGAGCAGGTTCAGCAGGAGTGCGTATCCACCAAGGTGAGCCGGGTCGCGGTCTGATCCCTGCGGGAAACCGCCTCAGACGAACAACGGAGCGCTCGCGCCCAAGCCGTGAACCACGCTGGTGAAGGCGTCTCCGTTCTCGAGCTTGCGCGCGCCGAAACGCTCCTCGAAAAGCCTGCGGATGAACGGGATGCGCGAGGTGCCGCCGGTCAGGAAAACGGTGTCGATCTTGTCGCAGGAAACTCCGGATTTGCCGACGACTTCGTCGATGCAACCGGCTATCTGACCGATGTTGCCGGTATTGATCGCTTCGAATTCTTCCTTGGTGATCTCTTCGACAATCGACAGCTCGCGCTCTTTGAAACGGACCTCGGTAAGATCAAGCCGGGACAATTCGCACTTCGCCTTCTCGATGCATTGGAACAAGAAAAATCCGTAGTTGTCGCCGATAAGATGCTCCAGGTTTTCGATCGGCTTTCTGTCGGTGGCGGCATGCTTGATAAGCCTGATCTGCTCCCTGATTTTCCTCGCCCGCAGCAGCGGAATTCTGTGCCACTGGCACAGGGTGTAGATGATGCTGTGAGGGATGTCGAACAGCTCCTCCTTGCCCATTCCCTTGTACTTCACCCCTCGGCCGAAATGCTTGGCGATTTTCTCCCACATGATCTGCGAATCGAATTTGTCCCCGGCCGTGTACACGCCGCCGAGCGAAAGGACGTCGCTGCGGCGGTCCGAGCGGGCGAAGGCGCCCCCTTTCACCCTGATCACCGTGAAGTCGGATGTCCCTCCCCCGAAGTCGCCGATGAAGACCACTTTTTCCTCGCCCGCCGACAAAGACTCCTCAAAGGCAAGCGCCGCCGCCACCGGTTCGAATTGAAAGTAGATCTGCCGGAAACCCGCCTTGCGGGCGGCCTTCTCCAACCGGTTCTGCGCCAGGGCGTCCTTTTCGGGGTCGGCGGAGAACAGCACCGGGCGCCCCAGGACGACGCTGTCCACCTGGCAGCCCACCCGGGCTTCGCCCTTCGCCTTGATTTTTTTCAGGATGATGGCAACCAGGTCGTCGATGCCGTATTTTTTGCCGAACACCTCCGTGCCTTCGAAACTTCGGTTCGGCAGAAAGGTCTTGATCGACTGCATGAAGCGCCCAGCCGCCCCGTCGTTGACGTAATGGTTGATCGCTTCCTGCCCGGCGAAAATCTCGTCTTCCTCGTTGAAGTAAAGAACGGAGCGCATCAGGGAGGGGTTGGCGTTGAGTTCGTCGATGTTGACGATCTCGACTTTTCCGTTTTTGTAGATGGAAAGAGCCGAGTTGGTGGTGCCAAAATCGACACCGAATACGGTTTGCATGCATACTCCAAAAGATTGAAAATAAGTCGGGGCGTTGAACGGGTACATCGTGAAACGCAACACGCCGCCCCCCGGCTCCGTCAGCGAATGTCGCGTTTCGTACCTCAACACGACCTACCTAACGGCGGTGGGGACGAGCCCGGGGTCTGGTCGATGATGGTCGGGATGTGCCAAATCGAGGGGGTGGAGCGAAGAACAGCAGGACCGGTGCTGAAGGGCATGGTTCTGTTTAGCAGAAAGGGGCGGTTGGGGGCAAGCTATTTCAAAAAAACGGGGCAGCGTAGTGCACTGCCCCGTGAATCACAAAGATGATGAAGGTATGTCGTGGACGCCTCGGAGCAACGACGCTCGGGTAACAACAATCGAACCGGGCCGACGCCGGACGGCGCCTAATCGTTGTACTTCTTCAACAAAGCTTTGGCGTCATCCAGGAGCGCCTTGCCATTGCCGCCTTTGGCGGTGACTTCTTTGATCCAGGCTTGATCCACGGATTCGGTTGCCTTCACCCAGCGCTTATACTCGGCATCGCTCAAAATATTGATCGGATTACGACGGTCGACGGCAATTTTGCGCGCCGGCGCCGTGAAGGTGTCATATTCTTTGCCCGCCCACTTGGAAGCCTCAAGGCCGCTGTTTTGATCGATAACCTTTTTCAGGGCGGGCGGAAGGCTGTTGTACTTGGCCGCATTCATCGCGAAAACGAAGAACGCGTACGATTGTTTGGGCTTGTTCGGCGGGGTCTCCGTGTGGGTCTTGCAGATTTCCTGCAGTTTCAAGGCGGTCGATACCTCCCAGGTAGTGAGGGCTCCGTCCACCACCGCCTTGGAAATAGCCTCAGGCACCGCCGGCACCGGCATCTGTACCGGGATCGCGCCGAGCGCGGCCAGGGCCTGGGTGCTCAGACGCGAGGCGCCGCGGATCTTCATCCCCTTCAGGTCTTCCAGCTTCTTGATCTGTTTGGAGCCCAGATGCAACTGGTTGCCGTCGTTCAAGTGGACGAAGAGCAGTTTGGTCCCTTTGAATTCATCCAGCGAATTTTTCTGGATGTAATCCCATAAGGCCGGACTGCCGCCTCGGGAACTTCTGATCAAGAAGGGAAGTTCGAATACCTCGGTCTTGGTGAAACGGCCTGCCTGGAAGGTCGGCAGCGACCAGCCGATGTCGGCGATTCCGTCGCGCACCTGGTCAAAGAGCTGCGACGGGGTGCCGCCCAGTTGCATGGAGGGGTAGATCTGGCACTTGAGATTGCCGCCGGACTCTTTGCCGATTTTTTCGCACCAGGGCAAGAGTATGAATTGTTGGAAGTTTGAGCCGGGCGGCAGGAAGTGCTCAACCTTGAGAATCACCTGCTCCGATGCGGCACCGGCAACGCTGATTCCAAACACCACGGATGCTATCACAAACAACATCAATACCTTGAACAGTCGCATTTTACCCCCTCTTTTTCTGGTTGGTTAGTTGAGTCGTACAGCTAGTTGCCGGTGAACGTCGCTCTGCGCTTCTCGACAAACGCAGCCATCCCTTCCTTCTGATCGCCCGTGGAGTAGAGTATCCCGAGCAGAGAGGCCTCATAACGCAGCCCATCTTCCTTGACCATGTTCAAGCCGTTGGCGATGGCGTCCTTGGCATAGGCGACGCCGAGGGGACCGGCCTTGGCGATGGCAGCCGCCGCCTCCTTTGCCCTGGCCATCAACTCATCGGGAGCATAGACCTCGTTTGCGATCCCCCAGGCGCAGGCCTTTTCCGCACTTATCACCTTGCCGGTAAAAATAAGTTCATTCGCCTTGTTCTTGCCGATCAGCCGCGTCAGATTCTGGGTCCCGCCGAATCCGGGGATGACCCCGAGGGTGACTTCCGGCAGGCCGAGCTTCGCCGCGGTCGAGGCATAGATGAAGTCGCACGCCAGAGCCAACTCCAATCCTCCGCCGAGGGCATAGCCGTTGACTGCGGCGATGATCGGCTTTGTCATCTTCTCCATGAACAGCAAAACCCGCTGCCCCATCCGGGCAAAGCGGTGCGCCTCGTGGGAATTCAAGGCCGCCATCTCCTTGATGTCGCCTCCGGCCACAAAGGCTTTATCGCCGGCCCCGGTAAGGATAACGGCCCTGACCGAGGCGTCGCTCTCCAGGTGCCGCAAGAGAGACTCCAGCTCCGTGAGCAGTTCGCCGTTCAAGGCATTCAGGGCCTGCGGACGGTTCACGGTTACGACGACGACACCGGCTTCCCTTTCCTGCAAGAGGGTCTTGAATTCCACGGTCCCCGTTCTCCTTTTAACCGCTACTTCTTCGCGTAGTCGTAGAATCCCTTGCCGCACTTTCGGCCCAGCCAGCCGGCGGTGACCATCTTCCTCAGCAAAAGCGGCGGCGCGTATTTCGGATCCTTGGTCTCCTCGTACAGCGCTTCGGCGATGGAGAGCTCGGTGTCGAGGCCGATGAAGTCCACGACTTCCAGAGGCCCCATCGGATGATTGACGGCCATGCGCATGGAAACGTCGATCTCCTCCTTGGTGGCGATCCCCTCCTCCAGCATGCGCACCGCCCCGAGCAGAAAGGGAGTGAAGAGTCTGGTGACGATGAATCCGCCCACGTCGGGCGCCACCACCACCGTCTTTCCCAGGGTTTCCCCGAACGCCCTCACCGTCTCGATGGTTTCGTTGCTGGTGACGATGGTCCGCACCAGTTCCAGCAGCCTCATGACCGGCGCCGGGTTGTGGAAATGCATCCCCAGCAGCCGGTCGCCGCGTTTTACCGCCGCGGCCATGTCGGTGACGCTCAGTCCCGAGGTGTTGGTGCCGAAGATGGTCTCCGGCTTGCAGATAAGATCCAGTTTGGCGAAGAGCTCCTTTTTGGACTCCAGGTTCTCGGGAATCGATTCCTCGATCAGGTCGCACTCCGCCAGGTCATTGAGGTCGGTCGTGGTCCGGATGCGCCCGGCGATGCTCTGTTTCTGGTCCGCCGACAAGGTTCCCTTCTCGACCCGACTGGCGAGCCTCTTGTCGATGGCGCCGACCGCCTTTTGCAGCGTGGACTGGGACGAGCCCACGACCACGACCTCGTAGCCGGCCTCCGCAAACACCTGGACGATCCCCACTCCCATCTGTCCTGCCCCTACAACCCCCACTTTCCGTATGACTGCCATCTCGGCTCCCCTTTCTCAAAAGTGATATGCGCTGCTGCTGTTTACGTACCTAAGGTTGCCGGCTTTCAGGCGCCCGTGGTGGCAGCCGTCTCGTCGGTCTGCGCGCTTTGGCGCGACTGGCCGCGCAGCCAGGGCACGGGGGCGTTGAGCGCGCCCGACGGCCACCTCACGCAGTTCACCTTTTCCATGCGCGTGTCGGCCTCGAGGCACCAGTTGCAGGCGCTGCAGGTGACGATCTCCTCCGCTTTGCCTTCCTTCGCTTTGGCCGGCCAATCCGGATCGCACAAAAGCGCCCGGCACAAGCCGATCACGTCGGCCTTGCCATCCTGAAGGGCCTGCTCGGCCTGGTCGGGGTTGCGGATCTTGCCCGCCGTGATGATAGGGACCTCGAAACCTCCCCGGCGCACCTCGGCCCGAATCGCCTCGGCCAGGTAGACGTTGGTCAGGTCGGGAAACCACGATGCCGGGCTCATGCGATGACCGCTGTAGCCGGTCATCGGGTCGGGGGGATTGCCGGGGTCGGGAGGCGGGGAGTCTTCAAAACGGCTGCCGCCCGAGACGCTGAGGTAATCGGCCCCCAGCTCGGCAAGCCGTCTGGCGATCTGCGTGCTGTGCAAAAGGGTGCTCCCCTTGACGGTGAAATCCTCTCCGTTGATGCGAACCCCCAAGGGATAGGCGTCCCCCACCTGCCGCCGAACGGCGCGATACACCTCCACCGGCAGACGCATGCGGTTGGCCAGCGAGCCCCCGAACTCGTCGCAGCGGTCGTTGGAGAGGGAGAGAAAGGACGAGAGGGTGTAGGCGTGGGCCATATGGAGCTCGACGAAGTCGAATCCCGCCTCGACCGCGCGGCGCGCGCCCTGGACGTGCTGGTCCACGATCACCGGAAGCTCTTCGAGGGGGAAGTCGCTCACCCGCTGCCGCCAGCCGCTTTTCGAGATCTTCAGGAAGTGCATGATCTGCAGTCCGATCTTGGTTTGCGGGCTGTGCCGCCGGATGGCGTTGACCATCTCCCTTAGTTCCGGCACCAGCCCGTCGTCGCTGATGCGCAGGTTGTAGGAACTGCGGGAAGGGTTCACCACCGCAGCCTCCACGACCAGGGAGCCGACCCCCCCCTGCGCTTCGCGCAGGTATCTCTGGGTAAGCTCGGGAGTTACGTGTCCGTCTTCGGTGGCGAGTCCGGACACCTGCGAGGTCCGCTGCAGGCTGTTGGGGACGGTAAGGGCGCCGAAACGCACCGGCGCAAAAAGTTTCGGATAGGGCATTGTCATCTCCTTGTCTCGATTGTTAGGCCTCAGCCTGAGAATCCCCGTTCGGCGAGGCGAGCTTCAGCTTGGCTTCGATGTCGGCGCGCAGGGCTTTTTTATCCGCTTTTCCCGCCGCCGTGAGCGGTATCTGCCCCATCAACTCGATGCGGGCGGGGAGCAGAGCCTTGCTGCAACCCATGCCCAGCATGTGATCGATGATATCGGCCCGGGTCACGGTGCAGCCGCTGGCCGGGGTCAGATAGGCGCAGACGATTTCCCCGAGCTCCGGGTCGGGCATTCCCACCACCGCCACGTACTCGACCGCCGGGTGAGCGGAGATCAGGTCCTCCACGTCGCGGGCGGCGATGTTCTCTCCCCCCCGGATGATGATGTCCTTGATGCGGCCGGTGATGCGGATGCGCCCGTTCGCGTCGATGACGGCCAGGTCGCCGGTGCGGAAGAAGCCATCCGGCGTGAAGGCGGCCTGGTTGGCCTGAGGGTTGCGGTAGTAGCCGGTGAAGATGCCCGGTCCCTTTGCCGCCAGTTCCCCCTCCTGGCCTACGGCGGTGGGGTTCCCTTCGGGGTCCAGGGTGCGAAAGTCGTCGTAGGGGCAGACGGGGTGTCCGATGGTTTGGCAGCGGATCTCCAGCGGGTCGTCCGAGCGGGTCTGGGAGCAGGGTCCTTCCACCATGCCGAAGGCGTTGTAGTACTTGCACCCCAGGTTCTCCTCGACCTTGCGGATCAGTTCCGGCGGGCTGTTGGCCGCCCCGACGTACACCTTCTTCAAGGAGGAGAGGTCGTACTCCTGCAACCGGTCAAAGGTGACCAGCCGGCTGATCAGGGTGGGCACGAAGCCGGCGCAGGTGATCTTCTCGTCCTGGATCGCCTGGCAGAAGTCGGCGGGAAAGCTCGAATCCACGATGACGCTGGTCCCCCCGTGGAAGACCAGCGCGGTGAGGCCGACCAGCAGGGCCAGGTTGTGGCCGACGGTGGTCGAAACCAGGCAGGTGTCGGTCGCGTTGACATCCCAGGCGCGCGACTTGTACTCGATATTGCAGATGTAGTCGTCGTGGGTGCGGGGCGCGCACTTGGGAAGTCCCGTGGTGCCTCCGGACGGAAGGAGCTGGCAGATCGCGCCCGGATCGGGCCGGACCCGCTCCAGGGTGCTGCGCACCTCCGCGTCGGGCGCGCTGGCGACCAGCAGCTCTGCGAGGTTGAGCCCCGACGCCTTTGCTTCCCGCCCCACGAAGATCACCTTTTTGAGGCTCGTCGTTTCCTCGCGGATCTGCTGCGCCACCGGCTCGTAATCCGCGATGCCCCGGTAGCTGGTCGGCAGTATCCAGCCGACGGGCTCGGTAAGCTTCGCCAGGTGGGAAATTTCGCGCAGGGTGTGGTTGACGGTGAGCAGCACCGGGATGAGCCCCGCTTTTTGCATGGCGAAGTAGGCGACCGGAAATTCGGGGCAATTCGGGAGTTGCAGCAGCACCCGATCCTGCGGCTGGAAACCTGCGGCCAGCAGGTTGAAGGCCAGGGTGTCCACCGCCTTGCGCAACTCGGCAAAGGTGTAACGCGCCCCGTCGCCCACGACCGCCGTCTTGCCGGGATAAAGATCGCAGCTCTTGTCGAACATGTCTCCAATGGTCATCCCCAGCCACCAACGGCGGCTGCGATAGAGGGCTGCTGCGTCTGACGGATAAGGTTTGAATCCCTCTAAACTCATGATTGGTCTTCCTCCTCTTTGATCTTGGCATCCCCGGTTCATTTCGCTGTCGAGATGGAGCGTACGTTATGCCACTCGCCTCATTAAGTCGATCCAGGATTTTCGTTGACTTGCCATAATAAAAAGTTATACCTTCGGCCCATGGAACTTAGGCATATCAGATATTTCGTGGCGGCGGCCGACGAACTGAACCTGACGCGGGCCTCGGCCAGGCTGAACATCACCCAGCCCGCCATCAGCCGGATGATCCGGGAGCTGGAATTGGAGCTTCAGGCGCGCCTCTTCACCCGTCACTGGGACGGCCTCCAGTTGACGCCGGCCGGCGAAGCCTTTCTGCGCCATTGTCGCCGAATCCTGAACGAGTGCCGAAACGCAGTGGATTCGGTGAGGCGCGCCTCCGCCGGGCCGACTGCGCTCAACGTCGGCTTCATACTCCCCTCGCTCAGTTCCTTTCTCGGCAGCATCCTCTCCAAACTTTCCGAGGAGCACCCCGAGCTCGAAGTTCGGGTCCACGAGCTGAGTCCGGCGGATCAGATCGACGCGCTTAGAGCCAGGGAAATAGACGTGGCGTTCTTTGGCAACCAGCGCGAACAGCTAGACGATGAATTCGAGGCGATGCCGATAATGAAATTCGCCTTTGAAGTGGTGCTGCCGGGAAAACATCGGCTTGCTCAACGAGCATCGCTCGATCTCAAAGAATTAGTGGCCGAGAATTTCATCGGCTATGCCGAGAAGAAATTTCCGAGCCGAAACAAGAAAATCACCAAAGTCTGCATGCAGGCAGGGTTCACCCCCAAGTTTTCCTACATAGCCAGCTCCATCATAGAGATCCTGGGCATGATCGCTTTAGGTAAAGGGATTTCCTTGCTGCCGACCGACGTAGCCAACCTCCCCCATCCGAACGTCGTTTTCATCCCTTTAAACGACGAAATCGAGCCGATCTTCATCACCGCCACCTGGCTGCCCGGCAACAAAAACCCCGCCCTGCTCCACTTGCTGCAGTACCTTAAAGCAGCCTTTCCGGATGGCTGCTCAGAAATCTCTCGGTAACAAAACTATTCAGTTGCCCGGCTTAATCGTGGCTTGGCGGAAGTGAGGGCTGGCGGAAGTGAGGGATGGCGTGCAGGGCGAACACGAGGTTCGCTCCCGCCGACCTGGCAATCAGTAGGGGCGAACCTCGTGTCCGCCCGCCTCTCTTTTCTCTCTTTATGGGGGGGCACTGGCGTAAAGTTAAAGGGCTCGTCCGCCGAAGCCTGGGCGAAGGAAGGAGGGGGAGAAATACAAGGCGCGAGCTTAGCTTAACGGCAGTGGGACTGGGGATTGGGGAGGCATGCCGCCCCGGGTGCTGTTTTTCAACGGCAACCTACTTCAGATGAAGTGGAAAAGGCCTGTGGAAGAGCTATTTTCCCCACAGGCCTTTTCCGTTTTGGCGGCAGGCGTCCCTCGTTTCGAGCGTACCTGTAAAGATCCCACCCCTAGGGCGCCGGCTTCAAGGGCGCGCCATAGGGGGCAAAGCGCAACCCGACCGGCTGCAGGCATGTCCTTCTCGACGGGCCTGGTCCCCGCGCCGTGTCCGGCTAGTCGTTCGCCGAAACGAGTATTTCGTGGACCGTCTCGAGCCCCTCATTTCTCAGGTTGACCCTGTACAACAGGACCAGCCCGCTGCACAGAAAGCTTGGCACTGCGAAGATCAGGAAATATTGGCTGAAGTTGACTCCCGCCATCTGGAGCGCTCCCCCCATCAGCGGCCCCACTATGGACCCCAGCCGTCCGGCGGTAAGGGCATAGCCCACTCCGGTGGAGCGGATGTTGGTCGGGTAAAGCTCTCCGGTCACCACGTGTTGCGCGATTTGCGCTCCTATGACGAATACTCCCGTGGCTGCCCCGACGATATATAAGGCGGCGTTGCTGGATACGGTGCCGAAGAGGGCGATCACGATTCCTCCGGCGAAGTAGGCAATGGCGAGGGCGCTCTTTCTACCGAAGCGGTCCATCATCCAACCGAGCAGGAACCCTCCGGCGGATGCGCCTATCGCCTGAACCATCCCGAAGCTGTAACTCTTGACAAGGGAGAACCCTGCCTTTACCAGCAGAGAGGGGAGCCAGGTGGCCAGCCCGTATACCACCAGGAGGTTGAGGAAATAAGTGACCCAGATGAGGCAGGTCATGAAGGAGAGCTTGGGGGAAAACAGCGCGGCGAGGCTGCCGTGCGGTTGACTCGGGCCGGTCTGGAACGATTCCTTCTTCCATTCGGTGGCAGGGACGCCGGCGGCCTTTTCCATACGCCTCATCTCCTGTATCGCCTCATCGTGGCGCCCCTTCGATGCCAGGAAACGTACCGACTCGGGGAGCGCGAATTTCAGCACCGGGAGGATGAAAACCGGCAAAAATCCGAAGAGCAGAACGATTCTCCACCCCAGCAGGGGAATCACGATCATGGCGATCAGGGCGGCGAGGGCCCACCCGAGGGTGAATCCCGCGAACATTGCGCTTACCACCTTTGCCCGAATCCTGGCCGGCGCGAATTCGGTTACCAAAGTAATCGTCAGGGGAAGCGCGCCGCCCATCCCTAGACCGGCGAGGAATCTAAGAACGCAGAATACCTGGAAGTTCGGTGCCCAAAAGGCTGCGCCGCTGAAAACCGAGAAAAGGATCAGGGCGATCATCAGCCCGTTCTTCCTGCCGATGCGGTCGGCGAAGGTCCCGAATCCCGCCGCGCCGATCATAAGGCCGACGAAACCGTAGGAGGCCATCGATCCCGCGGCGACCGGGCTGAGGTGCCATTCCTTGACCAACTGAGGCATCACGTAGGCGATGATCTGCGCATCGTAACCGTCGAACACCAGGATCACGCCTGCAAGCGCCATGACGAGGGCGTGGAACCTGTTGAATGTCAAGCCGTCGCACCATTGGGTGAAGCTGTCCGAAGTTTTGCTCTGAATATCTGTGACCGTAGCCATGTCGATTCCTCTCTCAATTTCGTTTGTTGGCGAGCCGCAGCTGTTTGCGCCGGTGGCCGCGCCAGGGTGGATGTTCCGGGGGACAACGACTCGCTTAGCTTCGCTTGGCTTAGCCGTGAGCGCTCCGCAGCGGCTGCGTTTCCCCGAGTGGCAAATTATGTGAAGGGACTTCTCGCATCCTTTGGACGACAATCTCGCGCAGAGCCTTCTTGTTCAACTTCCCCACGTTGGTAAGAGGCAGGCTTTCCATGACCTCCAAGCGTTCAGGGAGCTTAAAGCGCGCAATCTTCCTCTCCCTGGACAGAAAGTCGCAAAGCTCCTCCAGTGTCATTAGGGCTCCCGGAGTAAGGACGACAAACGTGCAACACTTCTCGCCGAAAAGCTGATCCGGCATGGCCACAACGGCACAGTTGAGCACCGACGGGTGAGCGATAATGTGATTCTCGATCTCCTCCGCGCTGATCTTCTCCCCCCCGCGGTTGATGCAGTCCTTGTTCCTCCCCTCCACGACGACGTTGCCGCTCGGGTGCAGTCGCACGAGGTCTCCCGATTTGTAGAAGCCGTCAGGGCTAAAGGCCTTGGCGTTGTATTGCTCAGCCCGGTAGTACCCTCGGATGGTGTGAGGACCCCGGCACCAGAGTTCTCCCACCTCGCCGGGCGCTACATCCTCGCCGGTTTCAGGATCCACGATGCGGAATTCGTCGCCCGGGGACTGGGGGCGTCCCTGGGTATGGAGGGAAACCTCGTCGGGGTCGTCCAGATGCGTCCAGAAGAGAGGACCTTCCGCCATCCCCATCACCTGCTGGACCTCGCAACCGAGTTCGGGGCGAAGGCGCATGGCCACCTCAGGGTTGAGTTTGGAGCCTCCGGTGAGGATCATTTTAAGGGAGGAGAGGTCGTAGCGTTGGCGGTCCGGATGATCGAGAAGCCCCAGAATCATGGTCGGGACCGCGACGAAATGGGTGACCCTGTGCCGCTGGATCAATTCCATCAGGTGGTCGGTGGCCGGGTTTGAGGTGATAACCTCGCAGCCGCCGGTGGCAAGCACCCCTAAAAGGCCCGGACAGGCGAAGGAGAAATTGTGAGCCTGCGGGATGGCGATCAGCATCACGGTATGCTCGTCCAAACCGCAAACCTCGGCGCTGCGGAGGAAGTTGTAGATATAGTCGTTGTGGGTTCTCGGAATGAGCTTGGGTATGCCGGTGGTCCCACCCGAGAGCTGCAAAACGGCGGGAAGATCCGGATCCGGGCGCGGGAGAACGCCGGCCTCCATCGTTTCCTCGATCGGATCGCGCAGCATCTCGTCGAGCGACTGGTACCCGGGGCGTGGGATGCCGCCGGACACGAGAACCGTCTGCAGCGAAGAGCAGTTCTTTTGCAGTGCAGCCGCCAGTTCTTGAAAATCGAAGTCGCGCACCCGGCTTGCGATGGCATATCCGCGCGCCTGCGCCAGAGAGGCAAAGTGGGTGATCTCGGCTTCGCGATGGGGAGGCAGTGTCATGATGGGTACCGCACCTGCCATGAGGATCCCCAGAAAGGCGAGGACGCTCTCGGGGCTGTTGGGGATCTGGTGGATGAGCCGGTCGTAAACGTTCAGCCCCGACCTGTTGAGGTGCAATGCGAGGCGCGTGGAGAGGCGACCGACGTCGGCATAGGAATAACCGGTTCCGTCGTCGCCGATGAGCGCGGTTCTGGAGGCGAAGCGGTCGCAGCGGTCGCCGAGGATTTCACCGATGGTCAGGTCCTGCCAGTAACCTGCGTCGCGGTAACGTTGCCGAAAATCCTCCGGCCATCCAATAAAACCATTTTCTATCATTGCTCTTCTCCTTTTTATAACTTCGCCATGGAGGAAGGGTATTAGCGACTACGTCCCCGCATTTCATGGCCTTAAGAAGGGCAATAGCAAGCGTCATGCCAGCAAAACAATGGTTGTTTTTATTGGTTTTTTTGATTTGAAATGAAAAAAAATTTCAGAACGCCTTGATCCGTCCTAAAAGATGTTTTCACTAAATGGGTTTTGGCCTCTGGGACTCAACAAAACAAGGTGGGTAATGGAAAGGCACTTTCAATGTCACAGAAATCGTGCAATGCGGGACCGGCGAGGGGAGATGGCGACCACTACCGCTTAAACGGCAGACGAAGCGGGGGAAAGGGTAGGGCAGGCCGCCGCTCGGCGACCTGCCTCCTTTGTCGTTTCAGCCTATCTCCAGGCGACTTTGTTAGCCCATTCCGAGAAGGTGCGGCATTTCACGCCGTAATTCTTCTCAACGGCGCCGATATCGACCTCGTAACCGACCCGGTCGAACCACTGGTACATGACGGCCAGATCTTCGCTCATCTTCCTGAATTCTTCGATAGGGACTTCCTCGAACACCACCTTCTTATCCATCGCCCGGCTGATGATTTCCGCAGCTTCGGGCATGGTTCGGCGGTCGCCGGCGATGTCCACCTCGACCCCGTTCATCCTCTCGTGTTCTTTGAAGGCGAGCGCCCCGAACTTGCCGATATCCTCCAGGGCGATCATCTGCAATCCCGTCTCCGGCGCCATCGGCAGGCGCAGTTTGCCCTCCATTATCCCCGGTTTGAGCCAGGGGGAGAGAAAGTTATCCATAAAGAACACCGGCCGCAATATCGTGTAGGAGGGGAAGGAGAGCGAGCGGATCTTCCCCTCGACGCGCCATTTGTTTTCGAAGTGCGGAATCCCGGTTGCCCGATCGGCAGAGCCGACCGAGGAGTAGACGAAATGCCGGATGCCTTCGGAGCGGGCGATTTCGGCAAATCGTTTCCCCTGCGCCTCCTCGCGGGCGACGCCGAATTCCTGGTTGTTCTGTACGGCATACGCGCCCCACACCCCGTCCAAAGCGCGCTCCAGCGAGTGCGAATCGTCCAGATCCCCTTGCACCAGCTTGGCGCCCAGCGCGGCCAGGGCCTGCGCCTTTTCGCCGTTGGGATTGCGAGTCATCGCCCTGACCAGATATCCGTCGGCGAGCAGCCGTCGTGCGATGGCGCCCCCCTGATTGCCGGTTGCGCCCGTGACCAAGATTATGTCCTTGTTTTTGTCCATCATTGCCTCCCTTAGTCGGCTTGGGAAAACGGCAGGTGATAACCAAGCCGCGCCAAGCCGAACTGGTAGAAGTCTCGAAAGTTTGTCGTTCTTTAGGCTTATTTTAACAGAATGGGAGGTGGGAAAGAAGCGGCATCGGAAGAAGCGCCGCACATGGAGCCGTGCGAGGTCGGCCTTTGTTGCTGCAGAAAAACCTCAAGTGTCCAAGCTTCAAAGCTTTTTGGAATCACGCCGAGGCGGGGTCCCGGGTGAAATGAGCTGCACCGACAGATATGAACCCGTAAACGCCCAGCATTTTGAAGAAATTCCGACGTTGTTGCTCCTCCCGCATTCCTTGCGACAACGAAACTAAGATAAAAATAATATAAGGTTTTAAGCCCGTTTGAGGTTTATAAATGGCCGTAATATAAGGCGAATTTTATTGGAGTAATAAAGTAGGTCCGGAATGGTAATAAAATTACCATTCCGTAGTCATTGCTATCTGGCTGACGCATGGAGGTTTTTTTGAAAATGGTAATTTTATTACCATTTTAGCTAACTAATGAGCGTAATGATTAGCTTTGAAACTGCTAAGGAATCATGTATAGAATGAGGGCGATATTCCCGTGAAGCATTCGTTGCTGGAATCAAAAAGACCGCGGCGAGAAGCCGCCAGGAGCAGATGGTGGATGGCAAGAAACCCGCCATCACGCCAAACGGAACATTTCACCATCTGACAACCTCAATTGAGCCGCTGGGTTGTGTCAACCACGGGAACTCTATATTTTGATGCAGTCGCAAATTCTCGATTCTCATTTTTGAGGAATCTGGTTACTTCTCTCTGGCTCCCGAACCAAAATGCCAATGTAGGGCAAATGGGAGCCGATATTTTTGCTTAAACTGTTCCTTGGCTGACAAATTAGACAA
>CAIYDQ010000231.1 GCA_903925075.1 uncultured Geobacter sp.
CGAGAAGCGCCGTTATCAAGGTCGAGATGAGGAATCCGAGTATGAAAGGGTACCCCTCGGCAGCAATCGGGGTATGTGTGTTGCGCATCTAGTACCTCTTGAAGGTTATTCGAAAAACCGTTTTGCGACAGCCGGTCCGAAGGCGCCGGTCAGCCATCGGTAACGGCAAAGAGGCCGCAATCGGGCGGTTCCCGCAGCAAAGCGCGATTATAGCCCGAAAACGGCCCCTCTGGCAATGAAAGAAGCTTGAGCGCCGGGAGGCCTACCCCCTCCATCCCTTGGCGCCGCGGCCGATCACCACCGGTCCCGTGCTCACCAGTTCCTTCAGGCCGAGCGGGCGCAGCAGTTCCACCATGGCCGAGACCTTGGCGGGGGACCCGGTAGCCTCCAGGGTGTAGGACTTGGGAGTGACGTCGATCACCTTGGCGCGGAAAATGTCGGCGATGCGCAGCACCTCGGCGCGGCTCGACTCCTCGGCTGAGACCTTCACCAGCACCATTTCCCGCTCGATGGCGCTCTCCGCCTCGAAATCGATCACCTTGATCACGTCGATCAGCTTGTTCAACTGCTTGGTGATCTGCTCGATGATCTGCTCGTCCCCCCGGGTGACGACCGTGATCCTGGACAGCGATTCGTCGTTGGTGGGGGCTACGGTAAGCGAGTCGATATTGAAGCCGCGCCCGGAAAAAAGCCCGACGACGCGGGAGAGGACGCCGAATTCGTTCTCCACCAGCACTGCGATGGTATGTCTCATAAAAATCCCTCCAGAGAATCCGTTAAGAAGCCAGCACCATTTCGGTCAGCGAGGCGCCGGCGGGCACCATCGGGAACACCTTCTCCTCGCGCGCGATCTTGAACTCCATCAGCACCGGGCCGGGCGTGGCGAACCCCTTTTTGATGACCTCGTCCACCTCGGCGGTCTTGGTCGCCTGCAGCCCGGTGGCGCCGAAGGCCTCGGCCAGCTTGACGAAATCGATGGGGAGTTCCATGCAGGTCGAGGAATAGCGCTTGTCGAAGAACAGCTCCTGCCACTGGCGCACCATGCCCAGGAAGTTGTTGTTCAGGATGACGATCTTCACGTTGAGCCGGTTCTGCACGATGGTGGCCAGCTCCTGCAGGTTCATCTGAAAGCCGCCGTCGCCGCAGACCACGATCACCTGCCGGTCGGGCAGGGCCGCCTGCGCCCCCATGGCGGCGGGGAGGCCGAAGCCCATGGTGCCGAGACCGCCCGAGGTGAGGAGCGTACGGGGCTTGGTGAAGCCGAAGAACTGGGCGGTCCACATCTGGTGCTGGCCGACGTCGGTGGCGACGATGGCGTCCGGCTCGGAGAGCGCGCGCAGCCTCTGAATCACGTATTGCGGTTTGATGATGGTTTTCGACTGCTGGTAGGTCATCGGCTGCTTGGTCTTCCAGTCGGCGATCTCCTCAAGCCAGGGAGCGAGCTGGGAATCGCCGGATTCGACCTTGCGTTCCTCGATCACCTTCAGCATCTGCAGCAACACCTCGCGCACGTCGCCGACGATGGGGAGGTCGACGCGCACGTTCTTCTTGATCGAGGTCGGGTCGACGTCGATGTGCACGATCTTGGCGTGCGGTGCGAAGGAGGCGATCTTGCCGGTGACCCGGTCGTCGAAGCGCGCGGCGACGGCGATCAGCACGTCGCAATGCGAGACCGCCATGTTGGCGTAGTAGGTGCCGTGCATGCCCAAAAGGCCAAGCGAGAGGGAGTCGTCCTCAGGGAAGGAGCCGAGCCCCATCAGGGTGGTGGTGACCGGGATGCCGAGGCGCTTGGCGAGTGCCGTCAGCTCGGGGGCGGCGTTGCCCAGGATGACGCCGCCGCCGACGTAGATCACCGGCTTCTTGGCGTGGGTGATCATGGCGATCGCCTTTTCCACCTGCTTTGGGTGCCCCTCGACGGTCGGCTTGTAGCCGCGTATCTCCACGGTTTCCGGGTAGTGGAACTCGGCCTGCGCCATCTGCACGTCCTTGGGGAGATCTATCAGGACCGGCCCGGGGCGACCGGTGCGGGCGATGTAGAAGGCCTTTTTCACGATCAGCGCCAGGTCCTTCACGTCCTTCACCAGGAAGTTGTGCTTGGTGCAGGGGCGGGTGATGCCGATGATGTCCGCCTCCTGGAAGGCGTCGTTGCCGATCAAACCGGTCGGGACCTGCCCGGTGATGATCACCATCGGGATCGAGTCCATGTAGGCGGTGGCGATGCCGGTGATGGTGTTGGTGGCGCCCGGCCCCGAGGTGGCGATGGCCACGCCGACCTTGCCCGTGGCCCGCGCGAAGCCGTCGGCCGCGTGCACGCCGGCCTGCTCGTGGCGGGGCAGAATATGCCGGATCTCCTTGAAGGAGAAGAGTTCGTCGTACAGGTTGATTACCGTACCGCCGGGGTAGCCGAAGACCGTATCGACCCCTTCCAGCTTCAGACACTCCAAAAGTATGCGTGCGCCGTTCATTTTCATAAAATCCCCCAGGTAAGGCTAAAGACGTTTTGCATTCTAATCCGCCGTGGTGATGGCGCCGGTGTGGGCGGAGGTGACGACTTTGGCGTAGCGCGCCAGCCACCCTTTCTTGATCTTCGGCTCGGGGGCGCTCCAACGGCTGCGCCGCTCGGCCAGCACGTCGTCGCTCACCAAGAGCTTCAGCGAACGCGCCGGGATGTCGAGTTCGATGGCGTCGCCGTCCTCGACCAGGGCGATCGGCCCGCCTACCGCCGCCTCGGGCGAGATGTGGCCGATGCAGGGGCCGCGGGTGCCGCCGGAGAAACGGCCGTCGGTGATCAAGGCCACGCAGTCCCCGAGGCCAAGACCCATCAACGCCGCGGTCGGCGCCAGCATCTCCCTCATGCCGGGCCCCCCCTTGGGCCCTTCGTAGCGGATCACCACCACGTCGCCGCTCTTGACCACGCCCCCCATCATGGCGGCCATGGCCCGCTCCTCGGAATCGAAGCAGCGCGCCGTGCCGGAGAATTTCATCATCGCCTCGGAAACGCCGGACTGCTTGACCACCGCCCCCATGGGCGCGATGTTGCCGAACAGCACCGCGATCCCCCCTTCCTTCTTGACCGGGTCGGAAAGCGGATGAATGACCGACTCGTCCACCCCCTCAAGGCTCGCGGCGAGCTGGCGGGTGGTGAGGCCGAAGACGGTCTGGCAATCCTTGATCTTGTCGCCCAACTGCTTCAGCACGCCGGCCACGCCGCCGGCCGCATCCAGGTCTTCCATGAAATGCTCGCCGGCCGGGTTCATCGAGGCCAGTTGCGGAGTCTCCTTGGCGAGGATGTCGAAGGTCTCCAGCGGCAGCTCAACCTCGGCCTCGTGCGCGATGGCGAGCAGATGCAGCACCGTGTTGGAGGAGCCGCCCAGGGCCAGGTCGACCCGGATGGCGTTCTCGAAGGCCTCGCGGGTCATGATCGAGCGCGGCGTGACGTTGTCCCGCACCATGCCGACGATGCGCTCGCCCGAGGCGAAGGCGATGCGCCTTTTCAGGGCGGAGACGGCCAGCGCGGTGCCGCAGCGCGGCAGGCTCATGCCGAGGGTCTCGGTCAAGATCGCCATGGTGTTGGCGGTGAAGAGCCCCTGGCAGGAACCCATGCCCGGGCAGGCGTTCTCCTCGCAGCGGGCCAGTTCCTTGTCGTCGATCACCCCCGCCTTGTAGCGCGCCATCGCCTCGAAGGTGTCGGTGACGAAGGAGTAGCGACGCCCCGCGTCGCCGCGCCCGCTCATCATCGGCCCCGCGGTCACCACGATGCAGGGTATGTCGAGACGCGCCGCCGCCATCAGCATGCCCGGCGTGATCTTGTCGCAATTGGTGAGCAGCACCAGGCCGTCCAGCCGGTGCGCCTCCGCCACCGACTCCACCATGTCGGCGATCAGCTCGCGGGTGGGAAGCGAATAGTGCATCCCCTTGTGTCCCATGGAGATGCCGTCGCAGACGCCGGGGATGCCGAAGAAGAAGGAATAGCCGCCGCCGGTGTGGACCCCTTTCTCGATGAAGCGCTCCAGGTCCCGCATGCCGACGTGTCCGGGGATCAGGTCGGTGAAACTGGTGGCGATGCCGATGAAGGGCTTGCCCATTTCGCTTTCCGGCAGGCCGGTTCCTTTCAGCAGCGCGCGGTGCGGCGTGCGTTCCAAGCCTTGGGTGATGGTGTCGCTGCGCATATAAGTTCCCCTTGAACCGGCGGCGATCAAAGTTCGAGATCGGCAAACGGTCAGTTGATATAGGCAAAAAGCGTGTAGTTAAGAGAAGTTATCAGAAAACGGATGAAGGCCCAAGATAATACATTAAGAGGAAACTGTCAACAGCAACTAGAACGGCGTTAATTAGCTTCTCGTCGCCGTTTTGCCAGTTCCGCCTCGGAGGCGCGCAGGTAGGTGGGGTTCAACAGGGGGAGCGGGGTGTAGTTTCCCTGCCGGGCGGCGTCAAGCGCGATGAGCGCGCCGGCGGAGGCGCGCGGCAGATCGGCGTGCCAGGGGGCGAAGAGGGCGAGCTCGCCCAGGGTCGAGCGGATCAGTTCGCGGTAGCGGACCGCCCCCTCGCCCAGGAACAGGGTCGGGGAGTCGATGCCGGCCAGGAAACGCTCCGGCGACAGCACGGCGTCGGGGGTCGCCGCTTCCGGCAAGGCGCCGCAGCGGTAGAGCGCGGCATAGACCTCCCCCTTTCGGGCATCGAACATGGGGGCGACCGGCGCGCAGCCGAAGGGGAGGTTCATGGCGAGCATGGCGAGGGAAGAAAAGCCGACCACCGGTTTGCCGGTGGCCAGGGCCAGCCCCTTCACGGTGGCGATCCCCACCCGGACTCCGGTGAAGGAACCGGGGCCGAGCGAGACGGCAAAAGCGTCGAGGGAGTCGGGGGTGAGGCCGGCGGCGGACAAGAGCTGGGAGATCGAGGTCAAAAGCCGCCCGGAGGCTAAGCGGTCCTCGCCCAAAAGGCTTTCGCCCAAAAGGCGCTCGCCGTCGCTGAGCGCCACGGACGAGCAGTTGCTGGAGGTGTCGATGGTCAGTATTTTCACGAAAATCCGATGGGCGGCAAGGGCCGGTTTTTACGCCTTGATGAACATGCGTGCGATGTCGTTGTAGAAGGCCAGCATCATCAGGCTGATCAGCAAGACCAGCCCCACCTGCTGGGCGATTTCCCGGGCGCGCTTGCTGACCGGCCTGCCGATGACCAGTTCGATCAGGAAAAACGCCAGATGGCCGCCGTCCAGGATCGGCACGGGCAGCAGGTTCAGCACCCCGAGGTTGACCGACAACAGCGCCACGAAGGCGAGGAAGCTGACTCCTCCCGCCGCCGCCTGCTGGCCGGCCATCTTGACGATCATGATCGGGCCGCCGATGCTGTTGAGCGGTATGGCGCGCTCCACCAGGCGGACCAGCGAGAGCGCGGTCAGCTTGATGACGTTCCAGCACTGCGCGCTTCCCCTGACCACCGCCTCGCCGGCCGGGAAATGCTCGATCACCGAGTCGCCGGAGGCCACCACCCCGATGACCGGTTGGGTGACCGTGTCTCCCAGGAGGTTCTTGGCGGTCCTGCTCTCCGGCGTCATGGTGAATTTCAGGGAAGCCGCTCCGCGCTGCACCTCGACCTGCATCGGGGTGAGTTTGCCGGTGGCCACGATCTGGGCGAAATCCTCCCAGCGGCTGACCGGCTTGCCGTTCACCGCCGTGATCTTGTCGCCGGCCAGCATGCCGGCCTTGGCGGCGGGCTTGCCGGCCAGGACCTCGCCGATCTTGGTGGTGGGGGTCGGCACCCCGACCAGGAATATGATGATGAAGATGACCCAGGCGAACAGCAGGTTGAACACCGGCCCGGCGGCGACGATCAGGATCCGTTGCAGCGCCGGTTTGTGGGCGAAGGAGCGCTGAACGTCCTCTTCGGAGAGTTCCACCTCCTCGCCCTCCCCGACCATCTTCACGTAGCCGCCAAGCGGCAGCGCGGAAAGGAGGTACTCGGTCTCGCCCACCTTTTTGCCCAGGAGCTTGGGGCCGAAACCCAGGGAAAACTTCTCCACGCCCACGCCGAACATCTTGGCGAACAGGAAGTGACCGAACTCGTGAATGAAAATAAGAGCCCCGAGGGCGATGATGGCGAACAGTATGCTCATAAATCCTTCCTCCGCCGCGGCCAGCCCGACTTTCGGCTCCCCGGCACGCCGATCCACCCGATGCAGTGTAGCATACGGGGGACAGGAGCGCTAAATAGAACTACCGCTGCACCCCGAGGACGTCCCTGGCGGTCGCCCTCCCCCAACGGTCCGCTTCCAGCACCTCTTCGATGCTCGCGAGCGAGTGCGCGACATGCAGGTCCATGACCCTCTCGATCGATTCCGCTATCGCCATGAAGCCGATCTTCCCTTCCAGGAAGGCCTCCACCGCCACTTCGTTGGCGGCGTTCATCACGGCCGGCATGCTCTCGCCCGATCGGGCGGCGCGGTAGGCGAGTTGCAAAGCGGGGAAGCGGTCGGAGTCCGGATTGAAGAAGGTGAGCCCGGAAAGGGCGGTGAGATCGAGCGGCTTGACCCCGGAGGCCACCCGCGCCGGATAGGTAAGGGCATAGGCGATGGGACCCTTCATGTCGGGCACCCCCAACTGCGCGATGACGCTGCCGTCGATGTACTCCACCATGGAGTGGATGATGCTCTGCGGATGGATGTTGACGGCGATGCGCTCGACCGGGATGTCGAAGAGCCAGCGCGCCTCGATCACTTCCAGCCCCTTGTTCATCATGGTGGCGGAGTCGACGGTGATCTTTCTTCCCATGCTCCAGTTGGGATGATTCAGGGCATCGGCCACGGTGGCGTTTCGCAGCCGCTCCTTGTCCCATTTCAGGAAGGGACCGCCTGAAGCGGTCAGGATCACGCGGTCGATGTCCTCGTTGCGGTGCCCCGCCATCGACTGAAAAACGGCGCAGTGCTCGCTGTCCACCGGGTAGAGCTTGACGTCCTGCTCGCGCACAATGGCCATGATCAGGTGGCCCGCCGTCACCAGCGTCTCCTTGTTGGCGAGCGCCACGTCCTTGCCGGCCATGATGGCGGCGGCGGTCGGCACCAACCCGGCCGCGCCCACGATGGCGGCAACCACCATGGTGGTCTGGCTGGCGGTGGCGGCGGCGATCATCCCTTCCACCCCGTACAGTATCTCGGGCTTCTTGCCGGTGAGCATGCGGCTCAACGCCCGGGCTTTCTCGGCGGTCAGCACCGAGACCATTTCCGGGCCGAAGGACTCGATCTGAGTCTTCAGCAGTTCCAGGTTGTTGCCGCCGGTGAGAGCCACCACCTGAAAGGCGTCGGGATGGGCCGCCACGACTTCGAGGGTGCTGACCCCGATGGAGCCGGTCGAGCCGAGAATGGTCAGTTTTTTCATGGTACCTCGCAACTGGTAACAGCGTCTAAATGTCAGCGCAAAAAGAAATATGCATAGTAGAAGGCGGCGGGAGCGGCGAACAGTATGCTGTCCAGCCTGTCCAGAATGCCGCCGTGCCCGGGGAAGATGGTGCCGGAATCCTTGACGCCGCAGCTCCTCTTGAGCAGGGATTCAAACAGGTCGCCCAGTTGCCCGAGCACGCCCAAAAGGAGGGCGGCGGCGACGCAGTCGGCGGGTGTCAGCTCCGGGAAAAACAATAAGCGGGAGACGAACGCGCCCAAGAGGCTGCCGGCCAGGCCGCCGAGGGAACCTTCAACGCTTTTCTTGGGACTGACGGCGGGGTAGAGCTTGGTCCTGCCGAGCGAGGAGCCTACATAGAAGGCGGCGGAATCGCCGCTCATCACGATCACCATGATCAGGAACAGCCAGGGGACGCCGTGGGGCAACATCCGGATCATGATCAGGTGCGAAAGGAGCAAAGGGACGTAGAGAAAGCCCATCAGCACCAGCGCCGCATCGGCGGCCGAGCGCCTGATATCCTGCAGCCTGAAGAGGGCGAGCAGGGAAAACGCCAGCACCAGCAGGGTGAGCGTCATGAGCTGAACGAAGGGATCGGCGGCGAAGACCGAGAATACGGCCAGAGCGCCCGCCAGCGCGGCCCCCCTCCCCTCGCCGCGGCGCGACGGCAGCGCCATCCGGTAGAACTCGTCGAGTCCCGAAAGCGCCAACAGGAAGACCAGCAGGGAAAACTGGAACGCCGTCGCCTTCAAGGTGAAAAAAATCAAAAGCGGCAACAGCAGGGCGGCGGTGGCGAGTCGTTTGATGGCGCGCTCCTATCGGCGCTTGAGCGTGTTTCCCGTCGGCCCCTGCGGCGGCGGGCGAAGATCGCTCAAGGCGTGGCAGATGAGATGATTCATTCCTGCCCTTGGCGCAACTGGTCGCTGGTCATGCCGAAGCGGCGCTCCCTGGCTTGGTAGTTGCGAAAGGCGATGGCCAGTTGGTTCTTGTCGAAATCCGGCCAGTTGACCTCGGTGAAATAGAGCTCGGCGTAGGCCAATTGCCAGAGCAAAAAGTTGCTGATGCGCATCTCGCCGCTGGTCCTGATCAGCAGGTCCGGCTCCGGGATGCCGCCGGTAAAAAGGGATTCGGTGAAGAGACGCTCGTCGATGGCCTCCGGGTCGAGCCGGCCCGCCTGCACCTCGATCGCCAGCTTCTTCGCGGCCGAGACGATCTCCTGCCGTCCGCCGTAGGAAAGCGCCAGCGTCAAGAGCATGCCCCGGTTCCCCGCCGTCTTCTGGATGGCGGCGTCGAGCTCCACGTTGACGTCCGCGGGAAGGTCCGCGCGCTTGCCGATCACGTTGAAGCGGATGTCGTTTTGCATCATGCGCGCGGTGGAATCCCGGACATACTTCTTCAACAGGGCCATCAGCGCCTTGACCTCGGTCTTGGGCCTCAGCCAGTTTTCCGCCGAGAAGGCGAACAGCGTCAGGTAGCGAATGCCCAGACGCGAACATTCGTCGACGATCACCCGGACCGTCTCCACTCCCTTTTGATGTCCGACGATGCGGCGCAGCATCCGTTTCTTCGCCCAGCGGCCGTTGCCGTCCATGATGACGGCCAGATGCCCCGGGAGGTTTTCCGGCTTTAACGTATCCATAGCCACCCTAAAAACAAAAAATCCCCTAAAGCCGGGGGTTTGCGCAAAACGGAGCCGTCAGCGCGCGGTGAAAAGGCAGGGGGGAAAGCCCCCCCTGCGCGGAGGGGGGTTAGACCTCCATCACCTCTTTTTCCTTATGGAGCAGCACCTCGTCGATCTTGGCGACGTGGCTGTTGGTGAAGTCCTGGACCTCCTTCTCGGCGCGCTTCAGCTCGTCCTCGGAGACCTGCTTGTCCTTCTCCAACTTTTTCAGCGCATCGATGGCGTCGCGCCGGATGTTCCTGAGGGCGACCTTGGCGTCTTCCGCGTCCCTCTTCAGCTGCTTGACGATGTCCTTGCGGCGCTCCTCGGTCAAGGGGGGGAGGTTCAGCCGGATCACCTTGCCGTCGTTGGCCGGGGTGAGGCCGAGGTTGGCGTTCATGATCGCCTTTTCAATGGGCTGGATCATCTTCGGGTCCCAGGGCTGAATGGTGATGGTCCTGGCCTCCGGCACGGCGAGGGTCGCCACCTGGTTGATCGGCGAGATCGAGCCGTAAAACTCGACCTTGACCTCCTCCAGAAGCGAGGTGCTGGCGCGGCCGGTCCTGACCCGCTGATATTCCTTTCTCAGTGCCTCGATGCTCTTGTCCATGTGGACGTTCATGTTGGCGATGACATCCTTGATCATGCTAATCTCCTTTCACGATGGTGCCGATCGATTCGCCGCAGACGACCCGGCCGACGTTGCCGTCGGTGGTCACGTCGAAAACGATGATCGGCAGACTGTTGTCCATGCAAAGCGAGATGGCCGTGGCGTCCATCACCTGGAGCCCTTTCCTGAGCACCTCCAGGTAGGTCAGGCTCTGGTACTTGGTGGCCGAGCTGTCCAAGTTGGGGTCGGCCGAGTAGACGCCGTCCACCTTGGTCCCCTTCAGGATCACGTCGGCGCCGATCTCCATCGCCCTGAGGCTCGCGGCCGTGTCCGTGGTGAAGTACGGGTTGCCGGTGCCGGCGCCGAAGATCACCACCCGCCCCTTCTCCAGGTGCCTGATGGCGCGCCGGCGGATGTAGGGCTCGGCGACCTCGGCCATGGCGATGGCCGACTGCACGCGGGTGTCGACGCCGATCTTTTCCAGCGCGTCCTGCATGGCGAGCGAGTTGATCATGGTGGCGAGCATCCCCATGTAGTCGGCGCTGGCCCGATCCATCCCCTTGGAGGAGGCGGCCAGGCCGCGGAAGATGTTGCCGCCGCCGATCACCAGCGAGAGCTGCACGCCGAGTTCCACCACCCGCTTCACCTCGTTGGCTATGGTGGTGATGGTGTTGGGATCTATGCCATACCCCTGCTCGCCCCCCAGGGCCTCGCCGGAGAGTTTGAGAAGCACCTTCTTGTAATACGGTTCAGCCATCGTCGTCACCTTGCATCGGTCGTTGATAGGTAAAAAAAGAGCCGCCCATTCGCATGGCCGGCTCTGTGGGACGTGTTACGCGCCGACCGCCGCGGCGACCTCTGCCGCGAAATCGCTTTCCTTCTTGGCAAGCCCCTCGCCGAGGACGTACTTGGCGAAGCGGCGTATGCTCATGTTCTCGCCGATGGTGGCGATGGTCTCGTTCAGGTAGGTCTGGATGGTCTTATCCGGGTCCTTCACGTAGGCCTGCTCCAAGAGGCAGATGTCGGAGTAGAACTTGTTGATCTGGCCGTCGATGATCTTCTCGATGATGGCTGCGGGCTTGCCGCTTTCCTTGGCCTTTTCGCGGTAGATCGCCTTCTCGCGCTCGATCAGCTCCGCCGGAACCTCCTCGCGGCGCACGTACAGCGGGCCGGCGGCGGCGATGTGCATGCCGATGTCCCTGACGAAGGTCTGGAAGGTGTCGTTCTTGGCGACGAAGTCGGTCTCGCAGTTGACCTCGACCAGCACGCCGATCTTGCCGCCGGCGTGGATGTAGGAGCCGACGGCCCCTTCGGTCGCGGCGCGGCCGGACTTCTTGGAAGCGGCGGCCAGCCCCTTGGTGCGCAGATAGTCGATCGCCTTCTCGTGGTCGCCCGCCGTCTCGGTCAGAGCCCTTTTGCAGTCCATGAGACCTGCGCCGGTTGCTTTTCTCAGTTCGTTTACCTGTGCTGCTGTAACGCTCACGTTATCCTCCCAGTCGCCCGCGCCCTCCGAGGGGGGCGGGCTTCATAGTCTTAGTCTGTTGTTGAATGCTTCAGGTCGAAGGGTCTGGTTTCAAACCGGGCAGGAATCAGGCTTCGCCCGCGGGCTCTTCCACGACTTCTTCCGCCTCGGCGACGAATTCTTCCTCAACGCCGGTCTGCAGGCGCGCGTTCCTGGCCCTGACGCCGTCGAGGACCGCGTCGGCCATCTTGGAGGAGAGAAGGCGGATGGCGCGGATGGCGTCGTCGTTGCCCGGGATGACGTAGTTGATGTCGTCCGGATCGCAGTTGGTGTCGACGATGGCGACCACCGGGATCCCCAGCTTCTTCGCCTCGGAGACCGCGATCTCCTCGTTTTTCGGGTCGACTACGAAGAGCACGCCCGGAACCTTGCCCATCCCCTTGATGCCGCCCAAGGTCTTCTCCAGCTTCTCGCGCTCCTTGGCAAGCTTCAACTGCTCCTTCTTGGTGTAGGCCTCGATGGTGCCGTCGGCGACCATGGCGTCGAGTCTTTTGAGACGGTCGATGCTCTGCTTCACAGTGGAGAAGTTGGTGAGCATGCCGCCCAGCCAGCGGTCGTTCACGTAGAACATGTTGCAGCGCTGCGCCTCTTCGGCGACCGAATCCTGCGCCTGCTTCTTGGTGCCGACGAACAGCACCGTCTCGCCGGCCTGAGCGGCCTCGGTGACGAAGCTGTAGGCGCCCTTGAAGAGCCTGACCGTCTTTTGCAGGTCGATGATGTAGATTCCGTTGCGGGCGCCGAAGATGTACGGCTTCATTTTCGGGTTCCATCTCTTGGTCTGGTGGCCGAAGTGGACGCCCGCTTCCAGCAGTTCCTTCATGGTGATGTTCGACATGGGTATTTCTCCTTTGGTTTTTCCCTCCGCCAGCTAGGCATGCCGGAACCCGCCGAAGCGGGCACCACCGGCACTAATGAGCTGGCGTGCGAATTTTAAACAGCAAACCTATATAGCACGAGAGTGCGCCGAAGGCAAGGGCATTTCGAAACGTATACCGGAGCTGGCGGCGAAGGTGTCGCGTACAGCAAACAACTCTTGACATGAGGGAGCCCATCTGCTATTTACACTGGGCATGGGCGATTAACTCAGCGGGAGAGTGCAACCTTCACACGGTTGAAGCCACTGGTTCGATCCCAGTATCGCCCACCAAGCAAAAAGCAAAGGGCCAAGTCAAGCGACTTGGCCCTTTTTTTATCCCTTCCCCCTGCCGCTTCACTTTCCCCCCGGCCCTTGTACAGTAAGGGAAGGGAGTTTCCTCAAAAAACATGGCAATTTCCATGAATGCGTGCTAAATGCATCTTGTTTAGTCCGTTTTTTCAGGCCGTTTCTTGAGGGCCGCACGCAACGATCGGCCTTTTCTCCCGCGCGACGCCCAACTCAGAGGTAAAACCACATGGCAACCAGAGTTTTGGTAATAGACGATTCCAAAAGTTACCGGGAGCAAATTGTCCGCGCCTTGCAGGATGCCCAGCTTTTCGACGACTACTGCACGGCGAACGGCGGCCTGAAAGGATTCCAGTTTCTGACTGAAAACAAGGTGGATCTGATCATCTGCGATCTGGTGATGCCTCAGATCGACGGACTGAAATTTCTGCAATTGATGAAGACCAGGCCGGACTTGGGCAACATCCCGGTGATCATCCTGACGGTCAAGGCGGACCTCAAAGAAAAACTCGAAGGACTGGAACAGGGGGCCAGCGACTACCTCACCAAGCCTTTTGACGCGGCCGAACTGGTGGCGCGCGTAAAGATCCACCTGAAAATGAAAAAGCTGCAGGATGAACTGCAATCCGCCAACGAACACTTCAAGCAACTTTCCAACATCGATCCGCTGACCAACCTCTACAACCGGCGCTTCTTCACCGAAGTGATCGAAGCCGAACTGCACAGGTCCAGCCGGTTTCGCTCCTACGTTTCCCTGCTGGTGGTGGATATCGACCACTTCAAGAAAGTGAACGATATCTACGGTCATCAGGCGGGCGACAGGGTGCTGTCGGCGGTTGCCGAAAAACTGCGCGAAGGGCTGCGCACCTACGACATCGCTTCTCGCTACGGCGGAGAAGAATTCGTCCTCGTCCTCCCCAACACCCCTCTTGATAAAGCCATGGAAGTCGCGGAACGCCTGCGCAAGGCGGTGCAGTCCCTCAGTTTCCTGATTCCGCTGGACAGGGTGGAGGTCACGGTGAGCATTGGCCTGGCGGCCTTTCCGACCCAGCATGTCGACTGCTTCAATGCGCTGTTCACGCGCGCGGATGCGGCGCTTTACCGAGCCAAGCAAAACGGCCGCAACCGCGTCGAGGCGGCGGCTGAAGACGGACCCGTTTTTGAATCAGAGAAAGACCTGGCGGGATCCTTGCGAACTGTGGAATGACGAGGGATGCGACGAGCACCGGATCATTGGCGTGTAGACAAAAAAGGAGGCCGCATCGCGAGATGAGGCCTCCTTTTTAGCTATGGAAGAAAAGAGCGCGGATGCCAGGTTATTTCGTCTTTCCGGATCCCTTGCACATACTGCACGGGACTTCTTCCTTCTCGTAACCGGTCTGACGGGAAGCGGTGAGAATTTTACCTGTACCTTTGCATTTTGGGCATACTAAGCTGTTCATAACCTTCTCCTTTTAACCTTCTCCTTTGTCTCCTTGGTTGGTCTGCGCCGCTTTAATTGCGAAGACTATGATCCCATCTTAGCAAATAGCCCCCAAACAATCCACAGCTAAGAACAGGCGATGGCACGCCTGTTGCTAACATTAACAGCAACTAGCGGCAAGGAGCCTTAAATGGCGGCGTTACCCCATTTCCCCGCTGAAAAGGGCTGCGAAAAATCATCCAACTGTCGCTTATTGAGCAAGTTGGACGCGCGGATTCCGGCAACCGCTTGGCAAAATTACCCTGAAGCAATTCAATGACCTGGAGGAGATCATGAAGACAGCAAACTGGTGCACCGTTCCCTCGGAAATGTATCCCGATCTGACAGGAAAAGCCCTGGCAGCCTCCGTCTACCAGCTGGACGCCTGCTTGCAGGTGGACATTTCCAACAAACCCGGTTCGCACTTCCTGACCGGTTTCGCCTTCAACGCTCGGCGTTTGCGGTTGCTGCCGGAGATGTAGGCCGTCAATGGCCTCATCCATTTCCCTAAGACCAGGCATCGCTGAAAACCCGCCGAAGCGGCGGACACAGCGATATGGGAGGACGTATGACCAGGGCTGAGTTGGTTGATGCCGGCGCCGATCACTATCAACGTCTGAAACAAAAGATCCGGGAGAGCTCGGACGACCAGGAGAGGCGTCTTTTGCAGTTGGAAATAATAACGCTGCTGGAAGCGATGCTCTACGTCATCACCCGGATGAAGCATCTAAGCTGATGGAGGCCTTGCCGCAACGGTTGTCGTTACGCGCGAAGAGTCGGAGGGAAACATATGGCTATAAAGTGGGAAGAAAACCTGAGGCTCGGCGTTGCCACGATCGACGAGCAGCATGAAGCCATGTTTTCGCAATTCGCCCTACTTTCCCGGGCAGTGCAACAAGGCTCGTGCGACACGAAAATAAAGGAAATACTGGATTTCCTGGTCGACTATACCGAGATCCACTTTTTGGAAGAAGAAAAACTGATGGCTTTGCATGACTATGCAGGCCTCGCAGAACAGCGGCAGCAACACGAAATATTCAAAGCGGCCATATCCACGCTGCATGAGATGGTGGCAAACCAGGTTCCCAGCAAAGGGATTGCCATAAAGATTGATGCCGCCCTTGTCAGATACACGATCAACCACGTCCGCAAGCTCGACAGCCAGCTTGTAGAATTCATAAAATGCAGGACGGGCTAATGACGCTGCTGGCAATGGAGGTGGGCCATGAAGGAAGATCTCCTTTTAAGAATAATTCGTCTTTGCCGGCACCTGGACGAAACGTCGCAGGATGTGTATCTGAAGTTTCATCGCCAGTTCAAGGAGGAGCCCCTACACTCGTTTTGGCTGCACATGTCCATCGAGGAATCTGAACACGTCAAATTTTGGCAGCGGGCCGAGCAAATAGAGGAGTTGTCGTGCCTGCCTAATTTCTTCGACGATGCCGAACAGGTGATACGGGAATTGGAGCACGCGACCCTGCGCACCAAGGAGTTGCTGCGCGGTTGCGACAAGGAGTTCACCGTGGCCGAAGCGTTCCTGATCGCCTACCGGCTGGAATTCTACCTGCTCCATTCGACCTTCAACGTGTTGTTCCAGATCTTCGGACCGGCGACCGACGGTCTCACCCCGGAAGACAACTACGAAGCGCACATCGCCGTCTTCATCACCATGCTTTCCAGCTGCGGCAGCGTGACGCCGGAACTGGAACTGCTGGGAGAAACCCTGCAACGCTTGTGGAATGAGAATAGAAAGCTGGCGCTTAGCGCAACCTCCGATTACCTGACCGGCCTCCTCAACAGGCGCGGTTTTTTTGCGGTCGCCACCCAATTGGCCTGCCTGGCTCAAAGAAACGGCTCCTCGGTGGGGATATTGATGCTCGATATCGACCACTTCAAGGCGATCAACGACAGGTACGGACACAAAGCCGGCGATCGGGTCTTGCGCGAGATCGCCGGCCTCGTCAAGAAGTCGCTGAGAACCTCGGATCTGGTCTGCAGGTTTGGCGGCGAAGAGTTCATAGTTTTCCTGCCCGCCACCACACCCACCATGACCGCGGAAGTCGCCCAAAGGATACGGCAGGCGATAGAGAGCGCCATCATAAACGGCATTTCACTCACCATCAGCATCGGCACCGCGGAGGGAACCGTCGGCTCGGCGCCGCGCGATCAACTGCAAAACTTCATCAAACACGCGGACGCGGCCCTTTACCAGGCGAAAAACAGCGGCAGGAACTGCGTGGTCGACTTTGCCGGCGGTCAGACGTTTTCTTTGCGCCGAAACCAGGAGACGATCGCTTCCGCCGGTTGCGCGCCGGCGATTTGATCCACCGTCTTCCCCTTTCGCAGCAGATGAAGGACCGGAATGCCGCGCACCGCGAAGCGCGAGGCAAGTTTCGGGTTCTCTTCGGTGTTTATCTGGATGACAGCCGCCCTTCCCGCCAATAGCTCCGCCGCTTGTCGCACCGCCGGTGCGAACGAGACGCAATGCGGTCACCACGGCGCCCAGAATTCCGCCAGTATCGGGCCATCGAAGCGGGCGACGAAATCATCGAAGCTCCGATCGCCGACCTGCTGCGGCCGCCGGTAGAGCGCCGGCAGCAAAGCCCGGCAGTTGCCGCAGTGTCCGGGGACCCCTTCCTTTTCCGCGGGAATGCGGTTGGAGGCGCCGCATGACCTGCATTTGACCAAATATGAATTCGGCATAGTTGCCTCCCCTGTTCGCCCGGGAAAACCTTGGACGAAATCATTGTACCTTGTTGGCTGCCTCGGTTGAAGGGAAAAGCGCTGGGGCCGCCGACTGATGGGACCGGTTCGAAACAATGGGGATGGCCGCCATACCGTTGGCAATGGGGAGTGGGTCGTCCTGCCGTTTTTTCGCCAAAAACCGCCAAAAACTGCTATGGTGAAGCCTATTCCGACGATTCCGACGACAAACCGACACCATTAAAAGGCAAGGAATCCCCCATGCTGGACGCTGACATACATGCCCCGATCCTGGTCACCGGCGCCACCGGCTATATCGGCGCCCGCTTGATTCCACGGCTGTTGCAGGCCGGCTATCCGGTCCGGGCGCTCGCCCGCACTCCGGGCAAAATCGGCAGCCGGCCGTGGTCCGGCCACCCCAACCTGGAGATCCGCAAGGTCGACGTCCTCGATCGAGAAGCCCTGACCGCCGCCTGCCAGGGGTGCAAGGTCGCCTACTACCTGATCCACTCCATGAACCATCTGATCCGGGACTTTCCCCGGGCCGACCGAGACGCGGCCGGCAACATGGTCGCCGCCGCCGAAGCCTGCGGCCTGGAACGCCTCATCTACCTGGGCGGACTGGGCGAAGAAGGCGTGGAGTTGAGCCAGCACCTAAGCTCGCGCACCGAGGTGGCCGACATCCTGCGCGCCGGCAGCGTGCCGGTCACGGTGCTGAGAGCCGCCATGATCATCGGCTCCGGCAGCGCATCCTTCGAGATTCTGCGCTACCTGGTCGAGCGCTTGCCGATCATCGTCACCCCCCGCTGGATCGACGTCCCCTGCCAGCCGATCGGCGTTCGCAACACGCTGCGCTATCTGATCGGCTGCCTGGAACAGCCGGCCACCATAGGCCAGACCTTCGATATCGGGCAGGACCAGGTGGTTACCTATCGACAGCTGATGGAAATGTTCGCCGAGGAAGCAGGGCTCAGCAAGCGGCTGATCGTGGCGCTCCCCCTGCTGACGCCGCGGATGAGCGCTTTATGGATCAACCTGCTGACGCCGGTGCCGGCGGTACTGGCGCGCCCCCTGGCCGAGGGGCTGCGCAACAAGGTGATCTGCGCCGATTCCCGCATTCGAACGCTGATACCTCAGGAGTTGATCGACTGCCGCACGGCGATACATCTGGCCTTGGAGCGGGCCCGGCAGCAGGTGATAGAAAGTTGCTGGACGGATGCGGGCGAGATTCCGCCGGCGGAATGGAGCACTCCGGGCGACCCGAGTTGGACCGGAGGCACCATATACAACGACTCCCGACAGATTTTGCTGGCGGCGACCCCCGAGGAGGTCTGGCGGGCCGTCGTTTCCATCGGTGGGGAGGCGGGATGGTACTACGGGGATTGGCTGTGGAAACTGCGCGGCTTTCTCGATCACCTGGCCGGCGGGGTGGGCCTGCACCGAGGACGCCGGGGTCCTTTCGATCTGGCGCCCGGCGAGGCATTGGACTTCTGGCGGGTGGCGGAAGTGACCAAAATGAAGCGGCTGCTGCTGGTGGCCGAAATGAAGCTTCCGGGAAAGGCGACCCTTGAATTCCGTCTGGAGGAGGTCGCGCCGGGGCAGACGATGTTGCAGCAGATCGCCCATTTTCTCCCTCTGGGGCTGCTTGGCCTGCTCTACTGGTACGCGGTCACTCCCTTTCATAATTTCGTCTTCAACGGCATGCTGAAAGGGTTCGGCAAAGTGATCGTCAAACCGGTGCTGCGCGGCCCTGAGCGCATCACCGACATTTAACCGGACGACCGGCAGCCGCTCCCCCAGCTCAAACTGTCGCCAAATCACAAATCAGCGCCGATCTTGTTGAACCTAAAAAAAACAGTTGGCCACAAAAATGCACAAAAAACACAAAAAATTCCGGTTGTTACGTCTATAAAGTGCACCAACCAAAATGGTTCCATATGCACTTACCATAAGATGTTTTTTGTGACTTTTGTGCCTTTTTGTGGCAATGAACTGCCGTATTGTTTCACTTCCCCCGGCATTCGGCGTTTCACATTTCTGCCTATTTCTGGTATGGTATCGGATTGCGCCGCCACGAGGCGGACCGACAACAAGTAACCCGGAGGTCGTTTTCCAGATGAAATTCCGAATCCTGCTAGCCATCATCGCCGCCATCATCGCCACAACAACCATCGTCCAGGCAGCGCCCGCCGAACCGAAAGCCGCCCCGCCGGCCGTCAGTCAGGGCGTCAGCGTGCCTATATTGCTCTACCATCGTTTCGGTCCGGCCGTGGTCGACGGCATGACCATCAAGACGTCCGTCTTTGAGGAGCATCTTAAATATCTGAAAGCCAACGGCTATCACGTGATTCCGCTGCGGGCGCTGGTCGATTACTACCTCAAGAAGGGTCCCGCTCCCGCGGCGAAATCGGTGGTGATCGTCGAGGACGACGCGCACAAGTCGGTATACAGCGACATGCTCCCGCTGGCAAAGAAATACAACGTCCCGGTCACGGTTTTTGTCTATCCCTCGGCGATTTCCAACGCGAAATACGCGATGACCTGGGATCAGCTGAGGACCCTGCAGAAAAACGGCTTCGATATCCAGTCCCATACTTTTTGGCATCCCAATTTCCGGCGCGACAAAAAGAAAATGGCCCCGGCGGAATTCGAGAAGTTCGTCACCGTGCAGTTGAAGAAGTCCAAGGACAAGCTGGAGAAGGAACTGGGGACCCCGGTGGATCTGCTTGCCTGGCCCTTCGGCATCTACGATGACTACCTGTTGAAGAGAGCGACGGAAATCGGCTACAAGGGGACCTTCACCATCGAGGCTCATCATGCGACGCCGAAAGACTCGGTGATGAAACTCCCCCGCTACCTCCTGATCAATTCCGATCAGGGGAAATATTTCGCAAGGATCGTCGAGGGGACTGCTCCCAAGAGGAACGTGGTTTATTGAGACCCAAAACCCATTATCACACGGAGGCACGGGGGACACGGAGGAAACCAAGCAAAAATCTGGTACCGGGTTAACCAAAAGCCTGTAGTCTTTGACTTTCCCCGTGTCCTCCGTGCCTCCGTGTGAGTAATGGGTTTGGTTTGGGCGTCATTGAATAGCAGCGCCCGACGGGATGTCGCCGAAACGACCGCAGTAGGAAACGATTCTGGCCGCAATCTGGAAAAGCTCCGGCGTGAAAGCGAGAACCTGGGCAAAAACGGACTCGATATCCTCCTTGGCGTATTCATGGGCAATTTTGTTGCGCAGGTCCTTGATGGTACGTATCTCGTCCAACGAATCGAAAAGCCCCCGCTTGTGGGCTCGGTTAATCACGTCGATCATGGTGCCGCTGTCTTCGAATTCGACCTTATCGATGGTCCTGAAAACTTTCTGGATAATGATGTCGCTGGTCCGCGCATACCTGCTGGTAAGCGTCTCGATGGCGTCGAATTCTTCCTCGGCATATTCGGATTTCACGCCGATTTTTTCGCAAATCGCATAGGAGCGCCTCAGCCAGTAGAGAGACCGCGCAAGGATGTCCAGATCGCGGAGAAGATTCTGAACATAATCGTCGTTGGTCACAGCAGCACCCCCTCTTTCAAGGCGATCCTGACGAAGGGGTCGGAGTCGTCCTTGGCAATAACTATGTCTATCTTCTGCTCGCCGATCAGTTCCCATAGCCGCCACCGGATGGGACCGGCGGCGGCGGAGCTAAGCCGGTCCGACATGATGAGCAGGTCTATATCGCCGCCGCGCTTATTGTCGTCCGCCCGCGAGCCGAAGAGATAAATCCCGGCATCCGGATCAAGCGCATGGACCGTTTGCCGGATGGAAGACGCCTCCTGGTGGCTAAGCCGCATCAGAGTTCTCCGACATATTTTTCGCAATACTTGACGGTGCGCTGCACTCCATCCAAAAGGCTTGGAGTCAAGGACAGCACTTTCCCGAAGATTTCCTGGATTGCTTCGGGAAGATATTCGTGAGCGATATCGTTTCTCAGCACGCGAATTTCAATAAAAACGTCGCTGCTGTCGATCAGGCCTTTTTTCTCCGCCCTGTTGATCCTGTCTCTGATAGTCCCCTGCGAATCCAAATCCATTTCGTCGACAAGCCTGAAAATCTTCTGGATCAAAATATCGCTAAGCCGCGCGAACCTGCCGGTGAACGACTCGAAACTTTCCAGCTCTTCGGGCTCATACCTGTTCTTGATGCCTATTTTAGAGCATTTATTGAACGAGTACAGCAGCACTTCCCTGGCATCGCAGAGTATTTTCAATTCATTTTGCAACAGCATTTGCATCCGATCGGTCACAGTTCAACCCCCGTCTCAAGCGCCAGTTTCACGAAAGGATTGGAATCGTCGGCGGCAAGCACGATATCTATCTTTTGTTCGCCAAGGACTTCATAGAGTCTGATCTTGATGGACCTTTTGCTTTCAAGCGTCAGGATATCCGACATGATGAGCAGGTCGATATCGCCGCCCCTTTTGCTATCGTCGACCCTTGAGCCAAAGAGATACAGGCGGGCTTCCGGGTCGAAGCTTTTCACCGTGGCGCGAATCGCGGCCAGTTCGGAATCGTTGAGTCTCATGCGGGAAGCTTCCTTTTTTGCTACTTATCACAGCAGCGAAATCAATCCGATCAAATTTTCCAAGAATTTGTCGTGCGCGGAGCTAAATGCAGCAATCGCTCTGGGAGTGCGTGAATCGTTATCAATCGCTCATACTGCATAAAGCGTCACTCCGTCGCGAGCAATCGAAGCCAGAATCCTGTCGCTTGCAGCCGACAGGTCGATCACGTCCACAGAAAATGGGCTGTCCAACGCAATGCAGACGATCGCCAAAAAACCTGCGGCGGAGCAGCGGACCGCCAGGTCGATGTCGAAGTCGGGAGAGGAGACGTCGTCGCGCGCCAGTGAACCAAAGAGTATGATGGCGCCGATAGTCGGATCGGCTTCCCGGAATTTGCCGATCAAGGTGAGAACTTCCTGGTGGGCGCGGCGTTTCCGGTCCGCCAGCGCCTCGGTTTGGCGAAGCGTCAGTCGGCGTTGATGATCCGCCATGCGGGAAAGCTTTTCAAAAGCAAGAGGCATTGCAACTGTCCTTTTGTGGCAAGGCAAAAACCTGTAGGCGAAAAGCACCAAAACCATTATTCTAAATCATGGCACCCATTGCCGTGAAGCAAGGCAGATGGCCGGCACGGCGGTAATGCCTTCGGCAAGCGCCCAAGGCTCTCCCTCGCCGTGGCACACCACATAAAGGTGCGTCAAGCCGAGCACCTCGCGGGCCGAACGCATGGACGGCGTCACCATCGGAGAACGCGTCAATTTGACCTCGAAACCGAGATTGCGGCCATTTTGACGGATCAGCAGGTCCAGCTCGGCGCCGGTATGCACCCCCCAAAAGAATACCTCCCCCTTCCGAGCCCCGGTGCGCCGGATGATTTCATGTATGATGAAGCCCTCCCAGGATGCGCCGCACTTTGGATGTGAAAGCAGGTTGTCCTGATCCCCGATTCCCAGCAGACTATGCAGGATGCCCGAATCCGCCACGTATACCTTAGGGGATTTCACCTCCCTTTTACCGAGATTGGTGTGCCAAGGCGGGAGCCGAAAGGCCATATAGGTCCCCTCCAGGATGTCAAGATAGCGGGACACGATTTTATCGCTCACGCCCAGAGCCCGTCCCAGTTCGCTCCCGTTCCAGGTCTGCCCGTGATAATGCGAAAGCATGGTCCAGAACCGGCGCAGGGTGATCGCCGGCAGGCTGATGCCCAATTGCGGCAGATCCCGCTCCAGATAAGTGCGGATGAAGTCGTCGCGCCACTTTCGGCAATTGGCCGGAGTTCCGGCAAGAAAGGCACGGGGAAAACCTCCCCGCAACCATCGGTTATTCACCAACTCCGGGCCAGGTCGAATCGGCGCGATTTCGTCCAAGGCCAAACCGTCCAGTTCATGAAAGGCAACTCTGCCGGCCAGGCTTTCAGAGGTATGAAGGATCAGTTCGGGAGCCGCGCTTCCCAGCAGCAGGAAGCGTGCGGGAGTGCCGGGCCTGTCGGCCAACACCCGCAGGAGAGGAAACAGGTCGGGGCGCATCTGGATCTCATCCAGAATCACCAGCCCGGTGAGAGCACGCAAGACGAAAGAAGGGTCGGTCAAGCGAGCCTGGTCGTCGGGGTCTTCCAGATCGAAGAATTTGACCGGGCCGGTCCAACATTGGGCCAACTGGCGCGCAAGAGTGGTCTTGCCAACCTGGCGAGGGCCGAGCATGGCCACAACCGGAGCATTGGCCAAGCTGTCGACGAGTTGATCAAGATGAGCTTGTCGTGGGATCATGTCGGGATAGTAGCATGAAATTTGGCAACAACAAACCGAATTTTCATGGCAAGCAGGTTCCATACCTCGGATTAACAAGTCGTTTTTCCATATCTGCTACTCTTGCGAAAAAGAGCGTTCGTACGGGTGCCGATAGAATTGCAACACATAAAGTGAAAAGAATTTAATCAAGTCTGCAATGGGGAACCGATGCTAAGTCAAAACCGATCCTCGCACGAAGGCGCGGAGGACACGGGGGAAGTCAAAGACTATAGGTTTTTGGCAGGAGCTGAGGCGGGGAGACGTTGGTGTTGTATACTGAGCCTGGTTTTGGGTTTTGACTTTCTCCGTGTCCCCTGTGCCTCCGTGTGAGGAACAGGTTTTGACTTATTCAATGCTTATTGTCAGTCAAGCACCCACTCGCCGCACCGGCAGATGGCCTCGTACATGGCGTCGGGAGCGAGGTCAAGTTCTCCCGGCCAGGTGACCGCGCCATAATGCAAGCCGACTTTTGAAAACAACTCTTCGTCCTGGAGCACAGCAAATACTCCTGCGGTCGGGGAGTGAATAAGTCCGGCCATGGCGACGATCCCTTCTCGCCCATCGTTAAAACGTACCGAGAGTTTGAACCCAGGCAAATGGCGAACATGTGCAACTCGCCAAGGCGCCCCGGCAACGATTGAAGGCACTATTTCAATGGAGAAATCTTCTTCGGTGTTTGCATGTGCGCACATAATTCCCAATCCTCCATCAGTTCGGCCCTATGCTAGACAGGGCTACTCCCAACTGATAATATGCCTACTGACAAAAATTGCTTGTCATAGCAACTCCCGCACCTGTTCATAATTGGCAGCCCGCTTGATACCGTCCTTGAGCGACTTCAACCTGGCAAGATCGGATATCGCGAGAATTTTATTCTGGACTTCACTCGGCACGCTGCCGAATTTAATTTCCAACATCCCCTGAATACCTTCCATCAGGCCTTTCATTTCGCCTTCCAGTTTGCCTTCCAGCTTGCCTTCCAGCTTGCCTTCCAGCTTGCCTTCCAGCTTGCCTTCCAGCTTGCCTTCCAGCTTGCCTTCCAGCCTGCCTTCGGCCATCGCTCTCTGCCTGAAACCGGACACATATGCCATTGGTTCGTCCTCCTCCAGTATGTTCATCGCCTCTTCGTCGAGTATCCTGTTTTTCATGGTATCGGTAATTTGAAGCACATCGTCGATAAATTCGAATAGTTCGATGATTTCTTCTCTCGTATACGCACGTTCGTGAAGCATTCGGATCAGTTTGCGTTTTAGATTGAACTTTTGGACTTCATCCTTACGGTAGAGGTTGTCGTATTGCACAGCCAGGCTAATGAGGGAAAAAGGATTCTGATTGTTTTGCAATTCGGTTTCGGAATAATTGGCTATACAGACGGTGTTGTAGCGATAAGTCACCATTGAACCATATACGTCATAATTGAAATCGTACTGCAGGTCCGTTTTATAGGTCAGAACCGCCAAGGCTGTTATATTCACGTCATGTTTGTCGTAAAGACGGTAAAAGTAACGGAACATTCTATTACCAAAATTTTCTTCGTGTTTACCTTGTACTTCCACATGAATCAGCAACCATTTTTCAGTTCCATCTTTCAGGCGAACCTTTGCCAGTTTATCGGTATATTTCTTCCCTTTCTTCCCTTTAAGTTTGATCTTTTGCAGCTCTTTGTCCAAAAATTCATAACCTTGTGACAGGTCGACATCCGCATATAGCGCCGGCATGAAAAAAGACAAAAACTGCGGGAACAGTTTCTCTATTATGTTCTTCCAGAGTTCATCAAAATGAACCGCCATCCGCTCTGTTCCTCATTACACATTTTTCTGCATCTGCAGACTGTTACCCAACGACATTAACACAATCTTCAATAGTGGTTGACGCCAAGGTAGCCTCCGATCAGTCCTCCGTGCAAAGAACTGATTTTTCGTTGGTATTGGCAATATAGCGTCAACAGGCATTATATTCAAGTGCAATTCGTATCATCTTCAAGGGCTCCAAGCGCCCACCAAGATATCGGAGACTCGATTTTCAATGCATATAAAATCCTGATTAGCGCTAATCTTCCGCTACGAGATTGTCATCCCCGAGTGCCTTTATCGGGGATCCATGATTCCAGCGGGTTAGAGCTGGATTCCCGATCAGAATCGCTTCGGGAATGACAGCTTTGGAAGCTGGCGGAAGATTAGCACTAATCAGGTATAAAATTGACTCCGCACAGACATTCCGCTAATTTTCAGGATTGCCGGGTTTTCTTGTAGGTGAGCCATATTTGGCGAGGACGCGACCATGAATAAAAACAGGTTGAAGACCTGGAGGGTGTGCAGCAGGTGCTGCGAGCGATGATGCCGGAGCTGCAGGAGCGCTACGGCGTCAAGTTTCTCGGCGTCTTCGGTTCCTATGCAACCGGCCGGCAGAGAAAGCGTAGCGATGTCGACATTTTGGTCGAGTTCACGGAGAACGCCCCGATGTCGCTGTTCAGATTCATTGCCCTGGAACTCGAGCTTGGTAAGGCCATAGGTCACAAGGTCGATCTGGTGGAGCGCGACACCTTGAAGCCGGTTATAGGCAAACGTATACTCGATGAGGTGAAGCCGGTATGAAGGCAAAGGAACGGTCTTCGACGGACTACCTGATGGACATGCTGGACGCTGCACAGAAAGCCGTCAGGTTCGTCACTGGTGTTAGTGTTTTGGTGCCAACGATGAGAAAATGAGCGCTGTAATCCGAAAACTGGAGGTAATCGGCGAGGCGGCCAAAAAAATTCCTGTCGATCTCCGAAGACTTTCACCGTGGCCCCTGTGCCTCCGTGTGAGGAACAGGTTTTGACTACATCAGGCCACGGAAATTCACCCTTGATTACTTCTTGGAATAGAACGGTCATAAAGGGTTTCAGGAGCGATGTCGATTTCACCGGGCCAAGTTACCGTGCCATATTCGACACGAGCCAACGAAAAGAACGCGGCATTTGTCAAACGGCTGTAAACGGTATACTGAAGATAAGGACTCATGTCAAACGTTCGCTTTTCTCCATTACTAAAATCCAGATGCAACTTATAATTTGGGGCAGCAATTACACCGGAGACTTCGATCATATAAATTCCTTTAGCGCAAAGGCTCAATCGGAAATACTGGCTCACCTCTAACAGCAAGCGACCAGTCGGCCATCAGTTCTTCTTCGTGAATATCAATCCACGCCTGAAGAAGACGCAATTTTTTACCAGGCAACTGCCCTTCCAACAACGTTCCGCCAGGAATTTCAAGCACTGCCTGCACCCCCTGATATTCTACGTGGATATGCGGGAGGTTGTGCTGCTGAGCATCCATAAACAACATCCGAACAATAATTCCATAAAACATGCTAATTGTCGGCATAACGATCTCCTTAACACTAGCCTACTTCATCACTGACTACTCACAGACGATATTCCCGCCCAGGAACATTAACACAATCTTCAATAGTGGTTGACGCCAAGGTAGCCTCCGATCAGTCCTCCGTGCGAGGAACGGACTTTTCTGTAGCAGGACGCAGGTATCAAGGAGCAGCATGGTCTGCCTCCCAGACCTCATCAATCGGAGCAATTACGTCACCAATCGCGCATTTACCTCTCAGCGACGCGAGTCGCTCCCGTGCCGGCAGACGTTCATCTGCAACCGGGGACATGCGTGCGACGATCTTTCCGCGAGAGGCCAAGAGTACCTCTTCTCCTTTTTTCACACGGCCGAGATAATTGGGCAGGTGATTGCGAAATTCCGTTATATTCACTTTGATCACGGCAACCTCCAAATGTGAAATGCACTTTCACAATCTACATATTATGGCGCATCCTGTCAATGATCGCACTGGTTGTAGACAATAATACATGTTCGAGGAGAGGACGGCGACTCGGGCTTCGCCGCATTATAAAATTGACTTCGCACCGGCATTACATTAATTATTACGAAAATGGGAAGCAGATTGCCTCCGATGACGGAGAGGCCGATGCTTGGTCGAAATTCCGTTCCTCACACGGAGGCACGGAGGACACGGCGGGATTCAAAGTCAATAAGCCATGGTTTGAACCAGACGTACCGCCTGATTTTGTCAGGTTTTCTCCGCGTCCCCAGTGCCTCCGTGTGAGAAATGGGTTTGACTGAACTTAGGCTGGTTGCCGCCTATGCACGAAGAAAGCGGTAGAGCTGTTGATCCTTTCGGGGGGACTGCTGCCTGCTCCTTATTTTCTGACTTGCCTTGTAAATTTCAAATGCGATACAATTTGTAATCCTGGATCGGGGAGGTAACGACATGCCACGAGCGTCGATGATTCACGCACGAATGGAACCGGAATTAAAACAGGCTGTTGAGTGTATTTTCAAAGCCTTGGGAATTACCACCACCGAGGCCGTGACGCTTTTTTACAAGCAAGTGAAAATGCGGCAAGGATTGCCTTTTGCCGTTGAAGTGCCGGATGAGGAACTTGACAACTGGCAGCGGGAGGAGATTCGAAACGGCCTGAAGGAGATGAAGGCCGGAGAGTTAGTTGATCATGCCGACGTCGCTAAACGCTGGTCGACTCGGCAATGAGAATTCGCTGGACTAAAGGCGCGGATCGCAATCTTGACCAAGTTGCGGAACATATCGCTCGGGACAATCCACCTGCAGCGACTGCTACGATACGGAAGATTATCGAGACGGCACAAATGCTGGCTGACTATCCGGCAATCGGAAAACGCGGACGCGAACGTGGCTCACGGGAGTTGCATGTTGCCGGCCTTCCTTACATCGTCATTTATGCAGTTCACGAGGAAGAACTCGTTATCATCCGAGTGCTGCATACTGCAATGAAATACCCATAATTAGCTGAGCATGAGCGGGAAGACCAAACGGTTTGGTTCTCTCCGTGAGCAAGTCAAACCGGTTCTCACACGGAGGCACGGAGGACACGGGGAAAGTCAAAGGCCTATAAGCTATGGTTTAAACCGGACGTACCGCCTTTTGGGTTTTTGTCTGGTTTTCTCCGTGTCCCCCGTGCCTCCGTGTGAGTAATGGGTTTCCCTTCAAGGTGTTCAGTCTCCGATTTTCCTCTGAGTGCCTCTGTGCCCCTCTGTGGTTAACATTTTTTTGTTTTGGAGCGCCCTTGCCTATCCATCAGCCGAACGATAACCGACAACTGCCCAACAAGTTCAACATATCCCCTGAATTCAGGCTGGTTGTCGCCTGTTCGTGGGACCCTAAATCTCGCGACCCCGAACAGCGGCGCAATGATATCGACGCTCTGGCAGCCGAATGAGCCAAGTGGAGGACTAGGAAAGGGGCTGGGGAGACACTATCCTTTAATTGGTGACCGCAGGCATACGGAGGTTTCTGACGAAGGCCAGCTTCTGCGGAGGAAACAGGTCCGGTCTGACCCGCTGGAAGGCAAAGGGAGGGGCGGCGTCGAAGTGATACCTCGGCACGAATTCCGGCACGATCAGTCGCAGCGACTTCACCACGCCGGCGATATCGTAGGCGGCGGCCAGAGAGAAAAGCTGGTCGAGATCGCCGCTGACTTGACGCAGGTCCGTCTCCACCGGCGCCATGACGCGAATCTTCTTGTGCGTGGTCGGCATGATCCCCTCGCCGTCGATGAGGAGCTCCTCGAAGAGTTTTTCGCCGGGCTTCAGCCCGCTGAAAACGATGTCGATATCCTTATAGGGAATCAGGCCGGAGAGTCTGATCAGTTCCTCAGCCAGCGACAGTATCCGGACCGGCTCGCCCATGTCCAGCACGAAGATATCACCACCCCGGCCTATGCACCCGGCCTGCATCACCAGTTGCGCCGCCTCCGGGATGGTCATGAAAAAGCGGACCACATCCTTGTCCGTCACCGTGACCGGTCCGCCTTTCTTAATCTGCTCCTTGAACAGCGGAATGACGCTGCCATTGGAGCCGAGCACGTTGCCGAAGCGAACGGTGGTGAATTTGGTTCTGCTGTTCGCCGCCAGCGCCTGCACGTAAATCTCGGCGCTTCTCTTGGTGGCCCCCATGACGTTGGTCGGGTTCACCGCCTTGTCGGTGGAAACCATGACGAAATTGTGGACCTTGTATTTGTCGGCGGCGTCCGCGACCACCCGCGACCCCATCACGTTGTTGAGGACCGCCTCCGCCGGATTGTACTCCATCATGGCGACGTGCTTGTAGGCCGCCGCATGAAACACCACCTCCGGGCCGAACTCGTCGAAAACGGTCTCTACCCGGTCCCGATTCTTCACGTCCCCCACCATCGGAATGATGCGCAGATCGGGAAAAGCGGCGGTCAGTTCCTTCTCGATATAGAAAAGCGGCGTCTCCGCATGGTCGAAGAGCACCAGCTTGGCCGGCTTGAAAAGCGCCACCTGACGGCAGATCTCGCTGCCGATGCTGCCGGCCGCGCCGGTCACCAGCACCCGCTTGTCGGTGAGATAGTTGCGGATCGCCGTCTGGTCAAGCACGACCGGGTCGCGGCCCAAGAGGTCCTCGATCTCCACGTCCTTTATCTGGGACATGGAGACCTTGCCGTCGATGATCGCGGTGATGCCCGGCAGCATCTTGAAATGGGCCTTGGCCGATTCGCAGCTTTCGATCACGCTGCGCATCCGTACCTTGTCGCCGGAGGGGATGGCGAAAATAACTTCCTCGATGCTGTGCCTTCTCACCAAGGCCCTGAGGCGATTGGTGCCGCCCAGCACGCGCACCCCCGAAAGGCGCAATCCCTTCTTATGGCGATCGTCGTCCACGAAGCCCACGATGTTGTAGGCGGAACTCGACTGCTTCCTGATCTCCTTGAGCAGCAGATTCCCGGCCTCGCCCGCGCCGATGATCAAGGTTCGTTTGCCCTTGCGCAAGGAGGGGACGAACCTTGTCTCCCGATAGATCCGCCAGATAAGCCGGCTGGCCGCTACCATGGCGAAGAGAATGAACCAGTCGAGGATGTAGATGGAACGAGGCAGCGCGTGAGGCCCGTCCATGAAAATCAGCAGAAATGCCGAGACCATGGAGGAGATGGTGACCACTCGGAAGATCTGGTAGGCGTCCTGAATCGAGGCGTAACGCCAGATGTTGCGGTACATGCCCGAGGCGGCAAAAAGAACGGGTTTTTGAATGTTAACCAGATGCGCTGCTTTCGGATTTGGATTAAAGTAACCGTCAATCCTACCCCGCCTTGAAGGAAGGCTTATGCAGCAGTATTGTTGCGTGGCGGCTGCGTTGGCAGTGATTCCAGCCTAAAATAAGCCAAAATAAAATTCGGACACCTTCTCCCTTTACTTCAATACCCATGATTCCCAGGCGTTGAAACCGTCAGGCTGGGAGCGCCTAAAATAATAATTACCTAATGCTGCACCAGCGTTATAAAAGTAAAGTTCCTGATATATGTATCCGTGGCTTGGATAATAAGCCCTAGGTCGGTAGGTTAACAGTGTGCCCTTTGTTGCACCTGTTCCAGGCGGATAACCCTTAGTATTTCCTTCAAGAATGGCCATTGACCGGCCAACCGGGAATGAATCAGGAAGTGTTTGTAGATTGAATGAAACGGCGGTGTCCGTGTTAGTTACAATTCCACAATCGTCTGTGCGCCAAGCTGGGAAGTTATGCCCGGCCCCGCCCGAGTTATTGAGATACACGCTAGAGCTCCCAGAGATTGTACTCTCCCCGAGACGGACCACCGAATATAGACCTGTAGGCACAAATGTGTTTCCGGTGATATCAACATGGTCGCTAGTCCCAACAACGATGCCCTGTGCCGTGTACCCATCCAGGATATTGTTCTTAACCTGCAGGTTCGACCCAGCACATAATGTGATTGCAGTCAAAGGTGTGCCGCCAATTATGCTGTTATTGCTGATGTTCACATCAAGTAACGTCTGACCGCTTGCGTATCCCAGTGCGATCTGCCCTGCAAATATGTTGTTGTGGATAGTGGCGCCCCATAATTTAGCGGGGGTGCCTTCTAGATAGACTGCCCAAGCAGGAGCACTTGATGTGTTGTTAGCCACCACCAGATTCAAAGGAGTCATCCATGGGGCATAAGATCCCGGCGCGACTTGGAGGAAAGGCCTTGTGGTATTAGTAACATCATTACCAGTAATGATAAAGTTTTTCGGCTGCGTGACGGTAGCTATACCCAAGATTAAAGAAATGACTCCACCAGCACTCGACCTATTTGTCGGACCTATGTTGTCGAAAGAATTATTGGCTATTTTGACGTTGCGGACCACGCCCCATGAGTACGCAGGTTCGAAATCAATAGCACCGGGCATGGACGAGCTGGTGCTGTTTTTAAACACGTTATTGGAAATAATTATGCCGTCAACATCGTCACCCGTAATGCATTGGCGATTCGCCTGATTAACCCCATCAAAAGTATTATTTACTATGTGCACGTCTTTATTATGCCTGGCGTTCGCGGAAGTTATCAGTGATTGGTCAGAAATGGGCGTGAAGTCGGCAATATAGACCCCATCGCCCCTAAAACCCTTTACAAGGCAATTCTCTATAGTCACGTTATTGGTGCCAGCAAGTGAAATAAGGTGGCTCTGCTCTGAAAATCCTTGTGTAGCAACTTGGCCCAATAGCTGCAAATCGTGAATACGAATATCAGTAACGTACGTTGCCGTTGAACTAGACACGGCTGATAGAGTTCCCCCGCCAATATGGGGAGATGTCTTGTTCTGGAGAATTATGCTTGTGTTCCCACTCCCCCCGATATCGTTACCCGAGTTTAGGTTGAGGGTATCGACTAGATAGGTAGTCGACCCGAGAATAACCCGTGGGGCCGCATTGAGAGCCGCCTGGAAAGCCGCCGTCATGTTGGTGGTGCCGGGCGTCGTGTTGATTCCGAAGTATTCAGGTTTTGCTTCCTTGAGTCCGGTTAACGCGCCGCTGCCAGTGAAAGTAACGTACCCGCCACTTTCAAACCTGAGTGCTCTATCAGCGGGCCACGATATTGCCGTAGTCACCACCTGTTGCAACGTGACCACTACGGTTTGCCCAGAAACATCGGCTGCAGTTGAGGCAATCGAAAGCGTCGGTTTGGTCACGTAGGTACCGTCCGATGAGAATACCAGCACAGCGGCACGGCTGCTCGTCGCGGAAAGGCACAGCAAGAGTACCAATAAACAGATAATATTTTCCATAATCCTATTAATTACTTGTAGGTAATCCCGGCGCTGCCGGGAGGCTCTCAAAGTTTGACTTTTGCGGCGATATAAGAAAGCCTCCCCAACTGTTAACCGCTAAAGTTATCAGAAAAGGAGGCTTTCATGGACAGCGCGCAAAGTTTATGTCACATTTATGTCACACGAAATGGGATTGCAAGTATCATATTGTCTGGATCCTGAATCCGTGACGAGATTTAGTTGATAGCTCTGCCTCAGGGCCGAGAGCGTTTTTTTTTGATCCGCGCCCTGTATTATGTTAATTTTATTTTATGTTTAGCTTTGCAACACCTGTTCTCTGACAACTGAACCGTTTACCTGCCCTGTTTGCTAACTTGCGCGCGTGTTTGGATAGGGGAGCCCCCAATGGTTCCCATGATGAGACCGTTTATTGCCTTTGCTACCTGCTATCCAAAGGCAAGGCGATGGTAGATTCCTGCAAAAGCCCCTGCGTGCGCGGTTGCGTGGCGACTGAAACGAAGCTTTAACCGCCTGCCAGTAGCGATCATGCGGCCAGCGAAGTAGATCATCTCCTGAATAACGGTCTTAATTCTTCGCCGTTTCGCCTCGTGGCGAATGATGCCTTTGCTACTCACGAGACTGATTTGTCCAACGAAGCGCAGGATGTTGTAAACCAATGCGCCGCACGCCATGACCAACTGATTCGTCGCAAACTTTCCCGACGGTAACCGTTCAAGGTCCATGTCGGTCTTTATCTCCGCATGATATTGCTCGCTCAGGCCGTGCGCCTTGTAGAGGTCTATGACCTTCTGCTCGTCATGTTTCAGACTCGTCCACCATCCTTCCAGCTCTATTTCAGGGATGAGCAGGGGCTGCCCTTTTTTATC
>CAIYDQ010000232.1 GCA_903925075.1 uncultured Geobacter sp.
ACCCCAAAAACTACCAAGATTTTGTTCTTACTGGCGAAGGCTAAATTTATCGGCCAGGACAGGATGATGAGGTGGGCCGAAGCCCACCTCACGTTCCTCACTTGATTGACTTGCTAGACTTACTTGAAGTAAGCCATGATGTTGCTGAATACCTGCTGGAGAGTATCCAGGGGAGCTTCTCCAGCCGGAATCATGTAACCGCCGTTCTTGACATGCTGATTGAAGGACGCCAGCCCACCAGCATTATCCTCATTGATCAGCGCGGCGCGGTGGCAGCCACCACAGGCCCGCGAAGCGGGACCGGTGACAACTGACGGTACAGCACCGATGTTTCTGTTCCAGCCTTTGATTTCAGCGGATGCCGAAAGCAGACCGGGCAGCGATTTGGACTGATCCGGCACATTGAATGTACCTGCAACATGGCAAGAGATGCAGTCTGTACCATGCCTGGGGAATGGCATCTCGATCTCTGTCTTATACTTCTCGGCTTGAACCGGATCGCTGAAATCGATAGTGCCGATATCGAATTGCTGGGAGGAATGGATCGCATGAGCGTAGGAGTCGATTGACCGCGACTGCATTTCCAGGTGAGAACCGCCAGCCTTCGTAATGTGGCACATCCGGCAGACCACGACATTCCCACCCCGATCCGGGGTATGGAAGGTTGTTCCAAGCGCTTCATGGCAGGTGTTGCAGTTCTGCGCCTCGACGACGGGGCCGTAGAATTTATCAGCAAATTTATTGGCGCCCAGGTCGAAGGTTCTGGAAGGAGCATTCAGCGCAAGCATAACCTTATCAGCGTTGGTCAGAGCCGGCAGAACGCCGATTTCCACGCGCTTGACCGTGCCATCTTTGACAAGGTCAGCCCATTTCGAGAGGTCGGCAGTGACTTCCCACTTGCCGCCGCCTGCAGAAACTGTTTGAATACGCGGATGCTTTTCACCGATGACAGCTTCCAGGTTTCTCGAATCGCTGGCATCGAGCTTGCCATCGCCATTATCGTCGATCAGTCGCTCGTGCGGGCCTATAACGAAGTCTTTCGTGTCCCAGCCGTACAAGCCGACCATCACGGTGGGCGTAATGGTCTTCGCATCGAGATTAGCAATATCGGGGGACTCAACCGCGCTGAATTTGATATTGAGCACGTTGTTGGCAAAGGATGCGCTGTCGATGGTGACGGTAATGGCGTCAGAATATTTCAGCCCATCGGCGGTGTAGATCACCTTGTTATAACCGCTGTGGATCTTCTTGAAAGATGGCGCCGCCTTGCCCTCGCCGTGACAACTCGTGCAGTCCACCGTATTCAAGTCCATTGAACCATGGATTGCTGCGGGCATAATGGTCTTCAGCGCCAGCTTAGTTGTATCATATACCGGCGTTTCTCCCTCTTTAGCAGGTGCTTTTGCACCGGTCACGGGGTGACAGCTCTTGCAGGTCGATACCTTAAAGTTAGCATCCGACAATACGGTATCCAGCTTGCCTTCGTGGCAGGTTACGCAGTTCGACATGGACTGAGGATAGGGGAATTCCATGGAATGCGACATATGCACGTCGTTCATGAGAGTAGTTTTATAGCCGTACTGGGCTTCCTGCTCAGGCGTCAATTTAACATCGCCGGCGAGGTACTTCTGAGCCGTCACCGGATTATCCACATTAAGCTGCCATTCGTAATGGCCGCCTACGCCGTTATCCAGGTGGCAGGCTTTACAAACGTAAAAGTCAGTTGCGGGATCCTTGCCCACCTGGCCATAGATGTTACCATGCTTGAGATAGGGATCCGTGTGGCATTTCTGGCAGCCGGCGTTATTGGCGGGAGAAACGTAATCAACACCCTTTCCGGTTTTTAAGGTTGCCGCAAACGGGTATTTGACCTGTTTGATGCGAGCAGGCAGGGAACCGACCTGCTCGTCATAGCCGTACACTACGACGATGCCATCCGTCTTGCCTACATTGGGAACCTTCTCATCGACCAGCGTACTCTTGCCATTTCCAGCGCCATCCCAAGCCACTGTCCCCATCAG
>CAIYDQ010000233.1 GCA_903925075.1 uncultured Geobacter sp.
GACTCGAACCCGCGACCCTCAGCTTGGAAGGCTGACGCTCTAGCCAACTGAGCTATTCCCGCCAATTTCTGCGTATAGCGAAGTTTTTTGATTCGACGTGCCGTCGTCCTTCCCAGTGCTGGCGACCTAAGGTCTCCTGGTGGGGCCGATGCCCGTCTCCTCTGCAGTTTGTATGGTGGAGGGAGGAGGATTCGAACCTCCGAAGTCGATGACGACAGATTTACAGTCTGTTCCCTTTGGCCGCTCGGGAATCCCTCCAGACGAAGAGCTTTACCTTGAAACTGGAGCTGACGATGGGACTCGAACCCGCAACCTGCTGATTACAAGTCAGCTGCTCTACCAATTGAGCTACGCCAGCCTATCACCTGCATCACCTGCTCCCGTTTCGCCTGAACCTGCTTGGCAAAGCGAATCCCTGTTCTAAAGCAAATCCGCTTTGCTGTCAATATTTTTTTTCGCAGGCGGCAAAATAATTTCTCAGCCGCCGCGCTGCCGCCGCTACCTCCAGCCGATTTGCCAAGCCGATGCGTTCGCCCGGCCGGCCTGCCGCTGGAGCGCGGACTCGCTCGCCATGCCTGGAGGCATGCCGCGAATTATTGCAAACGCTGATTATAGTCAATGCTTCTCGATTTTGCACGTATATTTTTTCAATACAGCTAAATTCCTCCCTAAACCAGCGCCTGGAGCGGCTTTGCGCCCCGTCGACTCCTTTATTCTACCTCCCGTTCGGCTGCGCTGTATATGAGGCCTATACAGCAGCGCCACCGCCCGGCCCAGAATCGGGAGAACTTACAAATAATAAAATTAAATGAATTGACATATTACAAAGTTTTAGGAAAGATCACGATATCAGGGCATGTCTAATGCTTATCGTCCGGTGTCCGGGCAATCGCTGCCCAAAGAGACAACGGCATCTATTATTGGGAGGGCAAAGTCATGGGCTTTCGAACGATGATCATCGCGCTGATGGCACTCACAGGCGGCATGTCGCAGGCGTCCGCCATCGACCTCAAGGACATGACCTTCACCACATCCGCGGGGAAGGTCGTATTCAGTCACAAGATGCATTTGAACAAGAGTTCGAACAGCACCGCCGGTTTTACCTGCAAGAGCTGCCACACCACCGGCAAGCCGTCCAACGAGCATTACAGCATGGCGGACATGGAGAAAGGGAAATCGTGCGGCAAATGCCACACCGGGGAGCAGGCCTTCAGCATCGGCAAGTGCACCGGATGCCACAAAGTGCAGGAGATGACCTATAAGGTCAAGCAGACCGGCCCGGTGCATTTCAGCCACGCGCGGCACCTGCAAAGCATGCAGTGCGACGCCTGCCACCCCAAGCTCTTCGTCGCCGGCGTCAACAAGCCCGCCACCATGGCGGACATGGAGCAGGGAAAATCCTGCGGCGCCTGTCACGACGGCAGCAAGGCGTTCAGCATCGACAAGTGCAACGCCTGTCACCCCACCAAGGAGATCGTCTTCAAGGTCAAGGAGACCGGGCCGACCGCCTTCAGCCATCAAAGCCACCTGAAAAATTACAGCTGCAGCGCCTGCCACACCAAACTCTATGCGCTGGGCGCCAACAAGCGCGTGTCCATGGCCGCCATGGAGAAAGGCAAATCCTGCGGCGCCTGCCACAACAAGAAAGCGGCCTTCGGCATCGCCGACTGCCAGAAATGCCACCCGGTAAAAGAGATCAAGTTCAAGATGGCCGATGCCGGCGACGTTAAGTTCAGCCACAAGGCGCACCTTAACATGTACAAATGCGGCGATTGCCACACCCGCACCTTCCCGACCAGGAGCGGCAACAAGGCCGTGACCATGACCGAGATGGAAAAAGGCAAATCGTGCGGCGTCTGCCACGACGGCAAGACCGCCTTCACCGTCAAGGAGAACTGCGAGTCCTGCCACAGCAGCAAGTAGATCTGCCGATCTCCCGATCTCCCGCCGCAAAAGCCCCCTCCCCCTTGACTGGGGGAGGGCTCGTCCGCCGAAGCCTTGGCGAAGGAGGGTTGGGGAGAGGGTGAAACCTCCCGAAAAGCATATCGGGTTGCGTCGACACCTTGCTTGCGCAGGTCGACGCGACTTCAACCTCCTCTCATCACTTCCGGTTCTTCCTGTCCCTGGCAACTGCCTTGACAAATCGGCATTTTATCCTATAAAATATACTACATTACAACCTATATTCCCCCCCAAGGAGTCACTATGACGGTTTTGTCGCGTCAGGCTAACTTCATGCTCCCCGAGGATCTTTTGAACGAACTGAGGCAACTTGTCGGACAGCGCCAGCAAAGTCGCTTTGTTGCCCAGGCTCTTCGCAAGGAACTGCAGCGCGAAAGATTGAAGAACGCCTTGCAGACCAGCTTCGGCGCCTGGAAGGACGAAGACCATCCCGAACTGCAAGAGGGAGCGGATCGCTTCGTCAGGAAACAGAGGAAATCGACTCGCATGGAACGCACCCCATGAGCTGCCTGCTTTTGGACACCGATATCATCATCAACCTGCTGCGCGGCAAGACGTCTGCGCGTGATTTTTTGGCGGATAATTTGGAAGAGAACGAACTCCTTTGCTCGGCGATTTCAGTTGCTGAAATTTGGGCGGGCATGCGCCCGCATGAAGAACTGGCGACAAGAAGGCTGGTCGATTCGTTTAGGATAGTCGAGGTAACCCGGGGCATTGCGGAGAAGGCCGGAAGCTTCAAGGGAGCGAGCAAAAGCCATGCGCTGGAGTTGGACGATTGCCTGATTGCGGCGACCGCTTTTTGCGTGGGAGCCACCCTGGCAACGGGCAACGCCAAGCATTATCCGATGAAGGATCTACGCATGGTCGTCGTGAAGATGTAGGCAGGCCAGGGGCATAACCTTCCGTCCCCCCTACGAGCGCAGCAAAACCCACCCTGAATAATTTCGAAGAGTTTTTAACCCCTGATTTCGGAATTCCGAAATCGTCGATTGCAGACCATCCCATGCGTTTTCCACATCGGCATTTTTGCTGTAACTACCAGATGGTTTTCACGCCGTACTTGGCGAAGGCGCCGTCTACCGTTATCAGGGTCAGTTTTTCCGCCTGCGCCTGCGCTATCAGCAGACGGTCGAACGGGTCACGGTGATGAAACGGCAGTCTTTCGACTTTCGCCGCGTGGCGCAACTCGATGCCGAGCAGAACAAAACCGTTGATGGCGACCTGCTCAGCGACGAAGCGCTCGACTGACCCCGGCAGCTTGAGCTTGCCTAGGCTCGACTTGATCGACATCTCCCAGCAACTCGCCAAGCTCAAGTAACACTCGTTATCGGGGTCGGCGATGGCATGCCTGGCCGCCTCGCTTAACTCGGGAGCGTCGCCGATCCACCAGAGGAAGGCATGGGTGTCGAGCAGCAGACGAGGCATCAGACATAGTCCTTGAAATCCGCCAGGGGTTCGTCGAAGTCGGGCGAAACGGACACCTGCCCCCTGGCAGAGCCAGGCAGCCGCCGTTTGCGCGGCTCCTGCAAGGGAGACAGCCTCAGGAGCGGCTTGTTGTCCCGCGCTATCACCACCTCCTCGCCGGAGAGCGCCTGTTTGACCAGCTCGGAAAAACGCGATTTCGCCTCGGCGATATTGTACTGTTTCATATAAGGCTCCCCCTATATAGTCATCCTATATGACTACAATACACATGTCAACCTTCGGAACGGCTCCAGCATGAGGCTGCTCAACGGCGGCGTAAGCGTCCTGAACTCGACCACACGCAAGGAGTGGTAGCGCCAAAGATGAAGCTGCCGATATCAGCTGCCTACCTGCTGCGGGACAATGCGAGGTGACGGGATTTTCTGGCGGAAATTGGGAAACGCGGATGGGACTGCCTGCTTCCCTCGCTAATGGACCAATTGACAACGGCTCGCGACAGTGGCGGCGGCAGTTTAACGGGGAACAACGCTAGATGCAGAGGGAGTTACTTCTGGAAATAATCCTTTACCGAGATCCCCAAGCGCTTCAGCATGGTCTGGAAGTTGGGACGCAACATGCCGGTTTCCTCGGCGGCGCGGGAGATGTTCCAGTTGCTGCGCTTCAAGGCGTTGATGGCGAAGGCCTTCTCGACGTCTTCCACGGAACGGTCGCGGATCTGGCGCTTGATCTCTTTGAGGGATTCGGCATTGGTGGGGACGTAGCCCTGGAAATCCGCCGTCGGCTCGGCCGAGTCGCCGACTTCGAAATCTTCCTTCTGGATGACGTCGCCTTCGGCCAGCACCACGGCGCGCTCGATGATGTTCACCAGCTCCCGGACGTTTCCGGGGTAGCTGTAGTTCTCCAGGAATTGCATGGCGTCCGGCGAAATGCCGCGCAGTTCCTTGCCGACTTCGGCCATGAACTGGGCCAGGAAGTGCCGAATCAGGATGGGGATGTCCCCCTTGCGCTCCCGCAGGGGCGGCAGGTCCAGCGGAATGATGTTCAACCGGAAGAAGAGGTCTTCCCTGAACTTCCCCTCGGCGACCATGGTCTTCAGGCTGCGGTTGGTGGCGGCGACCAGATGGATGTTGAACGGGACCGGCTGGGTCCCTCCGATCGGCGTGACCTGGCGCTCCTGCAAGACCCGCAACAGCTTGGCCTGGGTGGAGAGGCTGATGTTGGAAACCTCGTCCAGGAAAAGGGTCCCTCCGTCCGCCACCATGAGCAGCCCCATCTTGGTCTGCAGGGCGCCGGTGAACGACCCTTTCACATGGCCGAAGAGCTCGCTTTCCAGCAGGCTCTCGGCCAAGGCCGTGCAGTCGACCGCCACGAAGGGCCGGTCCCGCCGGGGGCTGTTGTTGTGGATGGCGCGCGCCGCCAGTTCCTTGCCGGTGCCGCTTTCGCCGGTGATAAGCACGGTGCTGGTGGTGGCCGCGACCTGGATGATCCGGCGGTAGACCTTCTGCATCTCGCGGCTGGCGCCGACGAACTGGCCGAAACGGTGGTCGCCGTCGGCTTCCCTGCCGAGGGAAAACTCCTCGATAGGCGTGGTTCTCGACTCCAGCGCGCGTTGCACTTTTTCCAGGATCTGATCGGGGGTGAAGGGTTTGACGAGGTAGTCCGCGGCGCCGCTTTTCATGGCATCGACGGCGGTTTCCACGGTGGCGTAGCCGGTGACCATGATCACCGCGGCGTTGGGTTGCAGTACCTTGACGGCGTTGAGCACTTCGAACCCGTTCATGCCGGGCATCTTCAGGTCGGTGATGATCAGTTCGAACTCTTTGTGCTGCAACAACTCTATGGCGGCATGTCCGTCTTTCGCCGTTTCTACAGCAAAACCGCCGCCTTCAAGTATTCTCCTGAGGCCTTCCCTAATCACTGATTCATCATCGACCACAAGTATATTCATAGACCCACCATCCGATGCAGCCAAACAACATCCCTGGTCCAGAATCTGACAGAAGCCCATAGCCGCAACGATGCTATCAATATCCCACAACGAAGACCATGTCAATAAAAAGACATGAGGACCTTTTCAGGCTTCGCCCCAGAAGCGTTCGCAGCGATTCGGAGGCCTCCGCCATGCCGACGCGGTCAAGGCGACCCGCCCCGACTCCGCCTCGGCGACTCCACGGAGCCGCCCCGGATCCGCCTCGCTGACTCGACGGAGCCTCCTCGCCGCCGGCGGTCAGAGCCGTGCTGAAGCGGTGTATGCGATCCGCATACAGGCCGCAATCTTCCCCTATCCTGCCGTAATGACGCGGAAAGGCCCGTGCGTTCAAGTTGCCCCGGGGCTCGCCCCAAGCTGCCTGTATAAAGCCAGCATACAGCGAGCTCCTTTTCGGCGCCTGCATCGGCCGCAAAACCGCCATTTTCCGGGGTCTAGCCGGCAGCTGCGCTGCTGGCACGCTCCATGCTAACTATGAAGACAAGAGATCTAAAAACGAGGCCGTCACCCACGCACCAGAAACGTTTAAGAAAGGAGATCGTCATGAAAACCACCGTCACGAAAACAACGTTCGCAGCAACATTGGCGCTGATCATCACCGGCACGCAGGCCCTGGCAGCGACGGGAGGAGCAAACCCGGAAGGCTTGGGGCTCATGGCAACTTTGTTCATCTCTTTTGCCGTTCTGGTTCTCCTCTTCCAGTTGATACCGGGGGTGCTCCTGTTGGCAGGCATGCTCAAAGGGATTTTTTCCAAAGCCAAGAAAACCGGCGTAGACGCTGTTGAAAGCGGCAAGCATGGCCTGTAAACCGGCGGCCATCGACGGAGCCGGCGTTATCGCCAAAATGAGGAAATAGGCTGGACAAGGAGGATGTCATGAAAACGGAATCCAAAAAATCAGTATCAGGTAAAGTGGCGAGTTGGTCCATCGTAGCGGCAGTCTTGGCCGGAACCGCCCTCATCTCAGGCATAGCGGACGTTTCCGAGGGAAGCGGGGCGATGAGCAGGATTTTCTTCTTCTTCCTGGGCGCGATCATCGTCGTCCAGGTGATCCCGGGCGTGATGCTGTTAGGCGCCATGATCAAAGGGATCAGCGGCTTATTCACCAAGAAGGCCAAAGTCGGCGTGCGGGACAACATGAAATAGCGGCGAAGGCGCCTGTCGAGGGGCGGCAGCGAGGTGGGTTATGGACGCGCGAACGATCATCATTGCGGACAGTGTAGCGAGCTTCGGCAGACAACTCGCCCGTAGTTTCCAAAGGGCCGGCTACCGGACGCTTACCGCAGATTCGATGCCACAGCTGCTTGGAAGCCTTCTGGAAGAGCGGTCGCCGGTCCTGCTGCTGGCGAGCGACTTCAACCCGGACCTTGCTCCGTCGGATCTGCTTCGCCTGGTAAAACAATGCAACCGCCACCTGCAGGTCATCCTCTTCTCTGATCAGATGACGCTGGCCTCGACCCGCAAGGTTCGCGAGCAGGGGATCTTCTATCACGCGCTGCGACCGGCAAGCGCCGACGATACCGAAGAACTGGTCCTGGCAGTGGAGTCCGCCCTGGCCAGCGACCCGGCAAGCGTGCGGCTACCGAAGAGCGCGCCCCCGGCTCAGGCGCGCGGACCTGAGTACGCCCCGGCAAAACCCTGGAGGGGGATGCTTTGCTGGTCGGTGCTGCTGATCGCCCTCATTTCCGGCCTCGGCTACCAGATAGCTGAAAATTTTCATGAGGGGTCTGGAATGATTGTCTGGCTTTTTATCGGATTTTGTGCTTTGATCGTGGCGACCCAGTTGCTCCCCATTTTCAGCATCGAGCTGCCGGCCGGCCTGCGCGGGAAAATTCAGTCGAAATACCATTCCAAGAACAAGCACGCCTCTCAAGACGGCAAATAAGACCATTCCGGCAAAACGAGCAAAGAAGGAGGGGACAACGTGAAATCGACCCAGAATCGCCCCATCATTTTATTGCTGATCCTACTCGCGCTGGTCGCCAGCGCCGGGGTGTGCAGCGCCGCCCGGGATGCCGGGTCCGGTTACTCCTACGGCGACACCGCCGGCAAGAACGATGACTGCCTTGCTTGCCACGGCAGCCGGCAGCAGGTGAGCGCCGCCGCGTTTATCGACCAGACTCAATTCGCCCATACCACCCACGCCAGGATCGGCTGCCCGTCCTGTCACGGCGCGGTCTCCCCCCGCCATCCCGACGGCGCCAGGACGCCGCGGGCCGACTGCAGGGAATGCCACGTCGATATCAACGCCGAATACGCCAAGAGCATCCACGCTGACAAGACCCCCTGCGCCGGCTGTCACAACCCGCACAAGGTGGAGACTCCCAAGGAGATCTCCGGTCAGGAAATCAACCAGATGTGCTCGGGATGCCACGAAGGCTTCAAGATGACCGCCAAGCACAGCGAGTGGCTGCCGCAGGCCGAGCTGCACCTGCGCATGCTCCCCTGCATCACCTGCCACACCGGCTCCAAGAGCTATTTCATCAGCATGTACATCGTCAAGGGAAAGGACGACTCCCGCTACGGCAAACAGGAAGTCGCCAGTTACCAGGACTTGCAAAAGATCGCCGGCAACCGCAGCATCGTCTCGCTCATCGACGCCAACGGCGACAACTACATTTCACTGGCCGAGCTTAGGCTCTTCAACAGCGACCCGTCGCACAAGAAGCTGCGCCTGCAGGGGATGATGACCCCGGAAACCGCCTCCCACAAGTTCGAAATACTGGACAACCGGCGCAATTGCACCTTCTGCCACGCCTCCGGCCCCGGCGCGATGCAAACCAGTTTCGTCGCCTTGCCGGAGGCCAACGGCACCTTCAAGCGGGTGGCCGTGGAAAAAGGGGCCGTCCTGGGAGCCTTGTACGGCACCCCCGATTTCTACATGATGGGCTCCACCAAGAGTCCCGCTTTCAACATCATCGGCCTGGCGATCATCTGCTGCGGTCTGATCATGCCGGTATGCCACGGCTTCCTGCGCTTCCTGACGCGTAAAAACAGAAAGGGAAAGGAGCATCAGTCATGAGCGAACGAAAAAGGATCTATCTGCAACCGATACCGGTACGCATCTGGCACTGGAGCAACGCCTTCGGCATCATCACGCTGATCCTCACCGGCGCCCAGATCCGCTTTCCCGAGAGCATCACTATTTTCCCCAGTTACAAGAGCGCCATTCAGGTGCATAACGTGGCGGGGTTGATAGTCGCGGTCTCCTTCACGCTCTGGTTTTTCTACTACAAGATGGTCAGGAACACCCTCGACAAGTTGTACATACCCACCGAGGAGGACCTGAAGCACGGCCTGGCGCGCCAGCTCGCCTTCTACTGCTTCTGGTACTTTCTGGGCAAACCGAGCCCGTACCATGCCACACCTGACTCGAAGTTCAACCCCATGCAGAAATCCGCCTACCTCGCGGTGATGTTCGTGCTGGTGCCGCTGGTCGCTCTGACCGGGATACTGCTCATGAACGTAACTCCGCTGCGGGTGCTGATCCTCATGTCCGGCGGCATCAAGATCATCGATGCCCTTCATTTCCTGCTGGCCTGCTCGCTCTTGGCCTTTCTCTGCACCCACGTCTACCTGGCCACCCTCGGCAAAACCCCCCTTGCCTACATCAAGCCGATGGTGACCGGTTGGGAGGACGAGCCCGAGCACGAAGAGGAGAGCGCGGAAGAGGCCACCACCCCGGGGTACCGTCCGGTTCGCCACTACCCGGAATACAGCGGTTTGCCGCAGGAAAAACGCCCTTGAGAAACGCTTAAGGAGAAGACGCCATGTTCGACAGAATCGCAGCGAGGGCTTTGGTGCCGGTTGGGCTGGTGGTGACCGGCTTCCTGGTGGTCTGCTTCGTCCTGCTCTATGCTGCCATCAAGGAGGTGGTGATCCGGGATTCCATCGGCCACGCCAACAACCTGGCCGGCATCGTCCTGAAATCGACCCGCTACGCCATGCTGCAATCGGACCGGGCAATGAACAACGCCATCATCCGCAACATCAGCGAACAGAAGGGCGTTCAGCACGTGCGGATCTTCAACAAAAAGGGGATCATCGCCTTCTCCTCGAAAGCGGAGGAGGTCAACCGGCAGGTGGACAAGAAGGCCGAAGGTTGCATCGTCTGCCACGAGAAGGCCGAGCCCGTGACCGTGCTGGGCAACATGCAGAAGGCGCGGACCTTCAAGAACAGCCTGGGCGAAGAAATCACCGCCATCACCGCGCCGATTTACAACGAGCCGGAATGCGCCAACGCCGCCTGCCATGTGCACCCTGCCAGTCAGACGGTGCTCGGCACCCTCGATATCGGACTCTCCAGGGAGGCGACCCTCGGTTCGCTGGCCTCGATACGCGGGCAGATGCTGCTTTTCTCGATACTGGCGCTGGCCCTGACCAGCGCCGGCGTCATCGCCCTGCTGAAGATGATCGTGCTGGCGCCCATGCAGAAACTGCAGCGCTACACGGAGAGGAGCCTGACCGACGACACGGTCGCCCAGCCCGTTGGGCTTCCTTATGAGCTTGACAAGATCGCCAAATCCTATTACCTCATGAGACAGAAACTCCAGCAGGCCGAACCGGAGCCTGCGAAGGCGGCCGAGCGCGACACTGCGCCATAGCGGGCGCGGGCACGACTCGGATACCAGCCAGCGAGGAATCAATGGAGCAGGCCGCCAAAAATAAGAATCTAGCCGTCGACGAGGCCGCAGCCGATGCCCGGGCCTCGCTTCGGCAGGGGCTCCTGGCCGAGATCAAGAGCGCCAGGCGCTTCGCCAACCGCGGACTGTGGGCGCTTTCCCTGTTTCTGATGGTCAGCACGCTTGCCTCGCGCGACTTCTGGTTCCTCCCCTCGCCCGAAAAGATCGTGGTCAGATTGGGGGCTCCCCCCACGGCGACCATTATCAGTCTGGTGCTGGTCCTGTACACCTTTTCCGCGATCATCCTGAGTCTGTCGCGCATGATGGCCGGCATACGACACCGCAGCAGCTTTTGCCACGTCGGTTATCTCGGCGTCTTCTATCTCTTTTACTACGCGGCGCGCGGGCTGGCCGACAACTACTGGGCCGTTTTCGGCGCCGGCTTCACCATTCTCTGCATGGAAAGCTACCGTATCTGGACCTTCTGCAACGATCTGATCACTAAAAAGAGCGAGCAACTTGCCTTTCTGGAGCGCACCGGCCGTCTGCCGCCCGAAGAACCAGACCTCTCCGAGTAACTCACCGTTCTTGCCGTAAAACTTTCCGGACTGCTCCCAAAATTAATTTGCCGTCGGGTTAGCCTTAATGCGCCGAAATGGTAGCATATTCTAATGCAAATAATGTCATTAAGTCAGGGCGCGCTTCGGTTTTTCAGCCTCGCCGCAAACGTGTCGACCCGGGAGGTCACGTGCAAGATCTGAAAGAGTCCCTGGAAATAATGCGGGAGATGGTGGTGACGCGGATCCAGATGCTGCAGGACCGGACCACGTTTTACGACGAGGAAAAAAGGTCGCACTACTCGAGGGAGTACACGTCGAGGCTTTTGGAGCTGGACCAGCAGATTCTAAACATCAGCCTTACCATGGACGCTGCGCGCAAGGAGGGGAAGGGCTCCCCCCCCGCCCGAAGCTAAGCTCCCTGGCGACCATTTCCCCGTTGCCTGCAGTTTCCCAGACGCAGACGAGAAAGGCCCCGGCTTCGCAGCCGGGGCCTTTCTCGTTTAGAGTCGCACGCCTGGTACCCGGTAAGCCTTAGGCTTTCTCCACCTGAACCTCGACCAGATTGCAGTTGCCCTGCAAAAGCGCGTTGGCGTTCAGTTCCCTGAAATGGGAGGGGGCGAAGAGCAGACCGGGCTGAAGCTTGCCGCTGATTTTGGCCGGCGCGGTGAGGGTGCCGGCGGCGGAACTGACCTTCACCTGCCCGCCTTCCGTCACCCCCAGCGCCAGGGCGTCGGCGGCGTCCAACTCGACGTAACCCGCGGGCGAAACGGTGAGGTTGGCGTCGGAGCGGGTGCTGGAAGTCCCGTTATGAAAGCCGATCGGCCCGACCAGTAACTGGAACCTGGAGGCGGCCGCAGCGGCGGCTTTGAAAACCGGAGCGAAGCTCGGCTGCGCAATCGCCCGGGGCGCGCGCTTGACCATCGCCACGCCGTCGGCTGCCAGCTCATAGCTTTGGGAGAGGGAGGTGATTTCCTTGACCAGTTGCACGGGTGCAAATTTTGTCGCGGAGGCGGTGAGTCGGCCGTGGAGCTCGGCGATGATCTCCGCGTCCCCCTTGGCCTGGCCCGGCGGGTTGATCGCCTTGCCGACGGCCTGCACCCGGTTGTCGGTGCTGGTGAAGCTGCCGCTTTTCTCGGCGGCCGCGGCCGCGGGCAAGACCACGTGAGCGAAGGGGAGCGAGTCCCCCTGGAAAACGTCCTGCACGATCAGCAGCTCCAGCTTGGCCAGCGCCTTTTTGATGCGGCCGTTGTCCGGGAAACCGGCCAAATCGCAGCCCATCAGGTACAGGGCCTTGATGCTCCCCTGCTCGATCCCCTCCACGATGCCCCAAAGGTCCTTGCCGGGCGCTTGGGGCAGTTCCGCGCCCCAACTGCGCGCAAAGGCGGCGCCCCCCTCGGCGATGCCCTGGAGGCCCGGGAGGGTGTCGGGAGCGACCCCCATGTCCAGAAGGCCGACCGTGTTGTTTTTGGCGTCGATGGGGAAGATGCCGCCGCCACCCTCCGCCGCCGAACCGGTCAGGACGGCGAGATCGGCCAAGGCCGCAATCTTGGCGGCCGCGTCGCGGCTGCGGATCAGGTCGGAGCCAAAGACCACCGCCACCCGGCTTTTGCCGGCCAAGAGCGCCGCGGCGCCGCGCAAGGCGGACTCTTCGACGCCGCTCTCCCTGGCCAGATCGGCCAGCGACAGCGCCGCCAGCTCGGCCGCGATCGCCTCGGCGCCGGCGGGAAGCGCCGCAGCGCCCTCCAACAGCGCCTTCATCAAACCGTAGATCAGCGGCAATTCGCTCCCGGGCCGGTTTTTCAGGTGCAGGTTGGCGAATTTCTTCAGCTTCACGTCGCGCATGTTGGCCAGCACCAGCTTGGCGTCGCGCTTGGTCGCCGCCTTGATCACCCGGTACTCGGCGCCGGTGGCCTCGGCGTTCAGGTCGGAGCCGAACACCAGGATCGCCTGGGCGTCGTCCAGCCGGTCGATGGTGCTGCTCGCCCCGGAAAAGCCGAACCTATGGAGCATCTGCGCCTGCGCCTGGGCAAAACCGAGCCTCGCTTCGGAGTCGATGTTGTTGGTGCCGACCGCCAGCCTCAGGAACTTCTGGAACAGGAAGTTCTCCTCGTTGGTCGTCCTGGGGGAGCCGAGCCCGGCCACCGCGGCCGCGCCGTCTCTGGCGATGATCTCCTTGAGCTTGCCGGCCGCGGCCGACAGGGCGGAATTCCAGTCGCAAGCCGCCAGCGCTCCCGCCTGATTGCGGACCATCGGCGCCTGCAAGCGCTGCGGGGAAACCAGGTAGCGGTAACCGAAGCGGCCGTTGATGCAGAGGTTGCCGTTGTTGAAGGTGCTGTCCTCGCTGGTGACCCGCTCCACCCGGCCGTCCTTGGCGTGGTAATCGATCTGGCAGCCGTTGCCGCAAAAGGCGCAGACGCTCGCCACCTTGGCGAAGGCCCAAGGGCGCCCCTTGAATTTGAAAGGCTTGGAGATCAGCGCGCCGGTCGGGCAGGCGCCGACGCAGTTGCCGCAGAATTCGCAGTTGAGCGGCTTGCCGTCCACCGTGTCGATGATGGCGTCCTCTCCCTTGTTCGCCACGGCGATGGCGTCGCAGCCGACCACTTCGTGATCCACCTTGACGCACTTCTCGCACAGGATGCAGCGGTTGGGGTCGCTCTCGATCAAGGGCCAGTCGTAACGGATGGCGCGGCGCTCCAAGACGGCCGAGAACTCCTGCCGGGTGGCGTGCAGCCCGTAGCAGGCGTCCTGCAGATCGCACTCGCCGGCGGCGTCGCAGACCGGGCAGTCCAGCGGGTGGTTCACCAGCATGAGCTCCATCACCTTGCGGCGCATCACCTGCAGGGCCGGGGAATCGGTGGTCACCGAGATCCCTTCCTTGACCGGCGTGTTGCAGGCGGTCATGGTCCGGTCCACCCCCTCGACCTCCACGGCGCAGACGCGGCAGGCGCCGGTCGGGGAGACCTTCTGCAGCCAGCAGAGCGTGGGAATCTTTATCCCGACCGTCGCCGCGGCTTCCAGTATGGTGGTACCAAGTTCGACCTGCACGCTTTTGCCATCGATGGTTAAGCTGACCATATAAAAACCCCAGTTCTCTCGTTTTTCGTATTTTGATGTTGCGCGGGCCGCACTGCCGTCGAACCGCCTAGACCGCCACCATGGCCACCCGGTAGCAGCGCAGGCAGCGCTCCGCCTCGCGCACCGCTTGGCTGTTGGCGAAGCCCAGCTCCACCTCGCAGTAGTTCTTGTAGCTCGCCCGCTCCTTGCCGTGGATCTCGCCCTGGTGCTCCCGGGCCGCGGAGTCCAGCCAGGGGACCTGCTCGTTCTTGTCGTAGACCCCCAGGTAGCTGAGGATGTCCTCCATGCGCTCGGCGTCGGTCAGCGACACGCCCTGGCCGTCCAGATAGCGGGCGATCACGTTGGCGGCGCGGTGGCCGCTCCCCACGCAGGCCACCACGGTGAGCGGGCCGATCTCGGCGTCGCCCCCGGCGAAGACGCCGTCGCAGTCGGTGATCAAGGTCCTGGAGAGGCTGTTGCCCATGCCGTCCTTGAGCTCCTTGCCGTCGGCCCCCTTGAGCGGGACGTACTTGGTGACGATGGTGCTCCATTTGGTGGTGTCGATGCCGGCGTCGGCCGGGATGAAGGAGAGGTCGGCGTCCTGGCCGATGGCCGGGATGATGGTGTCGCACTCGATGATGAACTCGGAGCCCGGCACCGGCTCGGGACGGCGCCGCCCCGAAGCATCGGGCTCGCCCATCGCCATGCGGATCAGCTCCACCCCCACCACCTCGTTCTGCTCGTTGGCGACCACGCGGGTCGGCAGCACCTGGAACTCGAAGCGCACCCCCTCGTCGTCGGCGCCGTCGACTTCCCAGATGTCGGCCGGCATCTCTTTTCTGGAGCGCCGATAGACCAGCACAGATTCCTCGGCCCCCTCGCGCAGCGCCACCCTGACGCAGTCGATGGCGGTATTCCCCCCTCCGACCACGAACACCTTCTTGCCCATGCCGGTGGGAAGCCCCAGGTAGACGTTTCTCAGGAAATCGATGCCGCCGGTCAGGAAGCCCTTATACCCCTTGTCCTCTCCCTCCACCCCCATCGGCTTGGAGCGGTGCGCGCCGGGCGCCAGGAACACGGCGTCGAACTTGGAGCGCAGCTCGGTCAGGCTCACCTCCTTGCCCACCCGGGTGTTGTAGATGATCTCCACCCCGAGCGAGGCGATGATGTCGATGTCGCGCTGCAGGAGGTTTCTGGGCTGGCGGTAAGGAGGGATGCCGACGGCAACCATGCCGCCTCCCAGGGGGAGCGCCTCGTAAATGGTGACCGGGTACCCTTCCAGCGCCAGATAGTAGGCGGCCGCCAGACCAGCGGGACCGGCGCCGACCACGGCTACCGTCTTCGCCTTCCTGGCCTTGGGGACCATCGGCGGGACCTGGCCGTGCTGCCATTCCCAGTCCGAGGCGGAGCGCTTGAGCGTCATGATGCTGATCGGCTCGTCCACGTTCTTCCTGCGGCAGGCGGTCTCGCAGGGGTGCGGGCAGACCCTGCCGCAGACCGAGGGGAGCGGCATGGAATCGCGGATGGCGGCCAGCGAATCGCCGAAGCGATAGTCCTTCACCGCCTCGATGTAAGCCGGGATGTCGATGTGCGCCGGGCACTTGTCCATGCAGGGAGCGGTGTACTTCTCGATATAGCGGAACTCGGAAGAGAGGCTCTTGGCCCCCCGGATGTAGTTCAAAAAGGCGTCGCGGAAATGGGTGACGGCGTCCAGCACCGGCACGGCGGAGCTCGGGCAGAGGGTGCATTTGCAGTGCGCCAAGAGGTCCCCCACCTCCAGGATGGAGTCGAGCAGCCGCTCGTTGCCGCGTCCCTCAACGATCGCCAGCAGGGCGTCCATGATGACGCGCGTCCCCTTTTTCCCCGGGGTGCACTTGCCGCAGACGTAGCGGGTCTGCACCCGCTTCATGTACTCGGCGACCATGGCCGGGATGTCGACGTCCTTGTTGTACAGGATGATGCCGTCCCAACCGATGAACGCGGAGAGCGGACGCTCGCCGTCGTAAGTCACCGGAAGTTTGAAGGTCGCCGACTGCACCTCCCCGCCTTTGCGGTTGTCAACTATCTTTCTGCCCCAGCTGGAAAAAACAACCTCTGCCACTTAGGCCTCCGAAATATCTGTAAAATATGCCGATTTGCTGGCTAAATATTTACATTTATTAAGTAAATTATACGGGTCAGATTGTATACAGTATCCAGTTTTTACCACATCGACCCGGGCTAATCAAGCGAAAAATCATGCGAAGAATCGGCTCTGTAGCGCGATCCGCCGCAGGACGGCGGCCGCTTCGCCGCGCCGGCCGCCTAAAGTGGTAGTTTTTTACCGGTTTTCGACTCCCCCTCGACTTTCGGCAAATGCCGTTCTGAAAAAGCTAATTATTTTTCCGTGAACGCCGATAACGATGATAGCGGCGCGTCGAGCGGACCGCCAGGACGCGCGCGGAGGGGTTCATGGAGGACGGTCAACTGGAGGGGACAGGCGTCGAGCTGCAGTTAAGTCCCGATGGGGCGTTGCTGTCGGCGGTTTTCACCCCTGCGGCTTGCACCCGGCCGCTGGCGCCCGAGGCGCTGCGCCGCGCCATCGGAGAGCAGGGGGGGCTGTTCGTCCGCGAGGACGCGCTGGTCGAGCTGTTCCGGCGGCTGGCCGTGGCCCCCATCGGCTTCGCCCTGCCGGTGGCCGAACGGCGCGACGCGACCCTGGCGCTGAATATCGCCGAAGACTTCATGAGCGCGACCATCACCATCAAGAAGAGCTACGGCGGCCGGGAGATCGGCGTCGACGAGGTGCTGCGCGAGCTGGCCGAGTCCGGCGTGGTCCACGGCATCATGCACGAGCAGATCGCGGCGGCGGTCGAGGCCGGCCAGGCCTTCCAACTGCAGATCGCCGCCGGCGCTCCCGCGCTCCCCGGCATGGACAGCCAGTTCATCAGCCTGATCCCCGAGATGAACAAGCAGATGCCCCAGCTCTCCGAGCAGGACACGGCCGACTACCGAAACCTGGGGGACATCATCAGCGTCAGCCTCGGCGACCCGCTGCTGCGCCGGACCCGCCCTACCCCGGGCGTTCCCGGCTGCAACCTGCTCGGCGTAGAGCTTCCCGCCGGCGACGGCTGCGAGCTCCCCTTTGCCGCCAACCTGACCGGCATCGCCTGCGACCTGCGCGACCCCGATCTGCTGGTGGCGGCCATCTCCGGCTATCCGGTGATCGTCCCCAACGGCGTGACGGTGGAGCCGGTCTTCCGGCTGAAGCGGGTGGATCTCTCCACCGGCAACCTCCACTTCAAGGGATCGCTGGAGATCGCCGGGGACGTGACCGAGGGGATGGAGGTGACCGCCACCGAGCAGCTCACCGTAGGGGGGATCGTGGAGGCGGCCAGGCTCCAGGCGGGGGGCGACATCGTGGTGATGGGGGGGGTGATCGGCCACGCCGAGCCCTCCCGGTCCGACGGCGGGCGCGAAACCGCGCACATCTCGGCGGGAGGCTCGGTCAGCGTGCATTTCGCCGAGAACGCCGTCATCACCGCCGGGGGAGCCATCGTCATCAAGGAACTGGCCATGCAATGCGACCTCACCTCCGGCTCCAGCATCACGGTGGGGGAGCAGGGGGCGCGCCGCGGGCACATCATCGGCGGCTGCTGCCGCGCCGCCACCCTGGTGGAGGCGGTGGTGCTCGGCTCGCGGGTCGGGGTGGCGACCGTGGTCGAGGTCGGCGTCGACCCCTCCCTGCACCGCAAGCTGGAGACGGTCAAGGACGCCATGGCGGAAAAGGAGCGGCTGATGGAGGAATTGAGCAAGACGCTGAGCTACGTGCGGGAGAACCCGGGGACCAGGGAACCGGAGCTGGTGCAACTCAAGGAGCGGGTCTTCGCCAAATATCAAGGAGAGATCGCCGAACTGGCCAACGAGAAGAAGCGGCTGCAGAAACGGATGGAGATCAACGGCCAGGCGCGGGTGGCGGTGCAAAGGGAGGTGTTCGTCGGCACTCAGATCAAGATCGGCGAGAGGGTGCTGACTCTGGACGAGGACCTGGTCAGCCCCACCTTCACCCTCGGGGAGCTGCAGATATGCTTCTGACCCTCAGCGCCCGCCCGGACGGCGCCGCAGTCGCCGCTAAGGAGAGACCGTGCGCATCATAGGACTTACCGGGGGGATAGCCTCAGGAAAAACCGCCGTGAGCGCGCTCCTGGAGCGGCTGGGATGCGCCGTGGTCGACGCCGACCTGCTGGCCCGCGAGATCGTGGAGCCGGGAGAGGAGGCGCTGCGGGGAATAGTTGCCGCCTTCGGGGCGCAGGTGCTAAACGGCGACGGCACCTTGAACCGCGCGGCGCTCGCCGAGACGGTCTTCGCCGATCAGGCGGCGCGGCGCACCCTGGAGTCGATCACCCACCCGGCCATCAGGCGGCGCGCCGAGGAGAAGCTGGACAGGCTGCGGCAGGCCGGAGTGGAAACCGCCTTTTACGTGGCGCCGCTCCTGATCGAGGCGGGGATCGCCTCGCGGGTGCATGAGGTCTGGGTGGTCTACCTGGACCGGGAAACCCAGCTGCAGCGCCTGATGGCGCGCGACAGCCTGAGCCGGGAGGCGGCGGAGCTGCGCATCGCCTCGCAGATGCCGATGGAGGAGAAGAGGGCTCTGGGAAAGGTGGTGATCGACAACCGCGGCAGTCGGCAGGAGTTGGAGGCGCAGGTGTTGCGGCTTTGGCGGCGGGAGATCCTGAAAGAAGGCCAGGCCGAGCAGGCATAAAAAAAAGCCCCGCGTCGCATCGCGGGGCTTTTTTTGTCGAACCGCCGCCGGAACCGGCGTCGTTTTACTTGTGGTAGCCGAGCTTGTGCGAGATCTCTTCCCCGGCGCGCATCACCAGCGGAATCAGCTCCTTCTCCAGCCTCTCCTCGGTAAAGCGCATGGAGGGACCGGAGATGCTCACCGCGCCGATGATCCTGCGCGTGTAGTCGCGTATCGGCGCGCCGACGCATTTCACCCCGACATCCATCTCCTCGTCGTCGATGGCGTACCCCTGCTCGGCGATCACCTTCAGATGCTTTTTCAGCTCTTCGCGGTCGGTGACCGTCTTCGGCGTGTAACGCTTCATCTCCTTGACCGGCAGGTAATTTTCCAGTTCCTCGTCGGTCATGTAGGAGATCTGCACCTTGCCGGCGGCCGTGCAGTAGGCCGGCAGACGGGCGCCCACGCGCGGCACCACCCTCACGGTGAGGTCGGTTTCGACCACGTCCAGGTAGACGATGTGGCTTTCCTTGAGGATGGCCACGTAGGTGGTCTCGTTGCACTCTTTCACCAGCGCTTCGAGCACCGGGCGCGATTGCCGCAAAAGCCCCATCTGCTTGATGAAGGTCTGACCAAGCTCCAGGGTTTTCAGGCCCAGTCGGTAGTTCTCGGTCACCTTGTTCTGCTCGATGTAGTTCCTCGATTCGAGGGTGGCCAGCAGCCTAAAAACGTTGTTTTTATGCAGCTTTAGCCTTTTGCTGAGCTCCGTCACGCCAAGCTCGTCCACCTCGTCGTGGAACTGCTCCAGCAGGTCCAGTGCGTGGGAAACGGCCTGAATGATGTATTCCGATTTTTCTTTTTTCGCCATTGGCTGCACCTATCTTATTTGATCAAATAAAATTGCAAGCAATATTAATTAGGCCATTACCGGACAAGTGTCAAGGTAAATTTTTATCTTGATAATCTTTTCTAACAAAAGTACACTTTTCCGTCGCCGGTGGGAAAAACCCCGCGCACCGTCCGGCTAAAACAGCCAAGCCCAGCAGGCGTCCGCAATCGAGGATTGCTTATGAAAACCCAATAGAAGATATAGAATATTGTTTTATAGATGTCAAGCGGCAAAAAAAACGATATCGCGCGGAACCGGCCAGGGGGCGGCGAGATCTTTGCGAATCCTTCCGGCCGCCCCTGGAGAGCCCCGTGCGCCTGAACCTGATATCCAAGCTGGCCATCGCCATCGGGCTGGTGCTCCTCAGCACCATGGCGCTCTTCGCCTGGCTCAATTTCAACAATCTGAAGGCGTTGCTGATGCAGGAGGCGATCTCCGACGCCGACAAGATCAGCGAAACCATCATCCGCAGCACCCACAACCAGATGCTCTGGAACGACCGTCCGCTCTACTACAACACCATCCAGGAGATCGGCAGCCAGCGGGGGGTGAAGCGCATCCGGCTCATCAACAAGACCGGCCGCGTCATCTACTCCAGCCGGCCGCAGGAAACCGGCGTCTTGCTGAACAAGCGCGGCGAGATCTGTGTCTTTTGCCACGGCAAGGAGCTGCTGCTCACCGCCTCCTCGAAAAACCGCAGCCGGCGCTTCACCGAGGCGAGCGGCGAAGAGTTTCTGGGGATCACCAACGCCATCTACAACGAGCAGAGTTGCTACACGGCAAGCTGCCATTTCCACCCCGAGTCCATGAAGGTGCTGGGGGTGCTGGATGTGGTGGTCTCCCTGGATAAGATGCACTCGCTTTTGGACGCCTACCGCAACCGGAGCGTCGCCCTCACCTTGCTGCTCATCGTGCTCACCTCGCTCTCCCTTACCCTGTTCACGGAAAAGCTGGTGAACCGGCCGGTGCGCGCGCTCTTGCAACACACCAAGCTCCTCTCCCGTGGGGAATTGGACGGGCAGGTGCCCGCCTTCGCCAACGACGAGCTGGGGGAGCTGGCTCAGTCCTTCAACGCCATGACGCTCAACCTGAAAAGGGCCCGCGGGGAATTGGAGGGGTGGGGCAAAAACCTGGAGCAGATGGTGCAGCAAAGGACCCAGGAGGTGACCCGCATCCAGGCGCAACTGGTCCGATCGGAAAAACTCGCCTCGCTGGGCGAGCTGGTGGCCGGGATCGCCCACGAGATCAACAACCCGCTCACCGGCATCCTGATGTTCGCCTCGCTGATGCAGGGGAGCCCCAAGCTCGACCGGACGCTGAGAAACGACCTGGAGACCATCGTCAGGGAGACCCAGCGCTGCGCCGGCATCGTCAAGGGGCTGCTGGAGTTTGCCCGCTGTTCCGCCCCGCAGAAATCGCTGTGCGACGTGAACGAGATCTCGGAGAAGGCCCTCTCCCTGATCGAGCACCAGACGCTGTTCAAGGACATCTCCGTGGTCAGGTCGTACCGGGACGACCTCCCGAGCCTGCTGCTCGATCCGAACCAGTTCGAACAGGTGCTGGTCAACATGTTCCTCAACGCCGGGCAGGCGATGCGCGGCGAAGGGGTGCTGAAGGTGTCGAGCGAGTTGGACGGCGAGCGCGGTTGCGTGCTGATGCGCATCAGCGACAACGGTTGCGGCATTCCCGAAGGGAACCTCGCCAAGATTTTCGATCCCTTTTTTTCCACCAAGGAGAACAAAGGGACCGGCCTTGGCCTCTCGGTCTCCTACGGCATCATTGAAGAGCACGGCGGAGGCATCGACGTGCAGAGCAAGCCGGGCGAGGGGACCACCTTCACCATCAGACTGCCGTTGCGGCAACCAGCCCCGGCCGAGCCTTGCGCCGCCGGCAAGCCGTCCCTCTCTTGAACCGGCACGCCCCGACCGGTGAAGTATCCACCCTGTTTTGGACCTCCTCCGATCGATCGATATACCGCGCGTCTCCACTCCCAAGGGCGTAACCCCGCGGCAGAAAACGATTGACAGAAGAGAGCCATATTGCTAGTTTACGTTCGGGCCAGCGCCCTGCCGGCGGACCGCCGACGGGGGCTCAAGCCCGAGAGCCCGCCTCAGGACGCCAACCTGCACCGGCATCCCATCAAAGCCCACGCATACTTGGAGCAGCAGTGAATATCACCGTAAACGGCGATGCCGCATCGATCGAAGAGCTTTCCGTTCAGGACTACCTCGTCTCCCTGGCCATCGACCCGCGCCGGGTGGCGGTGGAGCTGAACCGGGACATCCTGCCCAAGGCTCAGTACCAGTCCACCCTGTTGAAAGAAGGCGACGCCCTGGAAATCGTCCACTTTGTGGGCGGGGGATCGCACACTTGGAGAGCACAGATGCCAGAAAACAACGACAAACTCGTCATCGCCGGACGCGAATTCGATTCGCGCCTGATGGTGGGCACCGGCAAGTACGCCGATTTTCCCCAGATGGTGGCCGCCATCGAGGCTTCCGGGGCGCAGATCATCACCGTGGCGGTCAGGCGGGTGAACATCTCGGACCGCAGCAAGGAGTCGCTGCTCGACCATATCGACTTGAAGAAGTACACGCTGCTGCCCAACACCGCCGGCTGCTACACGGCCGACGACGCGATCCGCACCTGCCGCCTGGCTCGGGAAGCCGGCTTGTCCGACTTCGTCAAGCTTGAGGTGCTGGGAGACGAGCGCACCCTCTACCCCAACAACGAGGAACTGCTGAAGGCCGCGGCGGTGCTGGTCGGCGAGGGATTCACCGTCCTTCCCTACACAAGCGACGATCCCATCGTCTGCAAAAGACTCGAAGAGCTGGGCTGCGCCGCGGTCATGCCGCTGGGCGCGCCGATCGGCTCCGGCCTGGGCATCAGGAACCCGTACAACATGCGCATCATCCTGGAAACGGTGCGGGTGCCGGTGATCGTCGACGCCGGCGTCGGCACCGCCTCGGACGCCGCCATCGCCATGGAACTCGGCTGCCACGGCGTGCTGATGAACACCGGCATCGCCGGCGCCAAGGACCCGGTCGCCATGGCCGAGGCCATGAAGCTGGCGGTCGCCGCGGGGAGGCTTGCCTTCCGGGCCGGCCGCATCCCGATGAAGCTCTACGCCAACGCCTCGTCCCCGCTGGCCGGACTTATTGCGTGACGGAATCAGGATCGCCCCGAATAGACTTCAACCTGTACCTGATCGCCGGCCGCGCCGAGACGCAAGGGCGCAACCTGGAATTCGTGGTCGAGGAGGCGCTGCGCGGCGGCGTGCGCGCCGTGCAGTTGCGGGAAAAGGGCGCCTCCAGCAAGGAGTTGTACGAGACGGCCCACGAGCTGCGCCGACTGACCTCGCGCTACGGCGCCCAACTGATCATCAACGACCGGGTCGATGTGGCGCTGGCCGTGGAAGCAGACGGCGTTCATATCGGCGTCGAGAGCCTGCCGATTTACAAGGCCAGGCGACTTCTGGGCGAGAGCAAGCTGATCGGGGTTTCCTGCCATAACCAGGTGCAGGCGATCGCGGCCCAGGAAATGGGGGCCAACTTCATCACCTTCGGGCCGGTCTACTACACCGCCTCCAAAGCCGCCTACGGCGATCCGGTCGGAGTCGAAAAACTGCAGTTGATCAGCGACACGCTGCAGATCCCGGTGTTCGCGCTGGGCGGCATAAGCTTGGAGAATTGCGCCGAGGCGCTCGCTTGCGGGGCGCGCGGCATAGCCTTGATCTCCGCGGTGATGTCGGCGGCGGAGCCGTGCCAGGCCGCCCGGGCGCTGTTGTCCGCGCTGTCCGCCGCGGGATCCGCCTGCGGGCAGAGTCTTTGACATGACCTGCGACCTGATCCACAAAGAGCTGCGCATCAACGCCTACGGCTCCTTCCTGCGCCGGCGCTTCGGCTGCCGGGTCAGCAAGGTGAACGTGGACGGCGGCTTCACCTGCCCCAACCGCGACGGCAGCCGCGGCACCGGCGGCTGCGTCTACTGCGACAACAGTTCCTTTTCCCCCAAGGACACCCAGGCGGTGATCCCGATCGAGGAGCAGATGGAGGCCGGCATGGCCTACCACCGCCAGCGCCTCCAGAGCGAAAAGTTCCTTGTCTACTTCCAGAAATTCACCAACACCTACGCCCCTGTCGAACGCCTTGCCGACCTCTACCGGCGCGCCCTGGACCATCCGGACGTGGTCGGCATTTCCGTCGGCACCCGGCCCGACTCCATCAGCGATCAAGCCATCGACCTTTTGAGCGAACTGGCGCGCGACCGTTACGTCTGCGTCGAGTTGGGGCTGCAGTCCATGGACGACGCCATCCTGGACCGGATCAACCGCGGGCACACCCTGGCCGAGTACCTGCAGACCATGGAGCGCCTGGCCGGGCGGGGAATCGACATCTGCACCCATCTCATCTACGGTTTCCCCGGCGAGACCCGCGCCGCCTTTCTGAAAAGCGCCCGGCTGCTCTCGGGGTTGCCGGTGAACTCGCTCAAACTGCACCAGTTGCACGCGGTGGAGGGGACGCGCCTCGCTAAGTGGTACCGGGAAGGGAGCTACGTCCCGATCACCCTGGACGAGTATCTTGGGGCGACCTGCGATTTTCTGGAGGAACTTTCCCCGACGATCTCCATCCAGAGGCTGTACGGCTCGGCGCCGCTGGCGATCCGGGTCGCGCCCAACTGGAACCTCAAGAACAATCAGATGTGGTTCGCCGTGGTGAACGAGCTGAAAAGACGAGGGAGCTGGCAGGGTTGCCGCGCGGAAAGCGAGATGCAGGCGGCAAACGGATAAGAACCGTTCTGCGTTCTACGTTCTACGTTAGAATCAGAATCAAACTAGACGGGCTGGCTGTGGGGTCGAAGGTAACGTGGTACTGAGGTTTAACGTCGAACGTAGAACGTCGAGCGTCGAACGTTGAACCGATTCTAAGGAGGGAGTATGAAGACGGCACGACTGATCGGCGGCGAACGTGATTATCCCATCGGCAAGATTCTCTGCATCGGGAGGAATTACGCGGACCACATCGCGGAACTCGGCAACGCGGTGCCGGAGCGCCCGATCATCTTCATGAAGCCCGCCTCCTCGGTGATCGGCGAGGGAGAAGAGATCGTTATTCCTTCCTACAGCAACGACTGCCACCACGAGGCGGAACTGGCGCTGTTGATCGGCACCGGCGGCACGGCCATCCCGGTGGACCGGGTGATGCAGCACATCGCCGGCTATGGCGTCGCCATCGATCTTACTTTGCGGGACGTGCAAAGCGAACAAAAGAAAAAGGGGCTCCCCTGGGAGATAGCCAAAGGCTTCGACACCGCCTGCCCTCTGTCGGCGTTCGTGCCGGCCGCCTCGGTGCCGAACCCTCAAGACGTCAGGATCACGCTCTCGGTAAACGGCGAGCCTCGCCAGGACGGCTCCACGGCGCTGATGATCAACCGCATCGCGGAACTGGTCAGCTACATCTCCGGTATTTTCACCCTGGTGCCCGGCGATTTGATCCTGACCGGAACTCCGGCCGGAGTGGGACCGATTAAAAGCGGCGACAAGGTGGTGGCTGAGATCTCGGGGGTTGGCAGGCTGAGCGTTTCGGTCGCCTGATCGCCGGCTACAGCAGGAAGTCGACCACCAGCCCCTTGATCTTGATGATCTGGGCGACGATCCGGATGTGGTCCTTTTGCTCGCGCATCACCAGGTGGTAGAGCAGGTCCGCCTCCTGGTCGATCACCGCGATCACCTCGTGGGCGCGCCCGGACACGCCGCCTCCCACCTGGTCGATTCGGTAGGCCTCGGAGCTGACCTTCTTGGCCATGACGGCGATCCGCTCGCGAAAGATTTTGAAGTTGGCTATGGTCGGCTCCTGCTCCAGGACGTCGCCGGCCTTGTCGATCTCCTCCTTGAGCCGCTGCAGTTCGCCGACGTAGTCGGGCACGCTCTTGGCGATCTGGGTGAGCCGGCCGGCGAAAAGCGCGGAGCCGGAGCCGGCGGCGCCCTTGGCGGCGGCGCTTTTGCCCTTTTTATCGATGCGGCTGGACTCGGATTTTTCGTCGATTCGCATGGTGCACCCGAGATCTTGTCTGGCTGGCAGGACAACAAAAAAGGCCCCGAATCCGCTTCGGGGCCCGTGATACGGAGACGGCGTCGGGGACTACCCCCTTACCACATTGGCGGCCTGCGGCCCCTTTGCCCCTTGAATGACCTCGAAGCAAACAGCATCCCCTTCGGCTAATGACTTGAACCCTTCCGCCTGAATCGAGGGAAAATGCACGAAGACATCCGGGCCATTTTCCTGCTCGATAAAACCAAACCCCTTCGCGTCATTGAACCATTTCACCACACCGTTAGCCATTACTCTTTCCTCCGTTGAAGATTTACCGAACTGGTTTACAGCCGTATTTACACGTTTCGCCGTTGCCTGTCAAGGGGTTGTTGGCGCTGGCCTGGTCCGCGATGACGGCTCCCCCCTCCCTGCCGGTTCGACCAGTCGGACCGGTCTGACTGGTCTGACTGGTCGAACCCATGGGAAACCCGCCGCCGCTTATTTCCGGTTCAAGGTGGCGTGGGCCGCGGCCAGCCGCGCGATCGGCACCCTGAAGGGGGAGCAGGAGACGTAGTCGAGGCCGACGGAGTCGCAGAAGATGACCGAGGCGGGGTCGCCGCCGTGCTCGCCGCAGATGCCGAGCTTGATGTCGGGCCGCGTCTGCCGGCCTTTCTCGCATCCCATCCGGACCAACGCCCCCACGCCCTGCTGGTCGAGGGTGACGAAGGGATCGTCCTCAAGGATGCCGTTCTCCACGTAGAAGGGGAGAAACTTGCCGGCGTCGTCCCTGGACAGGCCGAAGGTGGTCTGGGTCAGGTCGTTGGTGCCGAAGGAGAAGAAATCGGCCTCGCTGGCGATGCTGTCCGCGGTGATGGCGGCGCGCGGCAGCTCGATCATGGTGCCGATCAGGTACTCCACCTTGACGCCGTAACGGGCGATCACCTCTTCGCAGATGGCGACCGCATTGGCTCGCATCAGCCCCAGCTCCTTGGTGACCGCGACCAGCGGGATCATGATCTCGGGCACGATGTGGAACCCCTCGTCGCGCACCAGCTCGCAGGCGGCTTCCATGATCGCCTGCACCTGCATGTCGTAGATCTCCGGGAAGGTCACACCGAGCCGGCAGCCGCGGTGGCCCAGCATCGGGTTGAACTCGTGCAGGAAGTCCACCTTGTGGCGCAAGGTCTGCGGCGAGACCCCCATGGTGACGGCCAGGGCGTCGATGTCCTTGTCGACCTGGGGGAGGAACTCGTGCAGCGGCGGATCGAGCAGCCTGATGGTGACCGGCAGCCCCTTCATCTCCCGGAACAGCCCGGCGAAATCCCCCTTCTGCATGGGGAGGATCTTCAAGAGCGCCTTGCGCCGCCCCTCGATGTCGGCGGAAAGGATCATCTCCCTGACGGCGGCGATGCGGTTGGCGTCGAAGAACATGTGCTCGGTGCGGCAAAGGCCGATCCCCTCGGCGCCGAACTCCCGCGCGGTGCGCGCGTCGTGCGGGGTGTCGGCGTTGGCGCGCACCTTCATCCTGCGGAACTTGTCCACCCATCCCATCAGTTTGGAGAAGTCGCCGCTGACTCCGGCGGCGACCGTGGCGACCGCGCCCAGCATCACCTCGCCGGTCGAGCCGTCCAGGGTGATCATGTCCCCTTTCTTGATGCGCTGGCCGTCCTTGGCCGTGAAAGCCTGGCCGGCGTAATCGACCTTGATGTCGCCGCAGCCGGCGACGCAGCATTTCCCCATGCCGCGGGCGACCACCGCCGCGTGCGAGGTCATGCCGCCGCGCGCCGTCAGGATCCCCTGGGCCGCGTGCATGCCGTGAATATCCTCGGGGCTGGTCTCCACCCGCACCAGGATCACCTTGAGCCCCAGCTTGGCGGCGGCCTCCGCCTCGTCGGCGGTGAACACCACCTCGCCGGAGGCTGCGCCCGGCGAGGCCGGCAATCCCTTGGCGACCACCTGCTTCACGGCGTTGGGGTCGAGGGAGGGGTGCAGCAGTTGGTCGAGCTGGTTGGGCGCCACGCGCAGCACCGCGGTCCGCTCGTCGATCAGCCCCTCGCCCACCATGTCGACGGCGATCTTGATGGCCGCCTTGGCGGTCCTCTTGCCGCCTCTGGTCTGCAGCATGTAGAGGACGCCCTTCTCGATGGTGAACTCTATGTCCTGCATGTCCTTGTAATGGCTCTCCAGGATGTCCCTGATCGAGGCCAACTGGGCGTAGCAGTCGGGGAGCACTTCCTCCATGGAGGGGAGGTCGCCCGGCTTGTACTTGGCCCGGTTGATCGGCTGCGGGGTGCGGATCCCGGCCACCACGTCCTCGCCCTGGGCGTTCACCAGGTATTCGCCGTAAAAGTAGTTCTCGCCGGTGGAGGGGTCGCGGGTGAAGGCGACGCCCGTGGCGCAGTCGCTTCCCATGTTGCCGAACACCATGGACTGCACGTTCACCGCGGTGCCCCATTCGGCGGGGATGCCGTTGAGCCTTCTATAGGTGATCGCCCGCTGGTTCATCCAGGAGCCGAACACCGCGCCGATGGCGCCCCAGAGCTGCTGCTCGGGATCCTCGGGGAAGTCGACGCCCAGGGTCTCGCGGATTTTCGCCTTGAAGGCGGCCACCAGCTCCTTCCAATCCTGCGCGGTGAGGTCGGTGTCCAGGTGCACGCCCCGGTCGTCCTTCTTGCGCTCCAAAAGGTGCTCCAGCTCGTCCTTGTGCATCCCCATGACCACGTCGGAGTACATCTGCACGAAACGGCGGTAGGCGTCGTAGGCGAAGCGCTCGTCGCCGCTTTGGGCGATGATCCCCTGGACGGTGACGTCGTTCAAACCGAGGTTCAGGATGGTGTCCATCATCCCCGGCATGGAGGCCCGGGCGCCGGAGCGGACCGAGACCAGCAGCGGGTTTTTGGGGTCGCCGAACTTCTTCCCCATCAGCTTTTCCACCGCCGCCAGGTTCTCCGCCGCCTCCGCCGCCAGCCCTTCGGGGTAGTTCTGTCCCTGCTTGTAGTACTCGGTGCAGACCTCGGTGGTGATGGTGAAGCCGGCGGGAACCGGCAGACCGATGCTGGTCATCTCGGCCAGGTTAGCGCCCTTCCCCCCCAGCAGATCTTTCATGGTTGCATTGCCGTCGGCTTTACCAGCGCCAAAAAAATAGACGTACTTCGATCCCATTGTGCCCCCCTTGGTTTGTGCTGCGACGAAATCTGTAAGGCGATAATTATATACGGTCGCTAATAAAAAGTAAACGTAAACAGCCGCCGGCCTTGCGGCGCGAACGGCTGTTTACGTGAGCGTTATGGTGCGTCGTTGATAGTCCTGCGAAACGCCCTGCAGGCGGGGGCGGCGCCGATTCGGCTGCCGGCCGGCGGCGTCATCAAGCCGAGAGCCTGGAGAAGTCGGCCAGTCGGGCGAACAGCCGGGCGATGCCGGTGAGGAGCGCCAGGCGGTTGCCGCGCACCCGCTCGTCCTCCGCCATCACCATCACCTTCTCGAAGAACAGGTCCACGGCCGGCTTCAAGGTGGCGATCTCGGTGAGCGCCGCCAGGTAGTCGCCGTCCGCCAGGGCGCTTTCCACCTTCCCGGCAGCCTGCTTGAGCGCGGCGTGCAACGCGCCTTCCGCGGCGTCCTCGAAGAGTTCCGCCAAGACCGGGCTGTCCACCCCTTCCTTGACGATATTGCAGACCCTCTTGAAGGCGACCGCCAGGGGTCCGAAATCCTCCCGGTTGCGGAACTCGGCCAGCGCCGCGATCTTGGCGCCGGCGTCGACCAGATCCTCGAAGGAGACGGAAACCACGGCGTCGACCGCGTCCGAGGGGAAGCGGTCGGCCATCAGGTTGACGAAGCGCCCCCGGAAGAATTCCAGCACCTCCCTTTGCACCTCTTCCCGAGGGCGGCTGCTCTTGCCGGCCAAAAGGTCGAGCGACGCGCCGATCAGGCTTGACAGTGGCTTTCGGTAGCCGCGCTCCAGGACGATGTTGATGATGCCCAGGGCCGAGCGGCGCAGGGCGTAAGGATCGGCCGAGCCGGTGGGGATGAGTCCCACGCTGAAGCAGCCGCAGATGGTGTCCATCTTGTCGGCCAGGGAGACGAAGGCGCCGATGTCGGAAGCGGGAAGCGCGCCGCCGGCCTGGGTCGGCAGGTAGTGCTCGGCGATGGCGTTGGCCACCTCCGGCTCCTCGCCGTCGTGGATCGCGTATTCGCGCCCCATGATCCCCTGCACCTCGGGGAATTCCCCGACCATGCCGGTGACCAGGTCAGCCTTGCAGAGCGTCGCCGCCCGGAAGGTCCGCTCCGCGACCGCGGGGTTCAACTCGTCGGCCAGCCCCTTGGCTAGCGCCCGGAAGCGCTCCATCTTCTCGTAGCTGGTGCCGAGCTTCGCCTGGTAGACGATCGATTTCAGCGCCTCGACCCGGCTCGCGAGCGTCGACTTGCGATCCTCGTTGAAGAAGAAGCGGGCGTCGGACAGGCGCGCGCGCAGCACGCGCTCGTTCCCCTTGACCACCACCTCCGGGTCCTCGGTGAGCGTGTTGTTGATGGTGATGAAACCCGGCAAGAGCTTCCCCTCGCCGTCCACCATGGAGAAATAGCGCTGATGCTCGCGCATCGAGGTGATCAGCACCTCGCGCGGCACCACCAGGAAATCCGGCGAGAAGGTACCGGCGACGGCGCTCGGGTACTCGACCAGGAAGCTCACCTGGGTAAGCAGCTCCTCGTCCGGCAGCACCTCCCCCTTGGCCTTGTTGGCCACCCGCTCGATCTCGCGCCGGATGATCTCCTTTCTCCTCTCGGGATCGGGGATGACGAAGTGCCGCTCGCACTCCTCCAGGTAGTGGGCGAAGTCGCGCACCGGGAAAACGGTGTTGGCCATGAAGCGGTGGCCGCGCGAGACGGAGCCGCTTTCGATGTTGCCGAAGGTGAAGGGGACCACCAGGCCGTCGTAGAGGGCGACGATCCAGTGGATCGGGCGGGCGAAGCGGGTCTCCATGTCGGCCCAGCGCATCGACTTCTTGAAGGGGATGGCGCCGATCAGGCGCGGCAGCATCTCGGTCAAAAGCTCCGAGGTGTCGCGGCCGATCTCGCTCTTCTTGGCGGCCAGGTATTCGCCCTTCTCGGTCAAGACCAGCGTGAGCTGCGAGACCTCGACCCCTTGGCCGCGGGCGAAGCCCTGGGCGGCGCGGGTCGGGTTGCCGTCCGCGTCGTAGGCGACGCTCTTGGCGGGGCCCATGGCGGTCAGTTCCGCGTCGGGCTGCCGCTCGGCAATCCCTTTCACCGCCAGCACCAGGCGGCGCGGCGTGCCCAGCGTGACCACTTCGCCGTATTCAAGCCGCGCGCTCTCCAGCTCGCGCCGCAGCAACTGCTCCATGTCGGCCATCGCCTTGGGGATGAAGCCGGCCGGGATTTCCTCGCAGCCGATCTCCAGGAAAAGATCCTTAGCCATTAGCGGCCTCCTTTTAAAAGCGGAAAGCCGAGCCGCTCGCGCATCTGCAGGTAACCTTCGGCGCAAAGCCTGGCCACGTTGCGCACCTTGCCGATGTAGGAGGCGCGCTCCGTCACCGAGATGGCGCCCCGGGCGTCGAGCAGGTTGAAGGTATGGGAGCATTTCATCACGTAGTCGTAGGCCGGCAGCACCAGCCCCTTCTCGACCAGGCGCAGACACTCCTTTTCATACATCTTGAACAGGGCGAGCAGCATGTCGACGTCCGCCTCCTCGAAGTTGTAGGTGGAGAACTCCACCTCGCTTTCGTGGTGGATGTCGCCGTACTTGATCCCCTTGACCCATTCCAGGTCGTAGACGTTGTCCACCCCCTGCAGGTACATGGCGATGCGCTCGCAGCCGTAGGTGATCTCGGAGGAGACCGGCTTCAGGTCGATGCCGCCCGCCTGCTGGAAGTAGGTGAATTGGGTGATCTCCATGCCGTCCAGCCAGACCTCCCAGCCGAGGCCCCAGGCGCCCAGCGTCGGGGATTCCCAGTCGTCCTCGACGAAACGGATGTCGTGCTTGGCCGGGTCGATGCCGAAGGCGCGCAGCGAGTCGAGATAGAGGTCGAGGATGTTCATGGGCGACGGCTTCATGATCACCTGGAACTGGTAGTAATGCTGCAGCCGGTTCGGGTTTTCGCCGTAGCGGCCGTCCGTCGGGCGCCGGGACGGCTCCACGTAGGCCACCTTCCACGGCTCGGGGCCGAGCACGCGCAGAAAAGTGGCGGGGTTGAAGGTCCCCGCCCCTTTTTCGGTATCGTAAGGTTGCTGAATGACGCATCCCTGCCCCGCCCAGTACCCCTGCAAGGAGAGAATCAGCTCCTGAAATGTCAACACGCCGCCTCCGGTAAAATCGTGATATGAAAATGTCGCTACAACAAAGGAAAAAGCTCTGTATACAGAGAGTTAGGCCCGCCAGATTACAATTAATCAAGACCGGTGTCAAGGATTATCCTGACGGAGCATCGCTGACGCATGATAGCGCTAGCCAAGGTCCGCACGCTCCAGCCTATGGGTTGTTGCGCTCTAGGTTGATGACAGTTTCGCCAACACCCGAGACTTAACGCTTCATGAAGCCCTTTGCCACCTATCCTGCGGCATTTTTATAGGTTTCATGACAAGGCTCCAGAATCGTTTGCCATGTTCAGTTTCAGGTTCTACTGCCGAGGCCTCATAGCAACCGCAATTGATATGGGACGGCAAGCTGTTCGCTGATCCATGCTTTATCCAGCCACGGGGTCGCTATCGTTTCGCGAACGAAGCGGA
>CAIYDQ010000234.1 GCA_903925075.1 uncultured Geobacter sp.
CTGCGATGGAGTAAGACGTCTTGATTTACATTCAGATGTTCGATCTAAACGAGGCAAGGAGGTCAATGTGATGCAGGCCGTTAACCAATGTCGTTTTTGTGGTGAAACCCTAAACTACACTTTTGTAGACCTGGGCATGTCGCCTCTTTGTGAAAGTTACATTAGCGTTCAACAGTTGAATGCGATGGAGCCTTTTTATCCGCTACACGTGTACGTCTGTGGCGCATGTTTCCTTGTGCAGTTGAAGCAATATGTGAGCCAACAGGAAATCTTCACCGAGTACGCATATTTTTCGTCTTACTCCAATGATTGGCTCAAACATGCCGAGCGCTACGTTTCCATGGCAACCGAACGTTTCGCACTCGGTCCGTCTTCATTGGTGGTTGAGGTTGCCAGCAATGACGGCTATCTGCTCCAGTACTTTGTCGAACACGGCATTCCGGCGTTCGGCATAGAGCCTGCCCAAAACGTCGCCGAGGTGGCTATAAAAATGGGCGTACCGACGCGGGTGGAATTCTTCAGCGAGAGTGCGGCGCGACTTTTGGTCTTAGAGGGAAAGAGCGCCGATCTTTTGTTGGGAAACAACGTGCTTGCCCAGGTGCCGGATATCAACGATTTTGTCCGCGGGATGAAAATCATGCTCAAGCCCGAGGGGGTAATCACCATGGAGTTCCCCCACCTCATGAGGCTTATGGAGGAAAACCAGTTCGATACCATCTACCAGGAACATTTTTCCTATTTTTCCTTCATTACCGTAGAAAAGATCTTTGCCGCCCACGGCCTCACCTTGTTCGATGTGGAAGAGCTCCCCACTCATGGTGGATCACTGCGGATATTCGCCCGGCACAGTGAGAACACCTGCCGCGAAATAAGTCTAAGGCTTCCTGCCCTCAGGGCGCGCGAGGAAGCCGCCGGAATCACACAACTAGGCTCATACGGGTATTTCACGGAAAAGGTCAAGGAAACCAAGAGAAAACTGCTCGACTTCCTGATTTCAGCTCGCCGCCAGGGGAAAAGTGTTGTCGGTTATGGCGCCCCCGGCAAGGGGAACACTCTCTTGAATTACTGCGGTATTCGGACCGATTTTCTGGATTACACGGTGGATCGTAATCCGTACAAACAAGGCAAGTTTCTTCCGGGAACTCATATTCCGATTCATGGTCCGGAAAAGATCACGGAGACTAAGCCGGATTACATCTTGATCCTCCCCTGGAATTTCAAGGAGGAGGTCATGTGTCAGATGTCGTGTATTCGGGAATGGGGCGGTCAGTTCGTTGTGCCTATCCCTGAGGTGAAGGTCTACAGATGATCTTCACCGAGACTAAGCTTAGGGGCGCATATCTTCTCGACATTGAAAAAAATGAAGACGAACGCGGGTTTTTTGCACGCTCCTGGTGTCAGCGCGAATTTGAAGCGCATGGACTGAACCCTCGGTTAGCTCAATGCAACATTTCTTTTAATTCAAGACAAGGAACCTTGAGAGGCATGCATTATCAGGCTAAACCTCACGAGGAGGCGAAACTGATTCGATGCACCATGGGCGCTATTTACGACGTAATTGCCGACCTTCGCCCGGATTCCACGAGTTTCAGACAGTATCTTGGCGTCGTTCTTAATCCGCAAAATCGAAGGATGCTGTATGTGCCGGAGGGCTTCGCCCACGGTTTTTTGACTCTCGTTGGCAACACGGAAATTTCTTACCAGATGTCGGAGTTTTATGCCCCGGAGTCGGCCAGAGGTTTCAGGTGGAATGATCCTGCTTTCGGAATCAACTGGCCATCGGATATTAAGGTGGTCTCGGACAGGGATGGGAGTTATCCGGACTTCGAACCGGAAAGGAATCCTGAACGTGAATATTGAAATAGCCAAATACTGCACCGGCGAATCGGAATTGGAGATAGGTCAGGCTATATACTCGTTGATAGCCGAACTGTATCCGGTTTGCCGGAGCATAACCGGCAACGGATTCCGGCAGACATTGGAAACATTGCGTCATCACATCCAGCTCAAGGTTCACGAGGTTCCTTCAGGAACGGAGGTGTTCGATTGGGTAGTGCCCAAGGAATGGAATATAAGGGATGCCTACGTAAAAAATTCAAAGGGCGAAAAGATAGCGGACTTCCAAAAGTCAAATCTGCATGTGCTGAATTACAGCGTACCTGTCAACAAGATCGTTTCCTTAAATGAATTGCGGGAGCATCTCTTTACACTCCCCGATTATCCCGATTGGACTCCCTACAAAACCTCCTATTATAAGGAGAACTGGGGCTTCTCTCTGAGTTACAACGAGTTCCAGAAACTTGAAGAAGGTGATTACCAGGTGCTCATCGACTCCACGCTGGAAAACGGCTCTTTGAGCTATGGGGAACTTTATCTGCCCGGGGAGGAAATGAACGAGATATTGATTTCGTGTCACGCCTGCCATCCTTCACTCGCCAATGACAATCTGTCGGGCGTAAGTCTCACGACCATGCTAGCGAAGTATCTCGGCGACTGCTCTCGGCGGTTCTCCTATCGCTTCCTGTTCATACCGGGGACCATCGGCTCCATTACCTGGCTTTGTTTGAACAAGACCTCGGTCAATAAGATTAAGCACGGGTTGGTTATATCAGGTGTGGGAGACGCAGGAAATATTACCTACAAGAAAAGCAGACGTGGCGACGCGGAAATAGACCGGGCGGCTTTTCACATCTTGAAGAATTCAGGACAGCCTTACGAGGTCATGGACTTTTCTCCCTATGGTTACGACGAGCGTCAGTACTGCTCGCCGGGGTTCGATCTTCCGGTGGGTCGGTTTTCCCGGACCCCGTTCGGACGGTACCCGGAATACCACACCTCCGCTGATAACCTCGACTTCGTAACTGCGTACGCACTCGGGAATTCCTTCGCGAGGCTGCTGGACATCCTTCTTCTGCTGGAAGGTAACCGGACCTTCCTAAACCGCAATCCCCATTGTGAACCACAATTGGGCAAGCGGGGGCTGTACGACTCCATCGGAGACAATGAACTCGCCATGCTCTGGGTGCTGAACCTTTCCGATGGAAGGCACTCTTTGCTGGATATTGCCGAAAGATCGGGTGTGAGCTTTGCCGCCGTCCAAGGTGCAGCGGAGTTGCTTCGCAGGCATTGTCTGCTCGATGTTTCCGGGTAATCGTCAAGGAATGCTTCTGGGATTCGCACATCAAACGCGAATTTGGCATGGTCAACAAGAACGAGGCCTATGTCTGGCGCGGGTACACGATCCTCGGCTTTCGTTGGCAAGGGCGTGATTTTGGATCTGGCTGTGCTTATTTTAAAGATCTGCAGGAGTCATGCGGTAAGCGCACTTTGTTCACGCTGGTGAGAAGGCAATCGGGCAATCCAGAGCCTTAATGAGTCGGATTTAAACGAGTTGGACTTTCGGGGTTCTGGGAAGTGAGGGGAATCCGTTTCCATTACCTATGGCTGGCGAAGCGCGTTAGTTCGACCGAAAAGCGGTTTTTTATCCCTTGTTCCTGATCCCCTGTAAAGGCAAAGCGATCAAAGCTATCGAAAAGACTTATACATAGTGGTACCGACAGATACCCACGAGGAGTTGCTTATGTATTTCACCAGATCCGACGCTCTCAGAACTAAAGCCCACACACTTATCCCGGGCGGTTGTCACACCTACGCCAAAGGGGATGACCAGTATCCGTTGTGCTCTCCCGGCTTTATCGCCAGGGGGGAGGGGTGCCGGGTCTGGGATGTGGATGGTAACGAATTCATAGAGTACGGCATGGGGCTGCGCGCCGTGACACTTGGACATGCTTATCCGCCCGTCGTTGAGGCAGCCTCCAGGCAGATGCTGCTGGGCAATAACTATACCCGGCCCTCGATCCTCGAGGTGGAGTGTGCCGAAGCCCTTGGCGAACTCATTGATGCAGCCGACATGGTCAAGTTCGCCAAGAACGGCTCGGATGTCACCACGGCTGCCGTCCGGCTGGCACGGGCCTACACCGGAAGGGATTTGGTCGCCATTTGCGGGGATCAGCCCTTTTTCTCCGTCGATGACTGGTTCATCGGCACAACAGCCATGTCGGCAGGCATTCCCGAGGCTATCCGCAGCCTGACAGTCACCTTTCCCTACAACGACAGCGCCGCCTTGCAGCGGCTGTTTGAAAAGCATCCGGGGCAGATAGCCTGCTTGGTCCTAGAAGCGGCGACCGCTGTGGAGCCCGTCGACGGTTTCCTTCAAGAGGTGCGCCGACTCAGTGCCGAGCACGGTGCTCTGTTGATCTTGGACGAGATGATAACCGGCTTCCGCTGGCACCTGAAGGGGGCGCAGCACTACTACGGCATCGTCCCCGACCTCTGCTCCTTCGGCAAGGCCATGGGCAACGGTTTCTCCATCGCGGCCCTGACAGGGAAGCGGGAAATCATGGAGCTGGGAGGAATCACTCACAAACGGGAGCGGATCTTTCTCCTTTCAACGACTCAGGGCGCCGAAAACCACGCACTTGCCGCTACCCTGGCAACTTTGGGCGTGTACCGGAGCGAACAGGTTATCGAGCGCCTCTGGGAGAGCGGTGACAAACTGCGGCAGGGGATCGACAGCATAATCGCCCAGTTGCAGCTCGAGGACTATTTCCAGATACTGGGGAAGCCGTGTAACCTGGTTTATGTCACAAGGGACGCCGAGAAACAGCCCTCCCAGCCCTTTCGCACCCTGTTCCTGCAGGAGACTATCAAGCGTGGTCTGTTGCTGCCGTCGCTTGTGGTCAGTTTTTCCCACAGCGACCGGGACATCGAGCTGACCATCGAGGGAGTGGGGGAGGCCTTGTTGGTCTATCGTCGGGCTTTGGATGAGGGGGTCGGCAAGTACCTCGTGGGAAGGCCGGTGCAGCCGGTGTTCAGGAAATACAACTGAGGTGTCGATTTTTGCTTGGCAAGGAAGGGATGCCATGAATAACCCCGGGCAAACAAGGGAAATAGGGCTGTTGACCCCCTACAACGGCGGCAACCTTGGCGACGGCGCTATCCAGGAAGCGGTCATCGCCAACATCAAGGCTCGATTTCCTGAGGTGCGCCTACATGGGTTCACGCTCGATCCGGAGAAAACATCTAGGATTCACCAGATTCCCTGCTCTCCGCTCACCACCTTGTCGCTGCCGCATTACGGGATAGCTGCCTCCCCGAAATTGGCAGTTGCGGTTCTCCCTGGAAAGACGGCAGCGGGAGCGCTTGAGTCGGCCAAGAAGTTCATAAAAGGGATTCCCCCGCTTTTTCGGGTGGTTAGGCTCGTTCAAACCCTGACGGGGGTGGCCTCCCGGATGCCGGCGGAGATGCGCTTCATTCGTGATGGCTACAGAAAGCTCAAAGGGTTCGATATGCTGATCGTAGCCGGTGGCGGGCAGCTCGACGATTACTGGGGGGGAGCCTGGGGGCATCCCTACACCCTGCTCAAATGGGGGTTGATGGCCCGCGCGGCTGGTGTACGTTACGTCTTTCTCAGCGTCGGGACCTGCACGTTGGAGTCTCGTTTGAGCGTGCTCTTCGTAGCCTGTGCATTGAGGCTGGCGTGCTACCGTTCCTACCGTGACCACCGCTCCAAGCAACTCCTGGACCGGATGCGGTTCACCTGTGCCGACCCCGTGGTTCCCGATTTGGCCTTCAGCCATGAACTACCACCCTGTCCGGTGACGAGGCCGGAGAGGGGAGAGACACCGGTGGTCGCCGTCAGCCCGATTGCTTATCTATCCTCCCATTCCTGGCCCAAGAGCGATCCGGGAATCTACGCGCCCTATCTGGCCGCCCTGTTAGCGTTTGTCGGGGCGCTTATGCGCGAAGACGTTACGGTGATTCTCTATTACAGCGACACTACCGACCGGGTGGTGGTGGGGGAAATGATGGAAAAGCTGGGGGCGCTGACAACTAAGATGGTGGGGCGTGTCGAGGTCAGAGCCACCGAGAGTGTCTACGCCCTCTTGGAGTTGATGAGCGAGGTGGACTACGTGGTGGCCAGCAGGCTGCACGGGGTGATCCTGGCCCACCTTGCGGAGCGACCGGTTCTGGCCATTTCCTATGACCGCAAGGTAACCACGCACATGGCAACCATGGGACAGTCCCGATTCTGTCTCGACATCGACAAAGTCGATCTGGAATCTCTGATGGGGGCTTTCCTGGCGCTGCGCTCCGAGGCGGACCAAGTCCGAGCAGGGATCGCTCTGGGAAGGGAGCTTAGCCGTAGCGCCCTGAGCGCCCAGTATGACCAGATCCTCCGAGCGGAGGGCGTCGCCACACCGGCCGTGAGCGGGAACAGGCTATGAACGGGGGAGACCAGCCGCTGGTAAGCGTTGTGACGCCGTTCTACAATACCGACCGCTATCTGGCGCAGTGCATCGAGAGCGTGCTGGGCCAGACCTATGAAAATTGGGAGTACCTCCTGTTAAACAACTGCAGCACCGACCGCTCACGGGAGATAGCCCAGACCTACGCGCAGCGCGAGACTCGGATTCGCTTGGTCGATAACGAGTCGCTGCTCGGGCAGGTCCCAAATTACAACCGGGCGCTTGGGCAGATTTCGGAGCGGAGCAGGTACTGCAAGATGGTCCAGGCTGATGACTGGCTGTTTCCCGAGTGTCTGGCCGAAATGGTTTCGGTGGCTGAGGCCAACCCCTCGGTCGGTATTGTCAGCTCCTACTATCTCAACGGCACGAAGGTGCTCGGAAGCGGATTGCCCTATCCGAGCACGACGGTGGTTGGCAGCGAAATCTGCAGGTGGCACCTGCTTTTCTTTCCCGAGAGGTATCTGTTCGGCACCCCGACAACGCTTCTGTTCAGGAGCGACCTGGTCCGGTCCCGAATACCCTTCTACGAGGAAACCAGCCTCCTCGAAGACTACGAGGCCTGTTTCGAATTGCTCAAAGAAAGCGATTTCGGTTTCGTGCATAAGGTGCTTACCTTCTCGCGGGTGGAGGAGGGGTCGTTGACCGGCCAGATCCGGAATTTCCATCCCTATTTGCTCCATGCCTTCATCTGCCTTATGAAATACGGGCCGCTCTATCTGGACCGGGAGCAATACCATAAGACCTTCGGTCTTATAAGGAAAAGGTACCTGGAAGCCCTGGCCAAAGGGGTGGTGAACAGACTGGGCGGAGAATTCTGGCAGTATCATGCCAGCGGTTTGCGGAGCGTTGGCTATGAGTTCAGTCGCATCGAATTGGCGATATATGTTGTGCTCGAACTGCTGGATGTTTTCAGACATCCAAAGGCGGCAGTCCGGTTGTTGGCTAAGTCTTTTGACTTTAGAACGCCGCCGGAGACATGAGAAATACTACACGACAAGGGGCTACAACATGGTAAGTGGCTTTTCCCGAATATTAAATTATCGGGATCTCTTCTACATGATCACCATGCGGGAGATCAAAATAAAGTACAAGCAGTCGGTCATGGGCTTTCTCTGGGCGCTGCTCATGCCGATCCTGATCATTACCTCCGGGGTCCTGGTTAAACTCGCTTTCGCAAAGTTGTCCGGCTCTCCTTTCAGCATGCGTGAGGTGGCCAGTGTGTCAGTCAAGTCTATTCCATGGGCTTTCTTCATTTCGTCGATCAGATTCTCGACCAACAGTCTGACTTCGAATTTTAGTCTGGTGACTAAAATCAATTTCCCAAAGATCATTTTTCCCGTCAGCGCTGTGGTGTCGCAATTCGTCGATTTCCTGATCGCTTCGACATTTCTCATGGTCATTCTCTTTGCCAGGGGATACGGTCTCGGCATTGAAGCCCTTTTCTCTGTGGTGCTGATCATGATTCTGGTCATTCAGTCAATGGCGATCGGAATATTGCTTTCAGCGGCCAACCTGTTCTTCAGGGATGTGAAATACATCGTTGAAGTTATCGTGACCTTCGCCATTTTCTTCACCCCGGTTTTCTATGAGGTAAAGCTGTTTGAAAAGTGGCAGGGGGTGCTGTTGATGAACCCGGTGGCGCCAGTGCTGGAGGGATTGAACGGTTGCCTGGTGATGGGCGTCATCCCATATGGCTGGTGGATACTCTACAGTGGCGTATTCGCGGTTGTCTCCTTGGTAGTTGCGGTGGTGCTTTTCGAAAAAATAGAACCTATGTTTGCCGAATATATTTAGAAAACGGGGTATCCCGATGTCCAATGTCGCCATAGCGTTCAACGCGGTTTCCAAGAAGTTCAGAAAAGGGCAGATGTTCGACTCCCTGCGGGATCTCGTGCCGGCGTTGGCAAAGCTAGCCTTTATCGGTCAATGTGAGAGGTCGCTTGGCAAGAACGAGTTCTGGGTCCTCAAGGATATCTGTTTCGAGGTGGCCCGAGGTGAGTCATTGGGGATCATCGGCCACAATGGTGCCGGCAAGAGCACCATGCTGAAGCACTTGAACGGGATCATGAAACCAACCAAAGGGACAATTGAGGTCAACGGGAAGCTGTCGGCCCTCATCGAAGTCGGGGCAGGTTTTCATCCCGACCTCACCGGAAGGGAGAACATTTTTCTCAATGGAACCATTCTTGGCATGTCCCGGGCGGAAATCAGACGCAAGTTTGATGAGATCGTGGCTTTTTCCGACCTGGAAGAGTTTATCGACACGCCGGTAAAGCGCTACTCCTCAGGGATGTACGCACGGTTGGGCTTTTCCGTGGCCGTTCATCTGGACCCGGATATCCTCGTTGTGGATGAAGTCTTGAGCGTCGGTGACTATGTCTTCCAGAACAAGGGACTGGAAAAGATGAGATCGATTCGTGACGGGGGAGCCACGGTTCTTTTTGTCTCGCATAATGTCAAGGCTGTGTCGTCATTGTGCAGCCGTGCACTGCTCCTCGACCACGGCCTGTTGGTTATGGATGGCCCCACGCAGGAGGTAATCAACTGTTACTATGAAAAGAATGCCGTCGAAAGCGCGAATGACCCGAAGAAGGAGATCGTGATAACCGGAGTTTACATTACCAGAGAACATGCCCCGCAGGTCTCCTTCCTGGAAGGTAGCACCGTCTTGCTTGAAATCGAACTTTTAGGCAAAAAGCAATGCGACAACTTGTCCGTGAGTCTTGGATTGGCAGACGATAATCAATACAGGGTTTTTGATACATCATCGCAGCGCCTTACGGGGAAGTCGTTTTCGATAAATAAGGATGAGAAGAAAAAGTTTGTCTTTGAACTCCAGCTTAATCTGGGACCGGGTAGCTATCATTACGTAGCTTATGTCTACTGCTACGAAACGCAGAAGACCTATGACATGTCCAGCGTGAAAACGCTGTTCATCGAATCGGAGAGAGATGCCAGAGGTGCTGCCAATCTCTTCCCCAAACTACTTGAGGGTGGCTGAGGAGTGGCCGCGAAATCTTGGACATTTTGTAATGGCACTCTCGGTTGCGCCGCATTGACGGAAGTGTGTAAAGACGTCCAGTCGACGCCGACATGATCTGTCATTCCGCAAGCGATTTTGTGATAACCATTTTTTCGAATCAACAGGAGGATCGAGGTGAAAATAATTGACGAATTCAGGTATAGATGTAGAAAGAGAGCGTTAGTCACCGAAGAACTCAGCAAATTAATCATAATGCGATATCTGATTGCTCCGATTGCGCCATATGTCTCGAAATACATCACTTTGAAACTTGCTTGGTTGCTATCAAGCATCATTTTGTTCTTTGATATTATTCTACATAAAAGCAAGAACTTTAAGGATATAAAACATGCGTTTAGTCTGGGTAATCTTAGGGCGCTGCAAATAAGCTGGCAATTCTTGGCCCTTGCGTTCCAAGATTTCGCCATATTCATGAGGATAGTGAAAGGCAAAGAGACTGTAGATATCTGGAATGTTAAAGAAATTAACAGTGTCGGTGTCGATGAACTAAGGCAAAATGGAAGATCATTCATCGTTGCTACCGGACACTTTACACGTCAAGCCTATTTGGCTGTATTTCGTAAAGACATAATTCCAATGAACGTCATACAAATCACACTGCCACCAAATCCAAACACCGGCAATTATTACTACGACCGTAGAATTGAACTTCATTTAGGGATGGGCCTCACTGCTGCAGCAAAGAGCCACCCCGATTTTCAGACGGCAATGGTCGGTATCGTACCAAATTTCATAAAAGCATTGTGCGGTAAACTGCATGAAACACCGACTGCTCTATTGCTAAATATCGATGCTCCTTGGGCCGATAGCCATAAAAAATCACATGAAAGACCTTTTGCGGGATATGAAACAAAAAAATTCGCAATGGGCGTTCTCGGTCTGGCAAAAATTTCGGCTTGCCCTATTGTCTCGCTCGTTTGTTACATCGATTCCCATGGCGAAGCAGTGTTGCAATGGGGCGACCCCGTATATATTGCAAAATCGGATACAGAGGAGCAACAAGTTAAAGTGCTTGATGAAATGCTTGACCGGATCGAGACTGCTATTGGGATGCGGCCCTCGCAATACCTCATGCCTTTCGGTACTCAACGTAAATGGAATTCGGCAGAACAGGCATGGGCTAATTCTTAAGCCCCTCGGTGTAATACTTTGCCGTGTCTTGATTTCGGCATGATGGGAAAGGAGCAAAACTATGAAAGTGGTATTGTTTTGCGGCGGCATGGGGACGCGTTTGCGCGACTATTCAGAGTCGATACCGAAGCCGATGGTCTGTGTCGGCCATCGCCCCATCATCTGGAATGTCATGAAGTATTACGCCCACTTTGGACACAAGGAATTCATCCTGTGCCTGGGCTACCGGGGAGATACCATTAAGAACTATTTCCTCAACTACACCGAATGTCTCTCCAACGATTTCACGCTTTCTAACGGCGGCAAGGATATCTTGCTCTACAACAACGATATTAGCGACTGGAAGATCACCTTCGCCGACACGGGCATGACCTCCAACATCGGCCAGCGGCTGAGGGCGGTCCAGAAGTACCTCGAGGGGGAGGAGATGTTCCTGGCGAATTACAGCGACGGCCTGACTGACTTACCTCTGCCCGATATGTTGGAGTATTTCAACAACAGCAACAAGACCGCCTGTTTTCTGACGGTTCGTCCTAACAAGAGCTTTCACATTGTCGACGTGGCGAGCGACGGAGTCGTGAACGACATCACAGGGTTGGAGCGCTCGGATATCTGGATGAACGGGGGGTTCTTCATTCTCAAGAAAGAGATCTTCGACTTTATCCACGATGGCGATGAGCTGGTTCACGAACCGTTCGGGCGGCTGATCGAGCGCAGGGAACTGCTCACCTACCGCTATGACGGGTTCTGGACCAGCATGGATACCTTTAAAGACAAGCAGCACTTGGATGACCTTTACACGAGAGGAGACACTCCCTGGGAAGTCTGGGCATCCCATGAGAAAGTAGCCACAGCCAAAGGAGTTGGCGCGTCATGATTCCATTGATCTTCCCAAAACTGAACCGACCACTGAAAATACTCTGCCTCGGCGCGCACTGTGACGACATAGAGATCGGCTGCTGCGGCACCATCCTGCGGCTACTTGAAGATTACCCGGACTCCACTGTCCAGTGGACGGTGTTCAGTGCATCCGAGCTGCGTGCCGCCGAGTTCCGGGCCTCCTCCCGCTGTTTTCTTGGTGAGGATCTGGGGTGGCTCAGCAAGGCTCATGAATTCCCGGACGGCTACTTTCCCCATGTCTGGAAGGAGATCAAGGACAGCTTTGAGCGAATGAAGTCGACAACCGATCCCGACCTGATTTTTACCCATTTCAGGGGCGACCTGCATCAGGACCACCGTATCATCTCTGAGCTCACCTGGAATACCTTCCGCAACCACGTGATCTTGGAATACGAGATTCCAAAATTCGATGGCGACCTCGCAAATCCCAACCTGTTCTTAGCGCTTTCCGATGATATTTGCCGCAAAAAGGTGCGGCTCATACGGGAAAACTACCCGAGCCAAGCTGGCAAGCGATGGTTTACGGAGGATACTTTCCGGGCGATACTAAGGCTAAGGGGGGTGGAGGCCAATTCCGCCACCGGATTAGCTGAAGGGTTTTATGCGAGGAAGTTGCTGCTGTAGGGCTGCTGGGGTACGGTATTGAAAACTCTAATTGTGACCCATAAATATCCGCTTCCCGAAAACAGCGGCGACAGAATCAGGACCATGAACTTTGCCCGGTACTTCAGCAACTCCGGCAGGGTGGATGTCCTGTATTTCCATCCTGCCGACCAGGGGATGACAATGGAGTTTCCTTTTGGCCGAGAGATACTGGTCGATAAATACCAGGGAAGCTACGGTTCCCGGTTGATTCAACTTTATGCGAAATTGAAATATTCCAAACCCTGGATTGTCTGCGGCTACACCAGAGAGTGTGTCGCGACGGTCAAAGGTGTTGTGGAATCCGAGGACTATGACGTCATCCTTTGCCGCTATGCCCATCATGCCTATCCTTTGTTCTTTCTGTCGGACGCCTTGAAGAGGAGAGTCATTCTCGATATTGACGATCTGGTTAGCGCCGATCTGTATCAAACCATGCACGGAGCACCGTCGAGACTGATGAGAATCAAGTCCCGGATTGATCTGGAATTTTACCGATCATACCAGCGAAAGTGCGCGCGCCTGGGATATTCAATGGTCTGCTCCGAAGCCGACCGATGCGAGCTGACAAGGCACCTGGACCCGGAATCCCTTTTTTTAGTGCCCAATGTCGCGCCGACATTGGAACTCCGAGAGGGCTACCCTCTGGATGGCCATTGCAATCTTGGCACTATCCTCTTTGTGGGCAACTTGGAGTACCAGCCCAACGTGCAGGGGATAACCTGGTTTATCACCGAAATCTTTGTCCCGCTCGCCAGGGTCGAAGCTGACGTTACTCTGATCCTGGCCGGGAGGAACCCCGATCCCGCGCTGCGCTCGTTATGCAACCGGTTTGCAAGGATTGAGCTGGTAGAGAGCCCCGTGGATATCGCGCCGTTTTACGAAAAATGCGGTCTGGTGGTGGTCCCGCTTCTTGCCGGTGGCGGCACGAGGATAAAGATTCTCGAAGCGGGCTACGCTCTGCGTCCCGTGATAGCGACCAAAATAGGGGCTTACGGGCTGGGGCTCGTAGAATACGATCACCTGCTGTACATGGACGATTTCCCGAGCTTCATCGGTCACTACCGTTGGTTGCGCGACGTGGACAACTACCGGACACTGGTAATGAACCTGCACCGACAGGTAAGCGAGCATTATTCAATCGATACCTTCAACCGGACGCTGGACCGGGTGATGGGGAAGGTCGTCCCGATGACGGGTGAGGTGGCGGCCGCTCAAACTGCAGGTAATGCTCGCTTCTCTTAGACGACGGAGGCAAAAGTGTGGTTGTGGGGCTTGTTATTGGCAGTTTTTTCCTCCCTGGCATCACTGGCGCCGACCGCAACTGCCGCGGCAAGCGGGCCATTGCGCAAATGCCCGGCTAACCCGCGCTATTTCTGCGACGCCGCCGGCAAGGCCGTGCTCTTGGCCGGTTCTCATACATGGAACAATTTTCAGGACATTGAAGGGCCTAGGTCCCGGCGTCACTTTGACTACGACGAATATCTCGACTTCCTGAGGCGCAACAACCATAACTTTTTCCGCCTATGGGTGTGGGAGCAAGGGTGGGAAGCTGCTGGTGTGAAGAACGAGGTACGCTTCTCACCGCTGCCGTACCGGCGCAACGGTCCGGGAATCGCCCTGGATGGCGTGGCAAAATTCGATCTGGACGCAGTTAACGACGAATTTTTCCTGAGACTCCGAGCGCGGGTGGCTAAGGCGCGGGACCGCGGCGTCTACGTCTCTATCATGCTGTTCAACGGCTGGAGCGTCGACGGAAAACAGCAGGAGGGGGGCAACCCCTGGCGAGGGCATCCCTTCAACCGTGGCAACAACAAAAACGGCATCGACGGCGACGCCAGCGGCACCGGTTTCGGGTTGGAGACCCATACGCTCAGGTACCATGAGGTCACCCGGCTGCAGGAAGCATACGTGCGACGGGTGATCGACACCCTGAACGACCTGGACAACGTTCTTTGGGAGATCTCCAACGAGAGCCCGCCGGGCTCTGAGGAGTGGCACTACCATTTCATCTCCTTTATCAAAGAGTATGAGTCGCGCAAGCCGCACCAGCACCCCGTCGGCATGACCGCGATCTGGCCCGGCGGGGACAACCGCGACCTAGCCCGGAGTCCGGCGGACTGGATCTCCCCCAACGAGTGGGGCAGCACCTCCTACAAGGATGACCCCCCGGCGGCGAGCGGGGACCAAGTCATCATAACCGACACCGACCACCTCTGGGGCATCGGCGGCACTCAGGCTTGGGCTTGGAAGAGCTTCCTGCGCGGCCTGAATCCCATTTTCATGGATGCTTACCGCAGCCGTGACCTGTTGGGAGACCTACCCGCCCAATACCGCTTCGATGCCCCTGATTCCATCAGCCTGCGCCGCAGCTTAGGCTATATTCGCACCATGGCCGACCGGCTGGATCTGGGTAGCCTGATGCCGCGCGACGATCTCTCCTCAACCGGGTACTGCCTCGCGCGGCCCGGTTCGGAATACCTGATCTACCAGCCGGCGAAGGCGTATTTCTCGGTGCAGCTCGAGCCGGGAAGTTATCGGGAGGAGTGGTTCGACCCCACTCGCGGGACCGGTAGCGAGGACCGTGTCGAGGTGAAGGGGGCCGCAACCATCAGGTTTTACCTGCCCGACTATATTGCCGCAGACGCGGTGCTGCACTTGAAGAAGTTGGACAAATCACCACCTACCATAGCGCCGTAGCTGTCGCTTAAAGCAAAGAGGATACTCTATGCTCAACGCGCTTTCCGTAGATGTAGAAGACTACTTCCAAGTGAATGCCTTCGCGCGGCATATCCGACGTGATCAGTGGGACCGTTATCCGCTGCGGGTCGAGCGAAACACCCACAGTATTCTCGACATGCTTGATGAGTATGGCGCCAAGGGAACCTTCTTCTTGCTAGGTTGGATCGCGGAACGCGTTCCAACCCTTGTTAGGGAAATACAGCGCAGAGGGCATGAAATAGCTTGTCACGGTTACGGGCATCAGCTCATCTACAGTATCGGGCCAGACAAATTCAGGGCGGATATTCGCAAAGCCAGAAACATCATGGAGAACATCTGCGGCGAAAGAGTGCTCGGCTACCGTGCGCCGAGCTATTCGATCACCAGCAAGTCGTTGTGGGCGTTCGACATCCTGATTGAGGAGGGTTTCAGCTACGATTCAAGCATCTTCCCGGTTATTCACGATACCTACGGCATTCCCGACGCAAGCCGCTTCCCCGGAACCATCGTCTGCGCTTCAGGGACGATACGGGAATTCCCCCTGTCGACTCTGCCCTTGCGATTTTTGCGATGGGAATATCGACTCCCGGTGGCTGGCGGAGGATACCTGCGGCTTCTCCCCGCATGGGTCGTGGCGGGAGCGATAAAGAGGATTAACAGCCTGGAGCGCCAGCCTGCAGTGCTCTATTTTCATCCGTGGGAGATCGATCCCGGACAGCCGAGAATCAAGGCGGGGTACAAGTCGCGCTTCAGGCACTACCTTAACCTCCACAAGACCGAGGGCAAGCTGAGAATCCTCCTTGCCCAATTGAAGTTCGGGACCATGCGCGAGGTGCTCGACGCGCGGGTTCCGTCATGAGGTCCATAAGACCATGGAATTGACCGTTCATCGCTATCAGGAAGACGGTGCTGAATGGGACGCCTTTGTCGCCTCCTGTCCGGCGCGCACCAACTACCACCGGTACGGCTGGCGTAAGGTCATCGAAAAGAGCTTCGGTCACAGTACCCATTATTTAGTAGCGAGAAACCGCAATCATGAGATCCGCGGCGTATTGCCGCTCGCACATATGAAGAGCGCCCTTTTTGGCAACTTTCTGGTCTCGCTCCCGTTTTTCAACTACGGCGGTCTGTTGTGCGCAGAGGATACGGCTGCCGCGCGCCTGCTGGAATCTTCGCGCGATCTGTTGAGGAAGGTGGACGCCGGGCACGCCGAACTCAGGCACTTCAGCGCCTCCCTGGAGGGCTTCGCCACCAAGCTGCACAAGGTGACCATGATTCTCCGCCTGGAACAGAACCCGGATGCTCAGTGGCAGACGCTCGATGCGAAGGTGCGCAACCAGGTGCGCAAGGCCGAAAAAAACGGACTGCGGTCTGTGGCGGGACATCTGGAGCTGCTGGACGGTTTTTACCGCGTCTTTTGCCGCAACATGCGCGACCTGGGAACCCCTGTCTACGGCAAGAACTTTTTCCGCAATGTCCTGGAGACCTTCCCCGAAACTACCCGGATTATCTCCATTATCCTGGATGGCAAGACGGTTGCCTCCGGCTTGCTCACCTGGTTCGGGGACACCCTGGAGGTTCCCTGGGCTTCCTCCATCCGCGATTTCCGTGAACTTTGCCCCAATAATCTCCTTTATTGGGAGGCGATCAAATTCGCCATCGGCAGGGGGGCACGCGAGTTCGACTTCGGTCGCTCGACGCCGGGCGAGGGGACCTATCGCTTCAAGAAACAGTGGGGGGCAGAGCCTCATCAACTGTACTGGAACTACCTGCTGAACAAGGACGCCACCTTGCCCGAGTTGAATCCGGCCAATCCCAAGTACAGACTGGCCATCAGGATCTGGCAATGCCTACCGGTCGCCGTAACCAAACTGCTCGGGCCGCAGATCGTGCGGAACATTCCCTGACAAAGGAAAGATTGTGGGACTAATCGGGAAGGATACATGATTGATTGGGTCTTCATAATCCTGACGCTACTCTTAGCGTACATTTACTGCGGCTATCCGGCGCTGCTATTTTTGCTGGCGAGGGTGATGCCGCGCAGCCACCGTTACGATGAACTGCATGTGCCGGAGCTGACGTTTATAATATCGGCCCACAACGAAGAAGAGGTGATCGGAGCGAAGCTGGAAAACGCCCTGGAGATGGATTATCCGTCGGGGAAATTCACGGTCATGGTGGTTTCCGACGGCTCCAGCGACCGGACCGACGAGATCGTCCGCAGTTTCGCTGACCGGGGAGTCATCCTGACCCGCCCGGCGGAGCGGCGAGGTAAGACCGCCGGCCTCAATCTTGCGCTGGCCGGCGTGAAGAGCGAACTGGTCGTCTTCTCCGATGCCAATGCGATGTACGACCGCTTTGCCCTCCGAGCACTGGTCCGGCACTTCGCCGATGAGCATGTCGGGTATGTGGTCGGCCACGCCCGTTACCAAAGCGCCGCAACTACGGCGGCCGGCAGCAGCGAAGGCGCCTATTGGAATGTAGAGGTAAAGATGAAGCAGTGGGAATCCGAATTTTCCTCGGTGGTGGGCGGGGATGGCGCGATCTACGCCATCCGCAGCCATCTCTACCAGCCGCTGCAGGAGACCGATATCAACGATTTCGTCAACCCGCTCCAGATCGTGGCTAAGGGATACCGGGGTGTCTTCGATGCCGAGGCCTGGTGTACGGAAAAGCCGGCCGGCCTCTTTGAAAAAGAATTTTCACGGAAAGTTCGCATCGCCAACCGGAGCTTCAACGGGTTCCTGCGGGTACCGGACGCCGGCAACCCGCTGAAGGTTGGCAGGTTTGCCTGGCAGCTGGTTTCGCATAAGTTGCTCCGCTGGTTCTCGCCGTTCATCCTTTGTCTGCATCTAGTCGCCGCTCTGGTCGTTGCTGGCCTGCGGCGGCCCACGGGCCTGTTGGCGCTGGTTTTTGTCCTTTTCTACGGGATCCTTGCCGCGCTGGCGCTGGCCGGGTGGTCTCTGGACAAGCGCGGGTTGCCGGGCCGGATCTTCTCTTTCGCCTACTATTTCGTGCTGATGAACGTGGCGTCGGCGGCCGGCATCCTGCTGCGGCTCAGAGGAACGGTCATCTCCACTTGGGAGACAGTTCGGGAAAACTCCCAGCGTCGTAGCCTGCCGTCAAACGTCATCGCGTTGTTCCTGATCGGTGTAATCTCGGTGGTTGCGATCAGGATAGTTTCCATTCTCAGTGATTATCTGCCGTTTATTCAGGCTTGGCATACATAAACCCTCTATCGGTAGTTGACCGAGCTCCCCCAAGATTGCCTGGCGCGAGGTGCCACGAAAATGTGCGGAATAGCCGGATTTACACGCTCCTGCGCGCCGGGAGCGGACGAAAAAACCTTGCAGCGGATGGGGGAGGCCATGCTGCACCGCGGCCCCGACGCCGGTGGCATATTTATCGACCAACTGGTCGGCCTGGCCCACCGGCGCTTGAGCATCATCGATCTGTCCCCGCAGGGAAACCAGCCGATGTTTTCCGGCGACGGCAGATACGTCATCGTCTTTAACGGCGAAATCTACAATTTTCTCGAACTGCGCGGTGAACTGGAAAAAAAAGGGTGCTCGTTCAGAAGCCGCACCGATACCGAGGTAATTCTGGCCCTGTATGCCTTGGAAGGGGCCGGCTGCCTGGCGAGGCTCAACGGGATGTTTGCCTTTGCCATCTGGGACCGGGAAACAGGTACGCTTTTCCTGGCTCGGGACAGGATCGGCAAGAAGCCGCTCTATTATTATCATGGCGGCTCGGATCGGGTGGCCTTCGCTTCCGAGATCAAGCCGATGCTCCATCTGCCGGGTGTCATGCGGGAACTTGAGCCGACGGCGCTTGCCGATTATCTGAAGTATCTCTATATCCCGGCTCCGAAGTCGATTTTCAAGGGGATATGCAAGCTTCCAGCCGGCCATTACCTGGAGCTGCGGATCGGATCGGCGCCCCGGGTCGTCGAGTACTGGGACGTCGATTTCTCCAGCAGGACCGAATGTGCGGGCGAGAACCAGGCGGCTGAAGAACTTCTCGAACTGATCGACCGTAGTACCGCCTGCCGGATGATCGCCGATGTTCCTCTTGGAGCGTTCCTGAGCGGTGGCATCGACTCGAGCGCCGTGGTAGCGCTCATGGCGCGCACCTCGACCGCTCCGGTAAAAACCTGCTCCATCGGCTTCGCGGACAAGAGGCATGATGAGACCCCCTATGCCCGCGACATCGCCGCGATGTTTCACACCGACCATGCCGAGTATCGCGTCGGGGATGACTTGGCAGCGACGGCCACGCTGCTGCCGCGGTTTTTCGACGAGCCCTTTGCCGATTCGTCAGCCGTGCCTACCTTCCACGTCTCTCGTCTGGCCCGCCGCACCGTCACCGTGGCACTTGCCGGGGACGGCGGCGACGAGAACTTCGGCGGGTATGAAAAATACGGCACCGAACTGCTGGAAGACCGGGCCCGGCGCTTTGTTCCCCGTCTCCTGCTGAAGGCGGTAAACGGCGTTGCCCGCGGTCGCCGCGGCACCCTCATGCGCAAGGCCCATTCTCTTTCTCGGAGCGCCCTGGCTGACCCCGGCCGGGCGTTCTACGGGACCAACAGTTTCATCGACGACGACGCTCTGGAACGGCTTCTTTCTCCCCGGATGGTGGCGGAGTGCCGCGGGTACGATCCGGCGCAGCACACCCTCAAATACTGGGACAAGATGCGCGGAGCGGACCATCTGACCTGCATGCTCTACACGGACATCAAGACCTACCTCCCCGGGGACATATTGGTCAAGGTGGACCGGATGAGCATGGCTCACTCCCTGGAGGTCAGGGCGCCGCTGCTCGATTACCGGATCGTCGAGTTTGCCGCTTCCCTTCCGAGCAGCTGGAAGATCAAGGGGAACATCAAGAAGCACATCCTGAAGCAGGCGTTTGGCGGAAAACTTCCCGACGGTATCCTGCACCGACGCAAGCATGGTTTCACCGTGCCGCTTGACGCCTGGTTCCGCCTCGACCTCTGCCGCCTGACGGAGCAGTGCCTGCTCGAGAACCCTGCGCTGGGGAGCTATTTCTCGGTGCTTGAGATGCGCCGTATCTTTGATGAGCACCGCGCAGGACGGGCAAATCACGGAACACTGCTCTGGAGTCTGCTCTCATTTGCCCTTTGGCACAGGGAATACCTGGAGGGGGTGACATGCTCGATCACCTGAAAGCGGACCTAAAGCGTCTCAGCGCCTCAGGGAAACCGTCCTTGAGGACACTGGCGGCGGGCCTCATGTCCCAGGGGTTCCAGGCCATTCTCGTCTATCGTTTTTTCCACTGGCTGCAGCTACGGGGGCTCTCGGGCCAGCCGCTGCGCTTTGTCTGCGAACGGTTCATCGAGATCACCACCGGCATTTCCATCCCTGCCCGTTGCCGGATCGGCAAGGGGATGCGGATCCACCACTTCGGCTGCATCATCTTCCATCCCAGCGTCGAAATAGGCGAGAACTGCACCCTCTACCAGGGGGTCACCATCGGCGACCGGGGCGGAACGGGGGGGGCGGCCAAGCTCGGCGACAACGTGCTGATCGGTGCGGGGGCAAAAGTGATCGGCCCCATCGTCATTGGCAATAACTGCATCGTCGGGGCGAACGCGGTGGTGACCAAGGACATGCCGGCCGACACCGTGGCGGTCGGCTCACCCTGCATTTTCAAGCCGCGTACCGATCAGGCGCCGCCGCTGCGGCCCGCAGCCATCCCGCGGGTCATGGACCTGCGCGGCACCTACAAGGGGGGAGGCGGCCCGGACAAGACGGTGCTGAACACCGCGGCCCAGCACGATCCGGAGCGGGTACACGTCCTGGTTACCTACCTTCGTCAACCCCATGACCACGAGTTCCAGATTCCCGAGATGGCACGGCGTCTGGGGATCAACTATGTCGACGTCCCTGACGGCAGTACATTGGACCGGGCCTGTCTGCGGGAGCTTAAACGGCTCCTGCGGGAACATCGACTCACGCTGGTCCATGCCCATGACGACAAGACTCTGCTCTACGCGTGGCTGCTCAAGCTGACGACCCCGGGCCTGCATATCATGTACACCTGTCATTCCCATGCGGCGTACCGTCGGGAGGAGTTCGCGGGGCTCAAGCCCTACCTTGCCTTCAAGGTGCGCCAACGGATACAGATCTCCTTGATGCGGCGCTGCCTCAACCCGGTCATCACGGTGTCGCAGGACACCAAGAAACGGCTGGTGGCCAATGGGCTGGACGAGAAAAAGGTGGCTGTGCTCCACAACGGCATCGATCTCGATTTCTGGCGCCGCGACGCGGCACGACCCGTTCTCAGGGAGGAACTCGGCCTAGCACCCGGCGGCTTTCTGGTGGGAACCGTGGCGCGCATCACCTACGACAAGGACCTGCCCACCTTTTATCGCGTGGCCGAGGATGTGGCCCGGCTCCACGACAACGTCACTTTCGTGATCGTGGGAGACGGCTACGGCGATGAGTTGCCCAAGGCCCGCGCCGAGGTGGCACGGCGGGGGCTGGGTCGGTTGGTGCGTTTCACCGGCCACCGCAACGATCTGCTCGATGTTTACGCATCCTTCGATCTGTTCCTGATGACCTCGCTAACCGAAGGGCTGCCCAATACCCTCCTGGAAGCCATGGCCCTGGGGATTCCTTCGGTGTCCACCGCAGTGGGAGGGGTCCCGGAGTTGCTCGAACACGGCAGGGAGGGGTTGCTCGCGCCGATCGGCGATGCCCAAGGGCTGGCATCGGCAATCACACGTCTTATTCACGATCCGGTACTGCTCCGCCAATTTGGGGTCGCCTGCCGGCAACGGATCGAAAGAGAGTTCTCCTTCTCGCGGCGCGTGCGGCTCATGGAACATTACTATCACTGGTTTGCCGGAAGCGGGCCGCGTCCGGTGCCGGCAGCGAAGGACCAGCCATGACACGCCAGCCGATCGACAAGGAAATAATTCTCAGCGAAGCCATCGGGGTGCCCCGCGTCGGGGAATGGGTTCGGGTGGGGGTCCCCTTTGGGAAAGGGGAGCTGGAAGGCGTCGGGAACCTCCTGGTGCTGTCTCCTGGAGAGGAGGCGCTGCCGGTTCAGGCGGTTCCCCTGAACCGATGGCGGGACGGTTCGGTCAAATGGCTGCTGGTCGACTTCGCCGCCACGGTGCCGGCACGGGAGCAGGCCAGCTACCGTCTGGTTACCAGGGCAAAGTGGGAACCGCCTCGTCATCCTGAAATCGGCGTCGCCGTCGGAGACGATGCCTGCCAGGTGGATACCGGCGCGGCCCTTTTCTCTATCGATGCCACCGAATTTCGCCCGTTTGCCCGGGTCCGGAAGGCCGACGGCGAGCTGCTGAACACGCCGGGAAGCTGCACCATGTTGACGGCGGACCAGCAAAGGTTGCCAGCCCAGGTGCAATCCATCAAGCTGGAGGCGCAAGGACCGTTGCGGGCCGTGGTCGCGGTTCGGGGGCGCTTTGCCTGGAGGGGGGAAGAGATCGCTCGATTCTCCAGCAGGCTTTACTTTGCTGCGGGGAGCAGTTGCGTTCGGCTTGACTTCACCATCCATAACCCTCGTCCGGCGCGGCATCGCGGCGGTTTCTGGGATCTGGGGGACCCGAGCTCCCTGTTTTTTCACGAACTGGTCCTGGATTTCGGTTTGCCGGCGGGCCGAGTCAGGCAGGTCCAGTGCTCTCCAGAATCCGGGGAGCCGCCGATCCGCTGCGATGGGAGCGCGGCTACTCTTTGGTTGCACCAGCAGTCGAGCGGCGGCGTGAACTGGCTCAGCCCGGCTCACCGCAACTGGGAGGGGAGGGTGCCGTTTACCCGGCGGGGTTACCGAGCCGGCGTCGGCGCGCGGGAACTCCCCGGCGGACTGCGAGCGACTCCCGTCATCTGGTGCGGTTGCGGCGCCTCCGGAGTTGCTGCGGTACTGCCCCGCTTCTGGCAGGAGTTTCCAAAGGCCCTGGAAGCGGGGCGCGACAATTTGAAAATCGCCCTGTTTCCCGGCTGCGGCTCCGATCTCCATGAATTGCAGGGGGGAGAACAGAAAACCCACACAATTCATTTGGATTTCGACACCTCTCCGGAGGGCCTGGAATGGGCCCGCGCTCCGCTTTGGGCGGCGCCGTCTCCCGAGGTCGTGCGACGGGCAGGGGTGATCGCCGATCTCCCCGGGCGTAACGATGAAGAGGGCGTGAAAAGCCTGATCGAGCGGTTTATCACCGGACCGGAGGAGTTCCTGCGCAAGCGCGAAGCCGTGGACGAGTACGGCTGGCGCAATTTCGGGGAACTCTACGCCGACCACGAGGCGGTGGGTCACCAGGGGCCGGAGCCGCTCGTCTCCCACTACAACAACCAGTACGACCCCTGTGCCGGCATGTACCGCCTGTCGCTGGCGACCGGACTTCCGCTGTGGGGCGAGCTAGCCGGCGACCTGGCGCGGCACCTGCTCGACATCGACCTCTACCATACCGACGATGACCGCGAGGAATACAACCACGGCCTGTTCTGGCACACCGACCACTATCTGGCCGCCGGCCTCGCCACGCACCGTTCCTTTTCGCGGGAACAGGTCGGGGAGAGAGATCCAAGTTTTTGCGGCGGCGGCCCGGGGGCGCAGCACTGCTACACCACCGGGCTGATGCTCCACTATTTCCTGACCGGCGCGCCCGAGGCGCGCGACGCCGTGATCAGTCTGGCTCAATGGTGCCGCCTTTCGCTTACCGGCTCCCGAACCGTGCTGGCGGCGCTCTGGAAAAGCCGCGGCTATTTCTCGCTGTTGCGCTGTGCCGGCAATAATCCCTCGGTTTTTCCTCGTTTCCCGCTGACCCGGGGCACCGGCAACGCCGTCAACGCCTGCCTCGATGCTTTTGAGGTCGGCGCAGACCAGAAATTTCTTGATTGGGCGGAAGAGATGATTCGCGGCGCCGTTCACCCTGATGACGACATCGATGCCCGCAATCTTCTCGATGCAGAGGCCGCCTGGTCCTACACCGTGCTGCTGTCGGCCGTGGCCAAGTACCTCGAAAAGCACGAGGAGTTTGAGAGCTACGGCGCGGGCTACTGGTACGCCAGGGCGTGCCTGCAGGCGTATGCAACCTGGATGTGCCGCCATGAGTACCCCTATCTCGAAAAACCCGAGATTCTCGAGTATCCCAACGAAACCTGGCCGGCTCAAGACTTGAGGAAGAGCGTGATCCTCTTTGCCGCGGCCCGGCACGCAGCGCCCGAAGAACGCGAAATGTTCCTCGACCGGGCGCGTTTTTTCTATCATTCGGCAGGCGAGGAGTTGGCCCGCCGCCAGACGAGCAGCCTTACCCGACCGGTAGCGCTCATGCTGCAAAACGGCTGGGTAGGAACGCGGCTTGAAGAGGCTGTTTCCCGTCAATCGCTACATCAACGCACTGAATTTGAATTGGGCGCGCCGACGCCCTATCTTGATTTCTGGACAATGCTCAGGCGCATCGGTCTTGAGTTGGGGCAAGCCTTTCGGGACTCTTCTTTGCGGAAGGAAGTCGACTGGATAAAAGCAAGATTGAAAAAATAAGCACTGTTTATTCACATTGGACCTTGCCGGCTTTGTCGCGGAGATACCCGCCTGCCGATATATTCACCACCTGAAAGGGACGAGTCGACTATGCATGTTGCAAGCAGAATAAACGTAGTTCATATGACTCAATATCTCGATGTAGGCGGGTTGGAAACCTTTATAATGGAGTTGTGCTATAAAACACGAAAGGATCAATTCAACCTCAGTGTGCTGTGCCTGAACGGGTATGATGAGAAGTACAAGATATATCTAGAAGGATGCGGTGTCGCTGTAAACCTGATTAGGAAGAAGAGCAAATGTGATGCGAGTTTTTTTTTAGAGGCGGCAAAATGGATCAAAAGAAACAATACTACGGTCATACATTCACACAGCGGCTGTTTTTTTTATAGCGCGGTTATTGCCAGGTTGGCAAATGCTGGAGGTTTGCTGCACACGGCCCACGGAATGCCGGTGAATTCCGGGCTGAGAACGGACATGGAAGATTTCATTTCCTGCGCATCGGCAAACCGGATAGTAGCTGTGTCGGAAGAAATCGCTGCGGACCTGCAAAATAGACAACCCTTTTTCAGGGACAAAATTGAAGTTATTACCAACGGCATAGATACCTCCAAGTTTTGTCCGGTTGAACACCCCAATACAGTATTTGAGACTAAGGCTTTATACGGATTGCCTCAAACAAAGAAAATAATCGGTTCTGTCGGTCGACTTGAAAGTGTAAAAAATCACGCAATGTTGCTTAACGCCTGCGCCGAACTGGTTCATGTCTATCACGATGATTTTCACCTGGCCATTGTCGGTTGCGGCAGTGAGGAAGCCAGTTTAAGGAATCATGCCGTCAACCTGGATATAGGTGAAAAGGTGTCTTTTTTGGGAATGCAGTACGATTTGCCAAAGCTATATCATGTGCTGGATGTCTTTGTTCTTTCATCTTTGACTGAAGGGACCTCCATTTCGTTGCTTGAGGCCCAATCGTGCGGGATTCCGGCGGTAGTCACCGATGTCGGTGGAAATTCGCATGTCATAGCCGATGGAGTCAACGGCTATCTCTGTCCGTCCGGCGATCCTGCGGCGATGGCGGCAAAGCTTGACCGTCTGTTAAATGACGATGCCGACCTCCTGCATATGAAAACCTCGGCCAGAAAAACCGTGGTGAGAGAGTTTAATATGGATCTGGTTGTGGAAAAATACCAGCGGATATATCGGGATATTGCGCAGGTTTCCTCCCCTTTGACAATGGGAAGGCCATGATGCCGCGAGAGTTAAAAAAACATCTGTTGCGCGCCGCCAATCTGCTCGGTGCCGACGTCTGGTTTCGCAGGATCAACAGAGGGAAACTTCTCGTGGTCATGTATCACGGCGTCACCACGTCGGTTTATGGACCGGTGTGGACCCAGTTACCCGTCGATCTTTTCAAACGGCAACTTGAATTCTTGCGCGACAAGTACGCGCTGATTTCGCTGAGCGAGGTCGTGGGAGCGTTGCGAAACAAGAACAGGCTGCCCGACCGTGCGGCGTTGATCACCTTCGATGACGGTTTGCAGAACAATTACACCGTCGCCTTTCCCGTGCTGCGGGAATTGGGAGTGCCTGCGGCCGTGTACCTCACCGTGGATTATATCGGCACGCCGGAAATCCTCTGGGTTGACGAACTGTACCTGCTACTTTCTCAAGCCGCTTTGCGCGGAGCCGATCCGGAGCTTACAGACGGCGTCGCTCAGCGGCATTTCCATGCCGGTCGGACCTGGGCATGCTACCAGGTCCTGGTCGAGTCGCTGAAACGCTTGGGATCGGCGCAAAGGGTCGAGGAAATGAACAGGCTGCGAAGCCTGCAGCCTGCGGGTCTGCCAGCCTGTCACCACGATTTTCGCCTCCTCAACTGGGACGAGGTCCGCGTCATGCACCGGTCCAGGCTGGTGGAATTCGGGGTGCATACCGCTACCCATCGCATCCTCTCGGAGCTTGGGGAGGGGGAGTGGGAACGGGAGATCGTTTCCCCCAAAGATCGGCTGGAAAGGGAACTGGGGACGGAGGCGGCCACCTTTTGCTTTCCGAACGGGCGTCCCGGGATCGATTTCGGACCCGAGCACCTGGATTACCTGCGCAAGGTCGGCTATGTCTGCGCTTTTACGACCGAAAACGCGCTGTTCGATCCCAAGGGGGGGGACCCCATGAGTATCGGGCGCGTTCCCGCCGGAAACGACGGCACCTCGCAATACGACTATTTCCGGCTCAACATCTCGGGGGCCATTCAGATCGTGAAAACCGCGACTAAAATCACGCTCGCCTGAACGAGGCCATGCGATTTCGTTCCGGGAGGGACGCCATGGATCATTACAGTATCCGATGCTTGCAGAGTCTCGCTGAATTTCAGTCTGTCCGGCGCGACTGGGACCAGTTCACTGCAAGCCATTTCCCCGGAAATTACAATCGCACCCATGCCTGGCTTTCGGCCTGGTGGGCCACCTATCACCACGACCGACCCGCTCTGATCTACATTCAGCGCAGGCTGGCCGACGGCAAGATAACTGCGGTAGCTCCGCTTTTCACCAGCAGGGAACTCCTGGGCGGGTTACCCATTCTTTCCCTGCAGGCGCTGGGAGTGGGGGTCGGCACCGACGATTTTCTGAGCGGTCCCGAGGCGCGCGGTTTTGTCGGCCAGGTGCTGAGCGACTTGGTTAACAACCGGCGCTGGCATGTGGCCAGATTTCGCAGAATCCGCAACGGCGACTTGTGTCGGGAACTGAATGAGGCCTGCGCGGCCCTGGCCTGTCCCCTGGACGCCGCGGAAACCGACGACTACTACATCGAGTTTCCTGCCAGCTTCCGGGATTACCTGCATTCGCGCTCCCGGAATTTCCGCAGCAGTCTGAGAGTAGCCGGCAACCGGGCGAAAAAGGAGGGGACGGTAACGATGCAGGTGCTTGATCCGATCGCCGAGCCCGACCGTGTCTGGGCCATCGGCCGGGAAGTTTCCGCGAAAAGCTGGCAGTTTCAGCAGGGGAAGAGCCATTTCAACGACAAGGGTTTCGAGAATTTTTATGCCAATCTGTCCAGGGCCGGGCATGGAGTCGGAGGTGAGGAGTTCAGCGCCATGCTGATCGACCACCGGCCGGTGGCCTACCTGCTCGGCTGCCTGCGCGAGCGCACCTTCTTTGCCGTAGATACCGCCTTTAACGCCGATTACAGCTTCGTCTCGGCAGGATTGTTGCTGCTTTGCGGCATCATCGAACGGCTCATCGAGCAGGGTACTGCCGACTATTTCGACTTCGAGGGGGGCGGGGAATACAAGGCCGGCTACGCCACCCATGTTCGCAAAGCCACCTTTCTTACCATGTATAATCGCTCCCTGTACCCCCGCTTGATCAGGTCGCTCAGGTCATCGAGGGCGTACGACGTGCTGGGCGGGGTGCTACGCCGACCGGATCACCACAAAGGGTGAAACATGCGCGAATATTTACTGATGGCGCTGGTTGCGCTTTCCATTCCCCTGGTGTTCAAGCGACCCCTGTGGGGGTTGGCCGTTTATCTGGGAGCGAACGTGGTTCGTCCCGAAATGTTTTTTTGGGGCGGCGAGGGCGGATCGTTTGTATTCATGGTCTACGCAGGCCTCATCGTGCTCACCTCGTTTGCCAAGGGCTACCTGTCTCGGGCGGGACGGTTGGCGAATCCTGAATTCCTGTTGATGATCTGGCTCCTGGTCGCGGTAGTGGTTTCCTGCGAACTCGCCCAGTATCCGGTATTCAGGGAGGATTACTATGTGGTCGAGATGTTCAAGGGATTCGTGATCTGCGCTTTCATCTATGTGATGGTCAATGACTTTAGCGAGATCAAGACCCTTTTGAACGTGCTGCTCGGCTGTTTCGCCTTCCTGGGCGTATGGGGTGTGGACCAGCACTTCCGGGGCAATGAGAGGCTTGAAGGTCTCGGCGGAGCGGCATGGGGAGATTCCAACGGCGTAGCGGCGGTCTTTGTCCTGGTTCTCCCCCTGGCTCTGGCCAAATACTTTGCCAGCCAGACCCGAAAGGAGGCCCGGAAGTCGGTCGGCATCGTGGCCATCATGGTAATACTCATCGTCTGCACCCAATCCCGCGCCGGGTTTGTAGGCCTGGCCGTCTGCGTTTTGTCCTTTGGCTATTATTCGAGGAAATTACGACAGATCGCCCGGGGTGCCCTGCTTGTTGCCATGGTGGCGATGCCCTTTGCCGGTCAGGCCTACCTTGATCGGATGAAGACCATGGAAAGCGGCGAAAGCCTCGATCCCTCGGCCAAATCCCGATTGATTCTCTGGCAGGCCGGTTTGATGATCTTCGCCGACAACCCCCTTTTCGGCACCGGCTTTCTCACCTATCCCGAAGCTAAAATGGAGTACGAGAACAGGTTTATGGATCTCGATAATGAATTCCGCGAATGGGTTTTCAGGAAGGAGCATATGAAAGTCACCCACAATACCTACATACAGCTCATGTCGGACTGCGGTCTCTTCGGCGCGATCCCCTATATTCTTTTGATTTCGGGCGGCATACTCGCCGGTTTCCGGGCGCGACGGCTCCTGGTCCTCTTCCCTGAAGGGAGTCAACAACTGACCTGGCTCTGCGGGCTCAGCGCGGGGATCACCGGATTCGCCGCCTGTATCGTCACCATGGATAGCGTACTGGTCGTCTTCCCGTATGTTCAACTGGTCCTCACCGGGATGTTATCGCGCATGATCGCCGACGGCACGAGCGGTCAGCCCGACCCGTTACCCCTGCCAGTCGATGGAGCACAGCCGTGAGGCCCGATCCGATCGAGAGGAACCTGCTGCTCTTGCTCGACCCGAGCCATGAGGCGGGCCAAGGGGCCTGGCGCTTCATCGACTGGCGCGCATCATCAAGGGCATCGATGATCTCGGCGGCCGAAAGTGAGACCTGCGCCACGGTCTACTGTTTTGCCCGCCGCGACCTCCTCGGCTATCTTCTCTTTTGCCGGCAGGCAAAAAGACGCCCCTTGCCTTGCGCAGGGAGGAAAATCCTGTATCTAAACGACGGCCTGCTCTCGTCGATGTTCGACGAGGGCAATACCGCCGGTTACCGGGCCTTTGCCGCCGGCCATCTGCCGCCGTCCAAGGGACTGCGCAAAAGGCTCGCCTCGCTGCTTCCCCCGGCCGTGAGGGCCGAAAAGAGATTTGTGGTCGTCGGGCGCAACCGGGCGCTCGGGGAGTTGGATCCCGGCCCGGCTGCCGGTGAAGAAACCGCGATCCTCAGGAGGCATGATTTCATGTTTTTCTCCAACCCTTCCGGCAAGCTGCTGCTGACCTCGGCTGAGACCATGCGCTGCGGAACGGGTTCCGTGCTTAAAACCACGGCGAACCCCTCCTACGCGCGGGTGATGGAAAAGGAATTCTCGACCATGCTGGGCATAGCCGGGCTCCCGGGTGGGGGAGCCTCGCTGCCGCGGGTAGGCGCCAGGATGGGGATCGGGAAACGCGTCTTTTTCACCGAGGCCTATGTGCCGGGGCGGACGCTTCGCGATCTGCTGCACAGCCTGTCGCGCAAGAACGACCTCTCCTCGATCCGCGGCCTCCTGGATCGTCTCGACCAGTGGTACGAGCGGTATCGCGCCGCTTTCAGGGGAGAATCTCGGCCTCTGGCCTCCTGCTACGCGCATCTATTCGATGCTTTACCCAGGCTCTACGGCCAACACCCGGATGCCGGGGCGATGCAGGAGGCCACCCGCCGGACCTTCGCCGTCCTCTCCGGAAAAGAGGTCGGCATCGCCACGATGACCTCTCACAACGATCTCTGGCCGGGCAATTTCGTGGTGGGAGCAGATGGATTGGTGGCGATCGACTGGGAGCGGGCCGTGGGAAATAGGGCGCCGTTGTTCGATTACTATTGGATGATCATCTCCGCGGCGCTTGAGCATCTCGTCTGCAGGATCGGCACCGTCGACTATTCCAGGGCGTTCCGGCTTTTCCTTCTGCAAGACGACGATGTTTCGCGGCATGCGACCAAAACCATGGAGACTTTTCTGGACAGGCTGGGACTGGACAGGGATCTGCACCCAAGCTTCCTGCTGCTTTTTTTGATGGAGTGGTCGGTCCAGGGGTATCTCGCCTTGGGAAGGCAGACGGCGATGGACAGGCTGGCCTTTGGAGAACTGATCGCCATGGTCGGCACCCTCGGCGAAAGGGAATTCTCGCCATGAAAAAGGCCAGAGTGCGGCTATTTCACTATCGCCGGGATGCGTCGGTGCTTTGGGCATGACACGGCGCAACATCGTGGAAAACGTCCTTTCCAACTGGGCCAGTCTGGTGGTGAGCGTAGCCGTCGCCTTCCTGGTGAGCCCGATCGTCGTCCACTCGCTCGGCAACGAACTATATGGCGCCTGGACCTTGATCGCGTCGGTGACCGGGTACTTCACCGTGCTCGATTTCGGCGTCAACACGGCCATAGTGCGCTACATTTCCAGCAGTGATGCCCAAAAAGATGATGTTCAAGCCCGCAGGGTATACTCGACCTCCCTGGCGCTCTTCGCTGCCGTTGCCGCCGTTTTGCTGGTCGTTTCGCTTTTTTTCGGATTTTTCTTCCAGTCCATTTTCAAGCTCTATCATATCCCGCGGTTCTATCTTTACGCCATCTTCGTGCTTTCGGCCATCGATCTGGCCGGCGGCCTTATCTTTTCGGTTTTTCTCGGTTCTCTCAGTGGACTGCAGGAATTCAAGTTTATAAACGCCTCCTCGGTAGTCGTCGCACTCCTGCGAAGCATAGCCCTCGTCTATCTGCTCAAACAGGGATACGGCCTGCTGACAGTCGCGCTGCTGCAAGTGGCGGCCAATCTTGTGAGGGCCGCCTGCCAATATTGGCGCATCAGAGCCGGGCATCCATCCCTGTATTTCGTGCGCGGCCTGGTCACTCGAGACACGGTCAGGCTGATCTATAGCTACAGCGTCTACAGCTTTGTCATCGCCATTGCCTTGAAGCTTCTTTTCTATACGGACTCACTGGTTATCGGATCCATGATAGGCGTTTCGGAGGTGACCTTCTATGCGATACCCTCGACGCTCCTCGATTACCTGGAAAAATTGATTTGGGCCATGATTGCCGTGCTGGTGCCGGTAATCAGCGTCAACGAGTCCACTGGCAGGAATTGCGGCAACGTCGAGCTCTACGTGGCGGGAACCCGCTATTCCTTGCTGGTCGGCCTGCCGATCGTCATTTCCCTCTTCTTCTATGGCGACGATTTCATCAGGCTCTGGATGGGGCCGGAAATAGGGGTGCGCTCCCTGTGGGTGCTCCGTCTGCTGTCGATAGGATTCGGGCTGGCCACCTCCCAGTTGATAGCGCACGGCATCCTGAAGGGGATCAGCAGGCATAAGGGACTGGCGTACATTCTGGCCGTGGAGGCCTTGGCGAATCTGGGCCTGAGCGTCGCCCTGGCCGGGCCTTACGGAATAGAAGGGGTGGCGTTTGGCACCATGGTGCCGCTGGTGGCCGCGTCGTTGTGCATCATGGTCTATACCTGCCGTTTGCTGCAACTGAACGTTTGGAGATACCTGGCGCGGGCCTACACCGGAGGCGCGGTCGGACTGCTGACGGCGTTGTTGGCCGTGCATTTCATCGACGTCGGAGCCGATAGCTATTTCGACGTCTTCTATAAAAGCGGACTGGTGACCGTCGCCTTTCTGGGCGCCGCGTTACCTATTTGCCTGTCCAAAGATCAGTGGGAGTCCCTTTTCAGGCAGATCAAGAAGGTGCCATGGGTTTGGCCGGATTGATCGAGGAGAACTATGTCGACAGCACACACTCCCAAGCTCGTATCGGTGATCGTGCCGGTTTACAACCGCGGGCACATGGTGGCCAGGACGTTGGACAGCATCTTGCGTCAGTCCTACCCGCACACCGAGATCGTCGCAGTCAACGACGGCTCCAGCGACGCTTCCCTGGCGGTTCTATCGGA
>CAIYDQ010000235.1 GCA_903925075.1 uncultured Geobacter sp.
AAAAGCTTCAGCGGGAAAAGCTTCAGCGGGAAAAGCTTCAGCGGGAAAAGCTTCAGCGGGAAAAGCTTCAGCGGGAAAAGCTTCAGCGGGAAAAGCGGTTGCGGGAAAAGCGGTTGCGGGAAACGTTAGCGCGGCGTCTCTGCCCGCACCAATCACCGAGGCTGCTCCGCCTGCATCGCCGCTGTCGCCGACACCCTTCCCGAAGCGCCTTACCGGATCGGTGATCCTCAAGTGGCGGGAGAGGCTGGGCGAGACCCAGTTGCAATTCGCCTCGCGCATCGGCGTCTCAGGCTCGTGCATCTCGCAATGGGAGAAGAAGCTGCGGCAAGCCTTACAGGTGAGGGACAGCGCGCGCGAGGCCCTGCAAAAGGCCTGGAAAGAGACCCAGCAGTAGCTCTCTATGGCCTGAGACTTTTGTGCTCAGCAGCGTGCGCATCTTGGTAGAGTTCAATCGGTGTAGCGAACGCGTGCATCTTCTGTCGCCCATGTTTTTGCTGTTTGGTTTGACAAGCCAATGTGGTAGCATATGCGTAGGCATAGGTCGCTAGGGAGGGGGATTATCATGCAAACTGATCGTCATATTCGTCTGTTCAGAAACGGTGCAAATCAGGCGTTGCGGATACCTCGCGATCTTGAGTTGCCCGGAAATGAAGCGGTGATCCGCAAGGAAGGGGATCGCCTGATAGTGGAAGCGGTGAAGGAACCATCTCTGCTGGCGCTGCTTGCTACCCTACAACCTCTCAATGAAGAGTTCCCTGAGATTGAAGACCCTCTCGTTAATGACAGTGATGTGGCGTTCTAGCATGAATCTGCCTAGATATCTGCTTGACACGAACATCCTGTCACGCCTTGTTAAAGAACCCTCAGGTGCTGTGGCCCAACGTATTGCCGCAGTGGGGGAAGCTGCCGTATGCACCAGCATAGTGGTCGCGTGTGAACTCCGTTTTGGGGCCGCCAAAAAAGGTTCCGCGAGGCTAACTGTCCAACTCGACACTATTTTGTCCGCCTTGGCGATTTTGTCCCTGGAAGAACCTGTCGACCGTCATTATGCGGAAATCCGGAACTATCTGCATACTACGGGTCAGCCCATCGGCCATAACGATCTGCTTATCGCTGCCCACGCCAGATCCCTTAACTTGGTGATGGTGACTCACAATGAGCGCGAGTTCTCCCGCGTGCCCGGGCTGCCTGTTGAAAACTGGCTCATTTAATAGCGCCGCCATACTGTCCTCCTGCGATCCTGCTAAAACCGGTTGCCCGTTAAAAGGAAAACGACCCGACGGCAGGGGGACTTGTCGACATGCTCTTCGCTTCGACTTGCCCAACTTCAAACAGGAGAAACGATGACCGAGCAACTGCCGGCTGACCCGCTGCACGGAATTACTTTGAAGAAGATCCTTACTGACCTGGTGGAGGAGTTCGGCTGGGAGGAGATGGCAAAACGGATCGATATCCGCTGCTTCACCCACGCCCCCAGCATTGCCTCCAGCCTCAAGTTCCTGAGAAGGACCCCTTGGGCCAGAGACAAGGTGGAAGAGATGTATTTGAGATGGAAGATGTAGAAAGCCTTTTCAACCCCGCAGGGAAAGGCGTCAGCGCCCGTTAAATCGGATCGCCAAAGGCCGTCCCTTTGTAACTTGCAGGCTGGGATGACAACTGACGGGCCTCTGCTGATATGGTTACCACGTCCATTGACCTGGTCCCTGTCTGTTGAAGTGCCTTGGCGCTGTGCGCGGCATTTGCCGTTGCATTGACGGCCGGCGCCCGATCCATGGTCGCCGATCTGGCAGGATCTCCGAACGCAGTCCCCTTGTATTCAACCGGATAGGAATTGGACATATCGTAACCCCCTTAGCAGTATTTAACGACACGGCACTTAAGCATGCGAGCTAACTTTTGTCAAGCCTGAAATTGCGCCGGGGGTGACTAGTAGTCAGTCCAGCTTAAAACCTCGTAAGCTTTAAGCTGGACCGGGTGACTAGTTGCTGGTCAGCCTTTCCGGGGAGGCGGATTTTCCGGGGGCTGGCGGCAGATCGGATTTCTTTGCCGTGCCGGAGCCTGAATTGGGCGGCAGGGCAGCGCTGATGGCCGAAACGCCGTCGGTGCCGGCTATCTTGCAAATGGGATGGGAGAAGTCGTTGGCGAGGCTTGGCACCGGGACCAGTCCGAGGTAATTGATGTTGTCGGGCCTGGTCGGATCGCCGCCGACTCCGCCGGGCACGTAGTCCAAATTGAGGGTGTGGCGGGTCCGCCAGGCGATGTTGTGGTCCGCGCAGGAGGTGTCGCCGCTTACCCCGATGGCCCCCACCAACTCATGCTGCTGGTTGTAGAGCGCCAGCCCGCCGCCGAAGACGTTGATGCCGCCGATCTTCTCCCCGACCATCGGGTCGTTTGCCGTGCCGTAGTCGGAGGAAGGTCCTTCGTAGGCGGTTTTGGTATCGACCGGATTGCTTTCCTGCAAGCCGAAAAGGGATCCGCCTGGCTGCACCGCCGCCCAAAGGTTCGCCGAGGAAAGCGCAAGCGCCGGCAGGCTGAAGGCGTTGGCAGTGTTGGCCTTTTGCGCGGAGATAACGCGGCTGCCGGGCCACTGGGAGCCGCGATCGGCGCCGGTAGAGGCGACCGCGCAGACGACGCCGTCGCGGTTGACGATCGCTCCCCACATGTCGAGGTTGAAGCCGCCGTTGCTGTTGGCGCGGGCCGCGGCCAGCGCGGCATGGAGCGCCGCATGGCCAGGCACCTTGCGGCAACTCGCGTTTCTGGCATCGTCGCGGTCGTTCTTCGCCTCGGCGAAGGCAATGCCTGAGGCGAATGCCATGGAAGCGACCAGCGTAAACCAGACCACTGTTTTTTGCGTTTTTCCCATGTTTGTCTCCTTCTTGATAGAGAGTGACTGTCAAGGCCGAAGCCCGGTAAATAATATTAGCGAGTCATTATTTGTCAACGGCGGGATTTGGAAGCTCGGCAGAAATGGGCGGTTTACGGGTATGCGGAGTCAAGCGCGCGGGCACGGCGCGGAGGCAGGGGTAAAGGAGTCGGGAGTAAAAACAGGCGTAAAAACAGGCTCGCACGAAGCCATGTCTTTACGCCTGTCGACGGTCAATGCTACTCCTTGATTACTCCTTGATTACGAAATCTTTCAGGTTTACGGTCTTGAATTGCGCCCGCTCAAAGGCTGGCGTTCTCGGGTACGGAGCCGTCGCGTCGATGCCGACTTTGGTCACCAGACCGTCTTTCACCATCGGGTTGAGGGGATGCCCTACCTGGTCGGGAAGCATGATGAACCCCTTCTTGGCGTCGAAACGGGTGGTGAAGGCCCACTCCACGTCGATGGGATCGTAGAGGTTCACGTCGGTATCGACCGCGGTTACCCATTGCAGAGAGGGAAAAGCCTTGAAGGTTTCCAGTATCGCTTCATTCTGGACGCCTTCTTTGCTTTTTTGCAACTGTATTACCGCGCCGTAGAATCCGGACCCGCCCGGCGGCAGGTAGACGGCTTTCAGATCGGGCACTTTCTTGTTGACGATGCTGAAGATCTTGGCTTCGGCAGTCAAGCCGACAGCGTTCCACACTTCCTGACCCGACAGCAGCGAATGGAAGATCGGATTCTTCTGGTGGGTGATGGCCTTCACTTTCATCACCCAGCGGTTCGCCCGCGTGCCATAGTAGCCGGTAACCTCGGCAAACGGGCCTTCCGGCGCCTTCACGTTGGGAAGGATTTCGGCTTCGATGACGAATTGCGCGTCCGCGAAGGCCGGCACGTCGACCGTCTGTCCCTTTACGAATTCGATGGGCCGGCCCACCAGGCGGTTGGCGATGCCGATCTTGCCGGGACCCTGGCCGGGTATGGCGGAAACAAGCCAGGGGGCAAGGCTGATGCCGTTATTGATGGTGACTTGCAGGGGTTTGCCTTTCTTTTCCATGATGTCCAGATAGGCGCCCAGATGACGGCCCGGATCGATGAGGAAGGAGAGGCTGTCCTTGCCGGTTACCATGATCCGGTGGACGGAGAAATTGGCAACTCCGGTTTCCGGGTCTCTGACGACCACAACCGAAGAATCGAAATAGGGTCCCCCGTCTTTGAGGGCGTGCACCGGCACGGGAAGGTCGTACAGGCTGAAATTCTTGGTTTGTATCACCTCGTTTGCCGGACCCTTCTCGCGCATTCCCGAGACGAGGGCGGTTTTGTCTTTTTTCCAGGCGCCGATCGCATTGGCGATCACGAATGGCACCTGTTCCTTGGAGATGTTGAAAAGTTTCCCGATGGTATCTCTGTTCCACACCAGACCCATGAACACGGGATATTTACTTCCCTTCACTTTTTCAAAGAGAATGCACTTTTTTCCTTCGTACATTTTGGCGATGCCGGCTAATTCAAGATTCGGGTCAACTTCCGACTTGACGCGCACCAGATCGCCGGTTTTCTCGAGAAAGGCGATGGTCTTTTTGATATCCACCAACCTATCGCCTACCTCTACGGGAACAGGCGCCTGCGAAAACCCGCGCGTTGGCGCGAGAAGCAAACTGAGCAGCACAAAAAAAAGAATTGCCGGCGAACGTGTCATCTGTTTTCTCCTTTTACGTGGGTGAATGATCAGAATTCGAACAAGGTGATCCGTGCCGGTTTGCAGAGAGCGTTAAAATGGCTGTCCAATGTCGCCACTTGCACGCGGATGGAGGCGGCAGCGACTGCTATATAACAATCTGACAAACCAATGGTAAGCCCTTTTCGGCGCAGGTTGAATGCTAGCCGTCCGGCGTCCAGCCATAGCTTTTGTGCTTCGGGAATGAAACTGAAGACTTGAGGAAAGTCGGCGAGGATGGAAATCTCTTTCTCGGATTTGGCTCCTTGCATCAACTCCGCTAAAATTATGCCAGTTGAGCATACACGCTCGTCATCGATCAGGCGGGTCACCATCCCGTAGTAGGGCTCGCGCTTACGAAAATATTCGATCCATACGGAGGTATCTACCAAGACCTTAACCAAGACGTGGGTCTCTATGGCGAAGCTCGTCGGCTGTGGCGGTGAATTCGATTACCCCGGCGAGAGACTTGATGCGGGCCGCCTTGCGCAGCCGAATCTCGTCCTTAATGGCAGTGATGACTGCTTCCGTTTTGCTTTTAGCATCGACCATCGACATCAGTTCTGTTAGCAGGTCTTGCGGCAAAGTCACAGTAGTTCTCGCCATTTATAACCTCCGGAAGAAAATGACCACAGTTATATTATATGTTTTGTGCAAATTATCAACACAAAAAACCGGCGGCGGGCTGTGCGATAAATCCCTCTGTTCTCCCCCCCCTGCGCAGATCAATAACTGGAATTGGAGTGCGAAATCTCCAGGTCGTTCACCTGTAAAAAGGCCGGAACGACTATCGCGGTCGGATTGCGCGCGCCGTAGCTGGACGAGGTGTTGTTGACGGTCTGGGTCCGGGAAAGCCAGGCCAGCTTGTCGCCGAAGATCTCCGGCAGGCTCTGGGTGACGCGCACGTTGTAAGGGACGACGACGGAGCCGTCCTTCTTCAGCAGCAGCGCGCCGAAGCGGGAGCTGGCCGTGATCAAGCCCTTGGAAGGGTTGACGATATTCAAGTAATGCAGAAAAGGGATGTACAGCAGGTCTTTCTCGCGTGGCAGGGCTACCAGTTCGGCCAGCGTTCCGGCCTCTTTGTCGCCGCCGCCCAGCACGAGACTCTGGTGCATGACCGTGTGCCCCGTGGGTGCTGCGCCGAATTCGTCGGCCTCGTCCTGCGACCAGGCGAAAGAGTTGAAAACGCCTTTTTCGAAGAAGGAGAACGGCTCGCGGGGCATGCCCGTCAGGTCGCGCCGAAACGGGAAGGTCTCCAGGCGCCGGGGGTCGTCGGTCAGCTGGAACTTCTCCGAGAAGACCCTTCTGCCCAGCTGATCTTCGCTTAAAAAGGAAAAGCCCCGTTTCATCGAACCGCCGTCAAAGCCGATGTAGCTCAAGACGTCAACCAGGTCGCCGATGGCGGCGGAGCCGAAGACGATGTCGTAGCTGCCCAAAGGAAGCTGCTGCGGCGCATCGTGCCGGTAGCGATCCAGCAGGAACGACAGCTCGCGCCGCAGCGCGGACGGGTCCAAATCGGTTTGCCGCTGCGCCGACTGCTCGGCGATGACCTCCCACTTGAGGCCGGTATGGGAAAGGACCATGCTGATCTGCGCGTCCGAGCTCTTGAAATATTGCAGATGTTCCGAGCGGGTGTTGATCTGCGCGATGGTGTTGACGCCGCAGGAAAAAATCCCGGAGAGTTTGATCTCCTCGGTTTCCAGGCCTGCCGACGCCTCGTTGAAGTACGCCAGGCGCGCATCGTTGTCGATCCCCGCCAGGCCGGCGTCGAAGACGCTCTCATCGAGGTAGCTCTCCCGGTAAACCGGCACGGTCGGCTGGTAATGCAAAGGCTGGGCGTGCTTGACCATTTCCGCGGCGATATCCACGCCCTGTTTCATCTCGTCCAATTTGCTCAAATCGGTGATCAATTCGTAGCTTGCCCGCTTGCGATCCTCGTAGGCGGTGATGTCCAGGCGCAGGAGATGCTCGTTGGTGTTGAGCGAAATGGCCGAGTTGGCGAAACGCATCAGGTAGCTGTCTTCTTCGTGATAAAAGAACGCGGCCTCGACGTTTTTGGAGAGGGCGTAGGCGCGCAGTTCGCGCAAGGTTTGCAGGATTCGATCCTTCACGGCTACTCTCCTATGGTCACGTTGTCGAAGCGGCAGACCGGGATGCCGTGCCCCAACTGCATGATCTGATTGGGTTGACCCTTGCCGCAGTTGTCAACGCTGCGCACTTCCCAGGTTGATTGATCGCCCACGGCGGAAAGAGAATTGTAGAATTCGACGGTCTCGCCCTTGTAGGTGGAATTTTTGACGACGCGGGTGATTTTGCCGTCTTCCACCAGCCAGCCGATGTCGTTGGCGAAGTGGAATTGTTCCCGGTTGGAGCCGATCGACCAGCTCTTGTCGCCGTCGAGGATGATGCCTTTCTCGGTGTTTTTGACGATCTCGTCCAGCGAGCCGTCGGGGCCGGGATCGATGTTGATGTTGGTCATGCGTTCGATCGGCACCCGATAAAAGGCAGTCGCGCGGTTGGCGCCACTGCTCCCCTTGAAGACGGCTTTGCCGGCGCGGGCGTTGGCTTCTTCCACCATCTGGCGACCGGTAATCGCGCCGACCAGCAAACCCTTGTCGATCAGCAGGTTGTTCCGGGCGGCCACGCCGTCGTCGTCGTAACCGAAACTGCCGGGGCTGTTGGGGAGGGTGGCGTCGGCGCGGACGGTCAACTTGACGGAGCCGTAGCGCAACGCGCCGAAGTCTTCCAGTTTGACGAAGGAGCCGCCGGCATAGGCCAGTTCGTACCCCAGGATGCGATCCAACTCCAGCGCGTGTCCAATGGTCTCGTGGGTTTGCAGGTACATGATGCCGGGGAGCAAAATCACCGAACGCCGGTCTTTGGGGCAGGGCTCGGCAACCAGGACTTCATTCATCTCCCGCACGATCCGCTCGGCGTTTTCGCCGAAAAGTTGCGGGTCGAGCGTCTCCCCGCCGCGGGTGGCGCCGGCGAGCGAGGGGCTGAATTTGCGCGCATGGGATTCGCCCTGCGCATCCACCCCCATGACCGTGATCCCCGGAAAAACCTCGATGATGTTCTTCTCGATCTCGCTCCCCTCGGAATCAAAGTAGACGATCTGTTTGCGCATGAAGCTCAACCGGCCGATGCGCTGGGCGACGCCGGGCTGGTCCAGTTTTGCGTCCAACTCTTTCAAAAAGGCGATTTTGTCGGTGAGCGGCACGGAAAAAGGATCGATCAGGTTTGGGCTGTTAAACGAGGCCCGGATCGGTGGTTTCTCGGCCAGTCGGACCGGGAAGGTCACCCGCTGCGCGGCGACCCGTGCGTTGTCCAGGGCTTTTTCGAAGAGCGAGGAGAGATTGCCGACATCCGACGAGGCGGAAAAACCCCATGCCCCCCGGTAAAGCACGCGAATGCCGACCCCGCTCTCGCGGGACGAGGTCGCGCCTTTTAAATTGCCGTTCCACATCAGCAGGTGGTTCGTTTCCTCGACCGGGTGCCAGCGGGCGTCCACGTAGCTGGCGCCGGCGGCCTTCAACCGCGCGATCTGCACTAATAATTTCTTTCGCATAGGACTCTCTTTGGAGGTTCGAAAAATGGGGCGCTTCTGTTTCGGGTTCCATAGTGGCCGCGAGAACAACGATCGGTCAAGCAGGGTCTGCCGACCATCCGCCAAACCTATCACGTCATGCACCCGCAGGTAAAGGATCGAATAGACGGGTGAAGGGGAGTTTTTGGGCGGATAGATCGCGTAGGTCCGCGTTGAGGCACAAAACGCGACGTTGCCATGGTGGCAGCGAGGGGAAGGGTTGGGGGGAGGGTGAGGCGATTGGACGCTTTTCCGGGAAACCCGGTTGCTACCATGTTGCGGGTGAGTATACTTTCACGCTGTTTGCCGAGATGCGACCTAGACGAAACTTCTCCGACCAGGAGGCCAGAAATGAGTGAGTTGTCGTGCAATATTGTGGCTTACCGTCCGGATCAAGACATGTTGGAGGCTAATTACCGTCACTGGCAGGTGGAGGCGCTTCTGGATCAGGCGGCCACTCTGATAGACAGGTGCAGAGCGGATTTCCAAGAGTACTGTTCGCTCCAGTATGAGTGGAACCGCTTTTGGAATGATCTTGAGACTCAGCAGCAGCAACTTGACTTGGCCAGGATGAGCGAGCCGGAAGGCTTGCCTGAGGCGGGCGCGAGCGCAACTCCGGAAGCGGCAAGCCTTTTTGACCAGTCCCAAGAAAGCATGGAAGGTGCCACCGAGGAGATGCCCGAAGCCGAGGCGCAACCTGTGGCGGCCGTCGCCGAAGTGCCGCGCATAAGAACCGGCCTGGACCTGCAAGCGGAGGCGCTGCGACGGAAAAAAGAACTTTCGGCCCCGGGCGGCCCTTTGGCCCTCGACGAGCGACGCGATTTCGCGCTCAAGCGTTTGTGCCGCGATTACGAAGAGGCTGTCAACCGCGCCTGCGTGGCCGAGGCGGGACTCAAGGTCTTTTACGATCATGCCGAAGCGTCGTCGCCTCTGCCCCCTGAAAACGAGGGGTTAGGAGCCTCGATCACCAACCTGACCAACTGGATCCGCAACGCCGGCGAATGGCTGGCCAGATACCGGCAGACGGAAGACACCTTTACCAGGGTTGTTTCGGTGCGCTCGCTGCTCAACCGAAACATCTGGGTGCAACTCAAACAGAGCAGGGAGAGTTTTTCGACCAAGCTGCAAATTCCGGCGACCCTGTTTCGAGACCACGACAATTGCCGCCTGCGGGGGATCGGCGCTTCGCTCAAAGGGGAGGTCGGTAAGGTGCCGTGGTCGATCACCCTGCAACTTCCCGAGCAGGCGTTGTATCAGAGGTCCGGCGAGAGCGTGAACGTGAATCAATTCGCCCGGTCGAGCTGTCTGCTGGGCCGGGTTGAAAACCGTCGATCGCTCCGCCCTTTGGAGATTTGCGGCCTCAACTCCTGGCTGAACGCGAGCCCCATCGGTCGGGCAACGGCTGCCGGCCTGTGGTCGCTGGATGTTTTCAAGCCGGCCGGCGCTACCTCCGAGTCTTTCGGGCAACTCGAAGACGTGGTGCTGGAACTGAACGTGGTGGGCATTCCCCGCAAAATGGAGAGCTGAATGAAAGCGGCTAGCGCAGGAAAAAGCCGATGGCGCTTCGTACCAGGTCGAAGAGATCGGCATCCTGATGCCTCAGGGTGCTGCCGTAGTCGTCGAACTTGCCGTAACCGGCATAATTGCCGAGCGTCGAGCAGCCGTCGTTACTATCCAATTGCTTTTTTTCCTGAGCGACTTGCTCCTTTTTCTGCTCCTCCCGCCTCTGCTGATCCAGCAGCTTGCCGCCCGCCTTCATCCATTCCATAAGGTGGCGCAGTTCCCCGCCGTCAAGCCAGACCCCGTGGTCTTTGCACCGATCGACTATGACGCCGCTCTTGGCGCCGAAATTTACCCTGTTCATCATCTGGGAGCAGACCGGGCACTTGACGTAGGTGACGCTGTAATCGCCGGACCTGAGGGAATTATTGATGCTTTCCAGCTGGGTTTGGTTGACGGCGAAGACGTTCGTCACCGAGGCCTCCAAAAGCGCCTCCAATTCCCCCGGATCGAAAAAAAGCCCCAGACATGCGTCGCAGCGCTCGATCAGGAATTTGTCGCCCGTCTTCAGGTTGATGGTCTGCAGAGGAATGTTGCATCTCGGGCAGATGCGCGCGGCATCCAGTTCGTGCGTCGTGTAGAAATTGATGCCGACCAGATCGATGTCGTTTCGGCTGCCGCAATACTCGCACTTGATGGTGTTGGGCGGCAGGGGCGCCGAACAGTTGCAGCAGTTAGCCACGAAGCCTCCCATTGTTTAGTCTCAAAAGCAAGACGTTGGCCACGGAGAAAATCTGAGTACATCTGAGAAAGAAAAAAACCAGGGGAAAACTAAAAAGCCTTAAACTTTTTTGTTTAGAACCAAAAGCTAAAAGCCTCTAAAGCTTCTCGACTTTCCAGTTTTTTTTGTTCGTCGTTCTCAGATTTCCTCAGATTTTCTCCGTGGCGACAGGTTTTACTTCGGAAGCGGCGGCGGCGTCTCGTTCAGCAGCGCTTCAAATTCGTCGAACTGTTGGCTTGGTTTCCATTCGGCCATGCCCGTTTTCCACAGCAGGGTTTCCCGTGTGATGGTTCCCCTTTTTATGTACTCGGCGATGGCGTCTCGGTGAAAAGGGCCGGCCTTTTTGCCGTCCTTGCCCACGTAGTACTTGCAGTCCATTTCCGTTTCGGGAAGCGGCGGCGGCTGCGCCGGGTCCTGCCGAGGTCCGGGCTGATTTGCCACCATGCCCGCCAATTGATTGGCCATGGCGAACCCCATTCCCATGCCTATGCCTGCCGAGGCTTCCCCCCCGGGGTTTTTGGCCGCCGCTTCCACGGCGTTGGCGCTCTGGAATTTCAGGTAATTGTCGAGATTGCCGATGACCCCCATGCTGCTTCTTTTATCCAAGGCCTCTTCGACCTCCAGGGGAAGCGAGATGTTTTCCACCAGCAGTTTCGTCACCTCGAGGCCGTATTCCTGGAACTCGGCGCAGATCTTCTCCGTTAAATATTTTGAAAATTCGTTGTAGTTTCCCGTCAGTTGCAGCACCGGAATCTTGCACTCGCCGAGGTGATCCGCAAACCTGGTGACTATCAGGTTCCTTAGCTGCTCCGACACCTCTGCGACCGTGAAATGTCCTGCCGTGCCGACTATCTCCGTGATGAATTTCGCCGGGTCGCTCACCCTCACTACATAGGTTCCATACGATCTCAAACGGACCGGCCCGAACTCGGCATCGTTGACGATAACCGGATTTCTGGTGCCCCATTTAAGATTGGTGAAATTCCTGGTATTGACGAAATACACTTCCGACTTGAACGGGCTTTCGAATCCGTACTTCCAGCCCCTGAGCGTGCTGAGCACGGGAAGGTTATTGGTGGTCAGCCGGTGCATGCCGGGGCCGAAGACATCGGCGATCTTGCCCATGTTGACAAAGATCGCCGCCTGCGACTGGCGCACGATCAGTTGCGCCCCCTGTTTGATCTCGTTGTCGAATCGGGGGAATTTCCAGACCAGGGTGTCGCTTGATTCGTCGGACCACTCGATGATGTCGATCAGCTCTGCTTTGGCGCTTTCCCATAGAGACATGACGGTTTCCCCTAGTAAATGCGGCTGTTCAGGTAAAGGAGGCGACCACGATTCTACCGGTAGCGCCAAACGCGGTCAAGCTCTTCTCGCAAAGGGGACCCAAGGAATGGGGCAGTGCCGATGACTACTTCCGGGGCAGCGATGGGGCGCCTGCCCAAGATAAGGGCACGACTTGTTCCGAATCGGATCATAGGCAATCTAAACCGCATGATATTACAGGGTGTTATGGTAATTCTGCGGTTTGGCGCGCAGCGTGCAAATGCAGGTCAGTGTGCGCTGGAGAGGCGGGCGAACACAAGGTTCGCCCCTACGGATCGCATTCTTTGTCCTGATTGGCGCTGATCTTCAGCAAGTAATGGTTGCGGAAGAACGCCTTGTAGGATGCGGTGAGGCACGAACCGCATCGGTTTGGGAATGATGCGGTTCAGGATGTTCACCGCATCCTACGGTATGTTTATGGCGCCGAATGGGATATGCGGAAGCAACGTAGGTCGCGTTGAGTTGCCACAATGGCGCCCGGGGCGATATCGCGTTCCCGAAGCAAGGTAGGTCGCGTCGAGGCACGAAACGCGACGTTGCCACGGTGGCGCCGGGGAGTATTCGCGTTTCACGAAGCACGCGGAATAATCACCAGCAAAAGGAGAGTGCAAATGAGTAAGGTGGAGATCGGCAGCACCGTTACCATCAGCTATATCGGCACGCTGAACGACGGCACAATTTTTTCCAGCACCGAGAATGACGGACCCTTGACCGTAACGATCGGCAGCGATCAGCTATTTCCCGCTTTGGAGAACGCCATCATCGGCATGCGCGCGGGCGAGACCAGGAACATAGTGCTTTCCGCCGAAGAGGGTTACGGTCCGCGCCGTCAGGAGAATATCATCACCGTCTCTCGAAAGTCCTTCCCCGCCGATAAAGAGATCGTCGTCGGGCAGAGGTTGAGCGTGGACTTTGCCGGGGGCGCATCCAGGGTGATGGTGGTGAGCGCGCTCAGCGATTCGGTGGTGACGCTGGACGGCAACCACCTGCTGGCGGGGTTTGAACTGACCTTCGCGCTCAGGGTGGACGAGGTAGCTTAACTTTTCCGAGGGGAGGGACCTGATGGCGCAAGATGGCAAGCCCGATCGCTACGTGTCGTTCGTCGGCATCGAAGGCGATAAAAATTCTCAAGAGCTGATCTTGATGTTGCGGCGGCACATCGATGCGCCGGAGAATGCCAACGCATTTTGGGAACATTTCAAGGGGAAATTGGCGCGCATCGGACATCCCGAGCAAAACGGAGGGCGCTGTCTGGACGAACTGTTCCTCATACACTCGTATATCAACAACATAAGAGAGCTGTTCGAACTACACGACGACCTGCCTGCATTGTCCTTGTTGGAGAAGATAGAAAAAGAAAGCTGCTGATCCTGACCGGAGAGTGCCTGTTTTGTCTTTTATCGAATAAAAAAGCCGCGCTCAAAACGAGTGCGGCCTTTCTTTTTCCGTATGTAGATCTATTGCCCCGAGCAAGGGGCGGAGCGCCGTAGCTACTTCTGCACCCAATTGCCGTTTGGCAGTTGCATCCACCATCCCGGCTGGGCCGCATCGCGCTTGGTTTCCGCGAAGGTGGAGGCGGCTTTGCCAAGCACCAGGTCCAACGCCGCTTTGGTTTCTTTTTGCTTGTTCAGCTTCAAAATCGCCTTGGCCATGCTGGTCACCACCGTCTTCCGGCTCTGGTTTTCGGCGGTCACCAGGGCCTGGTACTGTGGGGTGGCTTTGGCCTTGTCCCGAACGCTGACAAGCCCCTGGTTGGTAAGGCCGATCGTTCCATTGGCGAAAAGAGCGTTCAACTTCGGCAGCCTCCCCCGCATGTCGTCGTAGGCCTTCAAAACCTCGGGCATGCTGGAAAGCTCGATTGCCAGGGCATCGGCATCCACCTCAGCCTCCGCGGCGTAGGCAACGGCCACCAGTGCAAAGCGCGGCAGTTCGTTGAAAAGCATGCTCTGCGGCTTCTCCTCAGGGGGGACCGGCGCAACCGACGGCGCCTTTTCGCCAGGAGGAGTCTTTTCCCCGCTTTTCAGCAGCATGTCGTCCAGAGATTTGTATGCCTCCTTGGCGGCTTTCTCCGGGAAGTAGACGTTGACGGTAATCACCGCACACGCGGTCAGCGCAAAGCAGGCGACGGCGGTCAATGCTTTCAAGAGTCTTCTTTTCATAAGCACCTCCGGGTTTAGTAGTTGGAACTGAGTGGCGGCATGGTGAAATGTAACACAAAATTAACAGGATTTGCCCACATTTGCTGATTGGCAGCCGGTAGGTTACTCCCCCCACTTGAATTCGGTCGCGGGGGCCTCCGCGGGAGCCTCCGCCGGCCGCTCCGCGGGAGTTCCGGTAGCGCGCCCTGCCGGCGGCGCTCCGGTGGTCGGCGCTCCCCGCACTACCGCCTCCTTGATGGAGTCCAAAAGGTGCTGCAACGAGATCCGGTTTTGGGCGGGCGCTATGGAAACGTTCAGGTCGCGCACGCCGAACAGGTTGGTATGCAGGATCTTCAGGGTGTCGAAGCTCAAGTCCCCTTCCTCCAAGATCGCCTTGATTTCGGCCTGGTCGTAAGGACGATCGGAACTGAAGAATCCGGTCAGTTTTTGCTTCGCCAAGCGTTGCAGGAACTCCTTGCTGACCAGCATCTTTTCGCCGCCTCCTTCCCGCGCCCAGAGATCGACGAAGCCGGCCAAGCCTGCAATCCCTCTGCCCCCGCCGCTCACGCTGATTACGCCGTCGACCCGCCCGGAGATGTACCCCTTGATATTGGCGAATCTGCTGCAAAGGGCGCGCAAACTAAGGCCGTTGATCGACAGGTCGCCGCGGTAAAAGAGTTTGTCCTGCATGCTGATAAAACCTCTGCCGAGAAGATCCCCTTCGTAGAACGTACTGCTGAGCGAATCGATCTGGGTGCCGCCGTTGGCTGCGCTGACATGCATGGTCAGTTTGCCGAGCTCGACCCCGCCAAAGGCTATCTTGCCGATGGTGACGACTTGGCCGCCGGCGGAGGCCGCGCCTTTGCGCAACTGCGCCAGCAGGCGCGGGTAGTTCTCCCTGCTGAACTCCATGGCCTCTGCTGCCTTGGCGGACGTCTTGCCGGAAAGGTCGAGCGAGACAGGGAGTCTGCCGCTGATGTCGGCAACCACGAGTTTCTGCGCCGCCACCTTCAAGTTGCAGCCGTTGAGAATCAGCGCTCCGTCCAGCAGGGTTTTTCCCTCCCGCAGCTCGATCCTCCCGTCTGCCGTCACCTTTCCGCTGACTTCCGCCTCTTGCAGCAACCGGGGGAGCACGTTCAAAAAGGGAGCGACGAGCCCGTTTACCGCGGTCGGCGGTAAAGAGAAGGCGATGCTCCCCTTGCGTTTGGCTGAAAACGCCTGGGCCACTTCCCCCTTCAGCTTCAACTCCACCCCGCTGCCGGGAGTCAAAACCGCCTCGCTTAGCGATACGTTGCCGCCGGCCAGGGTGCCGATCAAAGACGCCCCCGCGCCGGAGAGGAGCATCTTGCCGCCGCTGCCGGCCAGGGCGATCGCGCTTCCTTTGGCCTCCAAGCGACCGGCGAGGCCGTCGCGGCGAGAATAACCCCCCTTGAGGCGCAGATCGACAACGCCGCCGGCAGGATGCGCCGTGGCGCTCTTGGGGAGGAATTGAGCCGCCGCTGCCAGTTCGGCGCCGGCGAGCGCGGCCTCGAAGCTCTGGCCGGCCTCGGGCGCGAAGGGGTTGAAGGAGACGGCGCCGGTTAATTTCCCGGCCAATAGCCGTCCGCCGAGCTCGCCTCTCCCTCCGGATCGCGTGAAAACAGCATGGACCGTCGGGGCGCCGACCGTCTTCGACTGCCAGAGAACCGCTCCCGAGGCGAGATCGGCGCTGCCGGAAAGCCAGCTGCCGGCGCTGTCGGTGTTGAAGCTCCCCCGCACCCGGCCGGAGAGCTCTCGCAGCTCCAACTCGCCGCGTTTTGCCGTGCAACGGTCCAGGTCGAAGACGACCGGAATCGCGGTGAGGCTGCCGGCGGCATGTTTGACCGGCAGCGGGCCGCTCAGGCGGGAAAAAGCGAGCGTCGCGCCGTCGGCGCTTAGTTGCGCGTCTTCCAGGTACAGCATCCGGTCGTCGATCCGGTAGTCGAAGCGTGCATCTCCCGTCCTCCCGTTCCAGGCCAAGGCCGAGAGTTGCGCCTTTCCCTTTGCCTGCAGGCGGCCGTCTTTTCCGTGCAGGACAGAGGTGACGGTTGCTTTACGCAGCGCATAGGCGTCCTTGCCCCGGCTGCCGCGGACATCGGCGAGCCGCACGGTTGCCGTGGCGTTAAACTGCTGCGCGCTCCTTCCTGCCCCCTCCAGACTGGCGGAGGCGGCGCCGGAAGTCGCCTGGAGATTGAAGCGGCCAAGCAGGGAATTGAGGTCGGCAAGTCTCGCGGAGGAAAGCTGCAAGGAGGCGGTTACCGGGTCGGCTTTGGCGGCGTCGAAGCCGACCCGGCCGTTGACCGTCATCCCCATGAGCGCGGCGGAAAGGGAGGGGATCTCCGCCGAAACCGGATTCAGTCGGGAATTGAGGACGAGGTGGAACGGCAGGTCAAGCTTCTCCAGGAGCGCCTTTTCATGCGGGCCGGAAGCCGATAGCCTCCCGCTGGCAAGGATGGCTCCCTCTCTGCGGGAAAAGCCGATATCTCCGGAAAGCCCGGCTGCCATGATCCGCCCCCCTCTGCTGAGCGCGCCGTCGCGCAATTTAAGGTTGCCGGTCGCGCTTTTCAACCCCTGGCTCCGGCTTCCTTCCAGCAGCAGCGAATCGCAGCGAAGCCTGCCGGAAACGATGACCTGCTTGTCTGCCGCGAGCGAAAGCACGTTGTTGAAAAGCGCCAGGTCGATCTCGTCCATCCCCAACTGCAGGACGAACTCCCGCTCGGCTTTCACCCCTCGAACGCTCCCTTGCGCGTGCAGCGTTGCCAGGTTGTTGAGCGTCAGGGTGCATTGTTGCAGACGGGCCGTGTCGCTTTGCAGGTTGTAATCGGCGGTGAAATGCAGCATCCCGGCCAAGGGGGTATCAGGCAGAGCAGCGCCCTCCGCCCTGGGCCTCGCCTCCTTGGCAGGGGGAGCGGATCGAGGAGCGACGAGGTTTCCCGCAGGGTTGAAGCCACCCTTGCCGGCGGCGGCTGCGGGCGGTTCCGCCTTGGCGGGGTGCGGCAGATGAAGTCGTGCGAAGGAGAGATCCCCCGAAACGGCGAGCTCCCCCTTGTGCAAGCTGGCGGTCACCAGCAGCGCCCCTTTGCCGCCTGCCAAGGCTGTCGGGTTTTTCATTTTCAGCATCGCAGCCGTGTCCTGGAGCGACAGCGAGGGCGCCGTCAGGGTCAGGTCGAGCGCCGCGTCTTTCCCGGTCCTGGCCTTGCCCTTCAGCGCGTAACGGTTGCGAGCCGCGTCCTCGAAGGCGAGGTTGAGATCCGCATCGCGCGAGCCTTTGGTCGCCAGGTTGTAGAGCTGCAGCGAGACTCCTTGGGTTCCCTGCCCCTGCACCAGCAAGGTTCCGTTCTTGACGCGCAGCTCTTTTATAAAAGTTTCGGCGGCGGAAGGCTTTTTCGCCGCTAGCGCCTGTTGCAGATGTGCGTAGTTCCAGACGCCGCGGCCGTTCTTTTCCAGGCTTACCTTGATTCCATCCAGCGCGATGAGTTGCCAGCGTCCTCTGCCGCGCAGCAGTTCGAACCACTGCGGTCTAAGGGCGACGGAATCAGCCTCGGCGAGATTCCCCTTGGCGAATCCCGCCTGGTTTTGCAGACGCACGCCTTTTAAAATGAGAGTAAGACCGGAAGAGCGCACCTGTTCCACGACGAAGCTCTGCTGTAGGTAGGAGGTAACGAGCCGAGACAACTGAGGGGCGGGCAGGGAGGTGGCGAGATAGCACTTGAGCGCTAGCGGGATGAGCAACAAGATGCCGAGAATTAGTACTATCAGGCGCGGCAGATATTTTGCCGCTGCTGTTTTAAGATTAACCGTTCTCTGGTCGATGCCGGTCATAGGTGCTCTTCCCCCGCGGGAGACTTTACCCCAAAATGCCGGACAGGACAAGAAAAGCAAGCGGTTGGGCGAGTGCGAAACGCGCCGCCGCATCGGCGCCAGCGCCGCGATTTAAAATAAGCCGGATCAAAAGCTCGCACACGGATTTGACGGATGTAACGGATAGGGTCGGATCAGGCAAGGCTTTTGGGAGAACCAAAGACTTGTGGGTCGATCTGTATTTATCCGTCCAATCCGTTTAATCCGTGTGCGAATCTTTGAATTCGGGCTCTATCCGGCCTCGCCGTTTTTCACCCCTTCGCCTCGCACGGCAAGGAGGGCAGCTCCAGCCCGGCCATCTTCTGGACCATGCGCACCACTTGGCAGCTGTAACCGAACTCGTTGTCGTACCAGACATAGACGACGCAGCGCTTCCCCTGCACGATAGTGGCCAGCGAGTCGACTACTCCGGCGTGACGCGAGCCGACGAAGTCGCTGGAAACGACGTCGGGGGAGTTTGTGTAGTCGATCTGGTTTTGCAGCGGGGAGTCGAGCGAAACCGCGCGCAGATGGCTGTTGAGCGCGGCGACGTCGGTCTCCTGCGAAAGCTCCAGGTTCAGGATGGCGAGGGATACGTTGGGGGTCGGCACCCTGATGGCGTTGCCGGTCAGTTTGCCGGCCAGTTCCGGGAGCACCTTGGCGACGGCCTTGGCGGCGCCGGTTTCGGTGATCACCATGTTGAGCGGCGCGCTGCGCCCGCGCCGGTCGGCCTTATGGTAGTTGTCGATCAGATTTTGGTCGTTGGTGTAGGAGTGGCAGGTCTCGACATGGCCGCTCGCGATGCCGAAGCGGTCGTTCAGCGCCTTCAGCACCGGCACGATGGCGTTGGTGGTGCAACTGGCCGCGGAAAAGATGTTCTCCTCGCCGACGATCAATTCGTTGTTCACCCCGGCGACGACGTTGGGAATGTCCCCCTTGCCCGGAGCGGTCAAAAGCACCTGCGCGATCCCCTGCGCCTGCAGGTGGCGCCCGAGGCCGGCGCGGTCGCGCCATTTGCCGGTGTTGTCGATCAGGATGGCGTTGTGGATGCCGTACTTGGTGTAGTCCACGTTTTCAGGGGCGTCGGCGTAGATGATGCGGATCATGTTGCCGTTGGCGATGATGGCGTTTTCTTCCTCGTCGATGGTGATGATGCCGTTGAAGGGGCCATGCACGGAATCGCGCCGCAACAGGCTCGCCCTTTTCACCAGGTCGTCTTCGCTTCCCTTGCGCACCACGGCGGCGCGCAGCCGCAGTTTTTCGCCGCTTCCCGACTTCTCGATCAAGATGCGCGCCAGCAGCCGGCCGATCCTGCCAAAGCCGTAGAGCACGATGTCCTGGGGCTCGTTCAAGAGCGGGGTGCGACCGGTATTGACCGAGGCAAGCTCGCGGCGGACGAAGTCGTCGACGCCGAGCTGGCCGGCCTGGGCCTGATAGCGCACCGCCAGCCTGCCGAGGTCGATGCGCGCCGGCGCCAGGTCGAGCTTGGCGAGAGCCTCCAGCACCGGGAAGGTCTCCAGCACGGTCAACTCGCTGTCGAGAATCAGGCGCGCGAAGCGATGGGCCTTGAGGATCTCCACCGTGGGGCTGTTCACGAGCGATCGCCCGTAGACCGTGGTGACGATATTGCTGTCGCGGTACAGATGGCCTATGATCGGCAGCATGCGTTCGGCATGGTCCACGTGGCCCTGCCATTCCTTCAAGTAGACGTCCTGTTTCTCAATGTTCATTTTCGTTCCCTTCATAGAATTAAATAACGCGCAAACGCGCCTTTGCCCTTGGCGAAGCAGCCATGCCGGTTGCAGGCGCCGGTTCGACAGAAGCCGTCCCACACTACAGCATTCGTCCGCGGGACACAAACAGAAAAGCATCATGGGCCGATGCTGTCGGGCCGGGCGGGCTGGGGAGTGGGGGAAGGTGCAAGGGGCTGTCACGAGCTTCCCCTTTGCACTCTCCCTGCTAATCGTGATATGTTCGCTTCCGTGCTGTAGATCGGTGGCTCAGACATCAATGTCACTGGCACAAGCTAACTGTCTTGCAGTAAGGATCAAGCATGAGAACCATCGTGTTGCTGGTGATGTCCAACGTTTTTATGACCTTCGCCTGGTACGCGCACCTGAAGAACCTGCGCGGCGCTCCCGTGTGGGTGGCGGTGCTGGTCAGCTGGGGGATCGCTCTCTTTGAGTATGCCTTGCAGGTGCCGGCCAATCGCGCCGGCTACGGCGCGTTCAGTCTCGGCCAATTGAAGATCATGCAGGAAGTGATCACTTTGTCGGTATTCGTCCCTTTCGCGGTCTTCTACATGGGGCAACCGCTGAAACTGGATTATCTCTGGGCGGGTTGCTGCATGGCCGGCGCAGTTTTCTTCATCTTCCGCGGTTGATAGTCGTGCATTGAATGTTACCATCGCCGTTTCGGCAAAAGGAGAGTTACATGATCAGCGTTCTGGCCTCAATTCGCGTCAAACAGGGACAACGCTCGGCCTTTCTCGATGTTTTCAAGGCCAATATTCAAAAGGTGAGAGAGGAGGCCGGTTGCATCGAGTATTTTCCGGCGGTCGACATCGATTCGGGGCTCCCGGTGCAATGCCTGGACCCGAACGTGATAACCATCGTCGAGAAATGGCAGAGCCTGGAGGCTCTGACGGCCCATCTGGCCACGCCGCACATGCTGGCCTACCGGGAGAACGTCAAGGATATGGTTGAGGATCTCTGTCTCAAAGTGCTTCAGCAGGCCTGATTTCAGCAACACGGAGCCGGCGGGTTCACCGTCAGCCCAAGGAAACGGAGCTTTATGACCAAGAAAAGCCAAAAGCCGGTACCCAAGAAAGGTCTGCGCGTGGTCGCGGTATTCGAGGCGGCGAAGGGGGCGCTGGTGCTTCTTGCCGGCTGCGGTCTGCTCTCGTTCATCCACAAGGACCTGCACCTGGCCGCCATGAAACTGGTGACGGTGATGCATTTCAATCCCGCCAAGCATTACCCGAGCATCTTCATCGACGCGGCGGATCGCGTGACGGACATGCAGCTCTGGATGCTGGCGCTGTCGGCGCTGCTGTACGCCACGGTCCGGTTTGTCGAGGCTTACGGCCTTTGGAAGCAGATGCAGTGGGCGGAATGGTTTGGCCTGCTCTCCGGAGGCATGTACATCCCGATCGAGGTCTTCGAGGTGTCGCGAGAAATCACCTGGCCGAGGGTCACGGTGCTGATCGTCAACGTCGGCGTGGTGGCTTACCTGGCCGACCTGCTGTCCAAATCCAGAAAGCCCCGCGCCGGCAACGCGCGCACCAAGGGCGCGAACTGATTGATATAAAATCCGAGAGGCAGGCAGTTACCGGGAGCAACGGATGCGACACAAGATCGTCAGAAAGCAGTACAACTCCAAATTATGCTTCGTCTGCGGCCTCAAGAACGGCTCCGGCTTGCACGCTTCCTTCTACGAAACCGAGGACGGGGAGTTGATAGCGACCTTCGTCGCCAGGCTTGAACACCAAAGCTACCCGGGTAGGCTGCACGGGGGGCTGGCTTCCGCCATCCTGGACGAGGCTATCGGCAGGGCGGTCATGGTCGGCAACGACAAGGAGGTTTGGGGATTGACGGTCGAGCTGAATCTGACCTACAAGAAGCCGATTCCGCTCGGGGTGGAATTGAAGGTTGTGGCCAGGATCACCGAAGAGAACAGCCGCTTTTTTCACGGGACGGGCGAAATCAGGCTCCCCGGAGGAGAGACGGCCGTCATCGCCAGGGGGCGCTACCTGAAAGCCCCCTTGGAGAAGATCGCCGATTTCGATCCGGTGGTGAACGAATGGGCCGTGGTCGCCAACGAGAGCGATCCCGAGAGCATCGACATCCCGGACTGAAGAAAGTCTTGCGCTATCCCCTGTCCGCCGCATCCCCGTTGCGACGTTTTGTCACCCCAGGTACGGCTTCAACTTCTCCAGCGAACTTTCCAGGTGCGGCTTGCTGTGCGCCTCGATGGTATAGGCGGCGTCGGGCGCATAGCGCTCCATCAGCCTGAAAAAACAGTCGAAATCTATCGCCCCTTCGCCCGGGGGGGCGTGATCGTCCTTCGTGCCGCGGTTGTCGTGAATATGCACCTCGGCGACCTTTTCTCCCAGCGCCTCGAACCACCGCTCCATGCTCACCTTCTTGAACAGGTTCCAGTGCCCGACGTCGAAGCAGTGCCGAAGGCCCGGCTCCCCCAGCGCCTCGAACAGCGCCTGCAACGTCGAAGGCTCCTCCTCGAAGATGTTTTCCACCGCGATGACGGTGCCGATCTCCCCGGCGCGGCCGAGCACGCCTCGCCAGACCGGCACGCTCAACTCAAGCCATTGCTCGAACGCCTCGCCGTAACGCCAGCGGTCGAAGCCGGGATGAAACACCATCACCTCGGGCCCGAGTATTTCGGCCGCGTCCAGCACCTGCCCGAAGCGGTGCACGGTGGCATCCCTCAAGAGCTTCTCGAAAGAGCCGGGATTGAGATCGACAAAAGGGGCGTGGATGGTGCAGGACAGACCGGCTCCCTTGAGAGCCCCGGCTGCCGCCGCCAACTCCTCGGGCGCCAGGGCGTCCAGGGCCTGGGCGGAAAACATGATCTCCGGGTTCAGCCGGCGCTCCAGGAAGAAGGGGAGGTCGGCTTTCAGCCTGGTGTACGGCAGGTGGGCAAAGACGCGCTTACTCATTGGTTCTCCGGTGTTTTTTCTTCAGCTCCTCGGCGCAGTTGCTGCAACTCACCAACTGCTCCAGTTTGAGGATGGCCGCCGGCTCGCCCAGCACGATCAAGGTGTCCTGCGCCTCGATCTTGGTGTGCGACTCCGGATTGAAGCCCATCTTGCCGCACTGCTTCTTGATGCCGACGATGATGACCCCGGTCTCCTTCCTGAAACCGGAACTCGCCAGGCTCTCGCCGACGAAACCGGAGTGGTCGGGGATGACGATCTCCTCCATCTGCAGTTCCATATGCTCGTGACCGGTGGCGATCTCGATGAAGTCGACCACGGTGGGGCGCAGGATCGCCTGGGCCATCCTGCTGCCGCCGATCAGGTAGGGGGAGACCACCTTGTTGGCGCCGGCCCTCTTCAGCTTGATCTCCGACCCCTCCTCGCCCGAGCGGGCCAGGATGAACAGATCCGGGTTGAGTCCCCGGGCGGTGAGCGTGATGTAGACGTTTTCCGTGTCGGAGGTGACCACCGAGATCAGCCCCTTGGCCCGCTTGATCCCCGCCTTGAGCAGCGTGTCGTCGGCCGTGGCGTCGCCGCGCAGAAACAGATAGCCGTGCCCGTCCAACTCGATGCGCTCGATGGAGGCGGCGTCCTTCTCCACCACCACGAACGGCAGCGGCTTGGCCGCGAACTCCTTGCAGATCAAGGCGCCGATGCGTCCAAACCCGCAGATGATGTAGTGGTCATGCAGCGCCGATATCGACTTTTCCACCTTCTTCCTCCCGATGATGCGATGAAACTGCCCTTCGAACATGATCTGCGCCAGGCTGCCGACGATGTAGCCGATCACGCTGACGCCGAAAAAGATCAGCACCATGGTGAAGATCTTGCCGGGGTCGCTCAGGTTGTGCACCTCCTTGAACCCGACCGTGCTCAAGGTGATGACGGTCATGTACAGGGAGTCCAGCAGGTCCCAGCCTTCGATGGCGATATAGCCGAAGGTGCCGAAGGAAACCAGCAGCAGCAGCACGCAGATGGAAATTTTCAGATGTCGGACCGGATCCATAAAAAACTCCCTCAGGTCGCCACGATACAGATGCGCGGCTAAAAATTCAAGTCAAATCGCGCCGAATAGCCCGCAGTTACAGGCGAAGTTCTTGACAATTTATGGATACTGTATACAATGCAGCCGCAGCAACGGGGGACACCGTATGAAGAAAAACGTCGAGAAGCACCTGACCCTCAGGGAGCGGATTCTGGAAACGATCCGCGACGCCATCATGTCCGGAGCGCTCAAACCGGGAGAGAAGGTCGCCGAGCCGGAACTGGCCACCCGCTTCGGAATCAGCCGCACCCCCATCAGGGAGGCGTTCCGGCAGCTGGAGTCGGAGGGGTATCTCACCGTCATACCGCGCAAAGGGGCGCTGGTCGCTTCCTTTTCCGCCAAGGACGTGGAAGAGTTCTACGCCATCAAGAGCATCCTGGAGGGGTACGCCGCGCGCAAGGCGTGCAGCCGCCTGAGCACCCGCGAGATCAACAAGCTGGAGGCGATCAACGAGAAGCTGCGGGAGATCGCCCAGGAGGGGGACGTGCGCCACTTCTTCAAGGTGCACAACAGCTTTCACGATCTCTTCATCAGGGGCGCGGGCAACGAGAAGCTGCACGACATGATCGCCGCCCTGTTGCAGAAGTTCCAGCGCCTGCGTCTCGCCTCGCTGAGCAAGCCGGGGAGGATGCTGATCTCGGTCGAAGAGCACGAGAAGATCATCGAGGCCTTTCGCAGCAGGGACGCGGTGCTGGCCGAGATGCTGGTGCAAAAGAACGCGGAGTACGGCGGGCGGGTGCTGATCGACGAGGAGCGCGTCCCCGAGGTCCCCCCCTTCCCGGAGACGGATCTTTAGCCGGCCGCTTCGACGCACTCCGGGGCGCTGATGGAACGTCGAGGTTGCCATTAACCAGTAAGGCCACCTCGGCGAGGGTGGCCTTTTTTATTGCAACCCCGCGGCGCCGACTCCGGCAACCGCGTCCTGCCGGCGACAATCACATTGACAACTACTTATTCGAGGTGCTAAATTCCCGAAAATACGGATCTTCCTTCAACCCTCGATTGAGCGTGCCGCATGGCCGAAATTTCCATGGATCCAACCAAGACCTTGTCGGACGCGGTCGAGAAAATGCCCGCCTTCCCGAAGAGCGTGCAGCGCGTCCTGGAAATCAGCCGCGACCTCAACTGCAAGCCGAAGGATCTGGTGCAGGTGATCGAGAAAGATCCGGTGATGACCATCAAGCTGCTGCGCATCCTCAATTCCGCCTACTACAGCTTCCCCAATCCCATCACTTCGGTGAACCAGTCGGTGGTCTACCTGGGGATCAACACGGTCAAGAACATGGCCCTTTCCTTCGCCACCGCCGGCGTGCTCCCCGCCCAAAACGACGCCGGCTTCGACATGCAACGCTACCTGATGCATTCCCTGACCACCGCCAGTCTCGCCCGCATGCTCTGCAACCAGTTCGGCAACGGCGCCCTCGACCCCACCGACTGCCATCTCGCCGGTCTGCTGCACGATTTCGGCAAGGTGGTGTTCGCCCAGTTCATGCCGGCGCAGTTCAAGAAGGCGCTCGCCCTGAGCGAGGAGCAGTCGCTGCCGCTGCACGAGGCGGAGCGGCAGACCATCGGCGCCGACCATTCCATCGTCGGCGCCATGCTGGTGGAAAAATGGCAGTTTCCCAAACTGCTCTCCGAGACCATCCGCCACCACCACGGCGATCCGCCGACCGCGAATTGCGTGCAGAGCTACCTCTTCGTCGCCGACCAGATCAGCAAGAAACTGTCCCTGGGCAACAGCGGCAATCCGCGGGTGGAAGAGCTGCCGCCGGAGCTGGCCAAGCGACTGGGAGGCGACCTGGACGCAGTGATCGAGGGGCTGGGCGACCTCGCGCCGATGGTGGCGGAGGCCGAATCCTTCTGCAAGGGCGGCGGCGAGGGAGAGCCATGAAAATCACCTTCTGGGGCGTGCGCGGCTCCATCTCCTCGCCGGGCCCGAACACCGTGCGCTACGGCGGCAACACCACCTGCATCGAGGTGCGCACCGACGACAACGACCTGATCATCCTGGACGGCGGCACCGGCATCTTCCCCCTGTCCCAGGCGCTATTGAAGGAACTTCCGGTGACCGCCAACATCTTCAACACGCACAGCCACTGGGACCATATCCAGGGGCTCCCCTTTTTCGTGCCCATCTTCATACCGGGCAACACCATCAGGCTTTACGGCTCCTTCGACCCCGTTTCCGGCGCGGGTCCGGAGCGCATCATGCAGATCCAGATGCAGTACAGCTATTTCCCGGTGCGCGAGGTGGAGATGAAATCCCGCATCGAGTACCTGACCGTCATGCCCAACGAACCCGTGCAGGTCGGCTCGGCCACCATCACTCCGGTGCTGCTGAACCACCCGGTGATCACCCTTGGCTACCGCATCGACAGCGGCGGCAAGTCGATCTTTTTCACCGGCGATCACGAGCCCCACAGCAACATCTACGACCCCGGCGAAGAGGGGTACGACGAATACCAATCCTTGATCGAACAGCAATACCAGTCCATCGTCGCCTCGATCTCCGGGGTGGACGTGCTGATCGCCGACTCAGCCTACACCCGCGACGAGTATCCCGCCAAGAAAGGGTGGGGGCACGGCACCTTCGACAGCTGCATCGAGCTGGCGCAGGCGGCGGGCGCCAAGCTCCTTTATTGCACCCACCACGAGCCCACCCGCGGCGACGATGCGCTCGAAGAAGCGCTGGCCGAAGCGCTCGCCCGCCGCAGCGGCGCCAACCCCGAGGTCCGGCTGGCGCGGGAAGGAGAGACCGTCGACGTCTAGCCGACCCCGCGGCGGACAGACTTATTAGGAATAATTGACTATGGACTTTTCCCCGATAAGCTGGATACGGCTTTTGAGCGGGAAAAACCGAGACCATTTCAGGGCAGGCTAGCTGGAATGGTTTTTTTGTGTCAATCCAATTTCAGAGCGACGGATCAGGGGACAAGACATGAACAATTTGAAGATCGGCAGCAGGCTGGGACTTGCTTTCGGGAGCATGGTGCTGCTCATCACCGTGGTGGCGGTGGTGGCGTTCCTCAAGACCAACAACATTAATGAACAGGTGAAACAACTGACCGACAGCAACAGCCCGAAGATGATCGCGACCTACGAGGTGCAGCGATCGGTGCTGAACATCCTGAGATCGGTGGCGCTGATAGCCGGCATCGAAGACGAAGCCCTGAGGGCCAAGGAACAGTCGTACATCGAGGCGCAACGCCGGGAATATAAAGAGAGCATTGCCGTCCTGCGGTGCAGGTGGCAACGGCCGCTGGATTTTAAAATTGACTTCCGGTCGGCACTGCGTTTAAGATCCTCCCACTGGAAGCACAATCATCGCTGGTGGGTGGCCCGGTCTTCAAAACCGGTGAGGGGGGTGAGAAACTTCCCTGGTGGGTTCGATTCCCATGTGTTTCCGCCATAAATAGTCCAGCCTAAGCTGTTGCCGTGCCCGAACCCGCTAGAGATAGCGGGTTTTTTAGTGGGCGATTTCGACCAGCCAAAGCGAATCCATACTACCAGATTATGGATTTCGCGCTCTTTGTCCACTTGCACGGATTTGCAGATGCCGCGTTATGTACCCATCCCTCAGAACTTATAGCTGATCCAGGTGGTGACGTAATCGACGTCCTGGCCAGGGCCGGAGTCGCGCAGGAAGGGGCCGGCCAGGAAGTGGGCATAGATGGCGACGATGGTGAGATGCCTTTGCACGTCCCACTCGAACTGCACCTGCGGTTGGCTACCGATGTAACGGGCGGAGGTCGTTGTGCCTGAACGGACCAAGACGACGGCGTTGTTGTAGACGCCGTCATGGAGGCTCTCCCGCCAGAAGAAGTCCCAGTTGGCGGTGAGGGTGAGGTTTTTTGGCAGGTGAAGTTCGACCGACGGGTTGATGTTGATGAAGTTGGCTGGGCCGATCAGGCCGTCTTCGCTGAAGTAGGCCCCTTTCGGGAACAGGGGGTTGAAGGTCTGCAGGTCGGGGTTGTGGGGATCGTGATCCCCGCTGGCGATATCCGCTTTCAGGGCAAACCGCGGCGTTAACGGTAGATCCTCCATCCGATAGCCGGTATCCGACGCCACGGTCCAGGCCCGAATGTCGCCCTGGCCGAAGCTTCCCCACTGGTAGAGCGCCTCGAAGTTGCAATCGAGCGGTGCCGCCGTTCGCCAGATCCTCGCTCCCACCGAATGGCGGGTCTCCTTGGCAGTCCCCTGGTTGAATTTTGCGTTTTGGCGGTAGAGGCCGAGGTAGTAGAGATCGGTATTGATCTTGGTTGTCCCCGGCAAGGGGAAGACCGAATAGGCGCCCCATAGTCCCTGATCGTGATTGGTGCCGTCGTCAAAGGTATATACGTTGGACTCGACCGGACGAGTGGCGATGCCATCCACGGCGAGGCCGCCGGCGCGGTACATGACACGGAAGCCGTCGAAGCTCTGGCGCACGTTGGGTCCTTCACGCACTGCTATGATGCGTTGTGAGCCGAAGGCAAGTTCCTGCCGCCCTGAGCGCAGGGTGAGAGAGGTGTCCCCGGGCAGGCCTAGGTTGAGGTCCAGAAATCCCTGGTGCAGGTCGAGTTCGTTCTTGTCAATGGATGGTCGGGGGCCTCCGGCGCGGCCGTTCTCGAGGCTGCTTTGGACCTGGCCGAACAGCCGAACGTGGTCACCGAAATGAAAGTCGCCGTGCATGAAGTATCGCTGGAGGGCATAGCCGCTGTCTCTCGGCGTCTCTGTCCAGTTGTAGTTGTCAAAGTACTCGTAGCGCTCCCGCGCCTCCCCGCCCAGGCTCAAATATAAATCGCCGCGATCGTTGAAGGGTATGTACTTGATCGGGTCCCAGAAGTCGGTCCTCTTCGAACGGGATTTTGCAGGTAACGGTAATCCTCGTCGGCCCGGTTCAGCTTATAGCTAGGCACCGACGGTTCGGTTTCCATGCTTAGCACTTGCGGTGTGACGATCAGCGGCAAGCAAACGGCTATCACCATCATCGAGAACAGAAACCTCATCTTTCCTCCTCCAATAACAAAACGGGGCAATCATCATGAGCCCATCATCGCCCGAAAAGGAGCAATTATGTTTTGTGCTTGATAAGGGTCCACCTTCTTGATGCTGCGAATCACGATATCCCTCCGTTTGTGGCGTTTTTCTGCTGCTCATTGCACCAAAAGTGAATAGTCTATCATAATGTGAAAAGCCGGTCAGGCCACGGGGCCTGACGCCGGTGTGGGAATGGCGAGGCGTGAGTGAGCCCTTGCCCGGGGAGCGGGCCAGCAATTGCAAGGCTTCTTCATAGAGGCCGTTGTCGCCTGAGCGCTGGCAGAACCGTGATAACCGCCGTAACACTAAGGGTAGTCATCTGCGGCCGCGACAACGAATCCCCAGCAACATCCTGACCTGGAGAAGAAATTCGAGAGCAGTCCTCTTGTAACGCAGCTTCAGAAGCCTGGTGACGGGTAAGACCAATTCCAAGTTGCCGGTGACAATAAGAGCGGACATAGGCGGTTAATGCCCGGGATTGTGGAGGGAAACCATGGGGACAACGGCTGAAAAGACAGGCAACGGTTTTACCTACAGCGACTCACTACTGTCCGGGGAATTTCGAATGTATATATATAACTAGCTAATATTACAGTAACTAAATGGCAATTGTTCTTTTGTTGATTTGAATTTGAGTTAAATGGTACCCTCCTGACACTTGACAGGAGGGCGCCATGAACT